>NZ_JAINZO010000002.1:1071447-1428596 GCF_020179605.1 Geomonas agri
CACAGATGGCTGGCTACGTCCCGGGCTTCCAGCCTCTCGACGTAGCCTCTTACATCAAGCTGAACACCAACGAGAATCCGTACCCGCCTTCCCCGCAGGTGATCGACGCCATCGCCAAGGAAGTCGGCGAGGGACTGCGCCGCTATCCCGACGCCGCCAGCCGCCTGGCGCGCGAGGAGGCCGGCAAGCTATATGGCTTCGACCCCTCCTGGATCATCATGGCCAACGGCTCGGACGAGGTGCTCAACAATCTGATCCGCGCCTTTGCCGGCGAGGGCGAGGAGATCGCCTATATCCATCCCTCGTACTCCTACTACGGCACGCTGGCCGAAGTGCAGGGGGCCAAGGTGCGCACCTTCGGCCTCACCGAGGCCTTCGAGCCGGAGGGGATTCCGGAGCGCTACGACGGCAAGCTCTTCTTTCTCACCAACCCGAACGCCCCGCTGGGGTTCACCTACAGCCAGAACTACATCGCTGACCTGGCCGGCCGCATTACCGGCATGCTGGTGGTGGACGAAGCCTACGTGGACTTCGCGGAAGAGAATTCGCTGGAACTGGTGCGTTCCCTCGACAACGTCGTGGTCACCCGCACCTTCTCCAAAAGCTACTCCCTGGCTGGTATGAGGCTCGGCCTCGCCATCGCGCGCCCGGAAGTGATCGCTGCCCTGAACAAGATCCGCGACCACTACAACCTGGATCGCCTGGCGCAGGCAGCCGCCACCGCCGCACTCCATGACCAGGCCTATTTCCTCGACTGCGTCGCCAAGATCAAGGAAACCCGCGCCTGGTTCACCGACGAGCTGCAGAAGATCGGCTACCATGTCATCCCTTCCAGTGGCAACTACGTCTTTGCCAGCCCGCCGGACCGTGACGGCACCCGGATCTACCAGGGGCTGTACGACCGCAAGATCCTGGTGCGCCACTTCACCGACCCCAAGCTGAGTCACGGCCTGCGCATCACTATCGGCACCAAAGAGGAGATGGAGCGCACGATCCAGGCGCTGATCGAGATCGGCCCAGGACGGTAAACGACAATTTTTCCCGGAATAGCGCATCCTGGACTTGTACAGGAAGTGAAAAAGTTGTAATCTTTCCGGCTGGCACAGTCGCCGTGACCAGAGCCGGTCGCCAAAGGCCAAAAATCTCGCAAGCATATATAGATGCAGAAACGGACGGAACCATTTGCAGAACAAGAACAAAGCAACAAATCCCGCAGCGGCACACCTCGTCACTGACCAAAAGACCCTGGATGAACTCGTAGAGCGGCTCTCGAAGGAGTCGGTGCTTGCCTTCGACCTGGAGGCCGACTCGCTGCACCACTACACCGAGAAAGTCTGCCTGATCCAGGTTTCCTCCCTGTCGGAGACCCGCCTGATCGATCCGCTGGCCCCGATCGACGTCCGTGCCTTGGCGCCGATCTTCGCCAATCCGGCCATCAAGAAGATCTTTCACGGCGCGGACTACGACATGCGTTCGCTGTACCGCGACTTCGGCATCGAGGTGGTCAACCTTTTCGACACCATGATCGCCAGTCAGTTTTTGGGCGAGAGCGAGTTCGGCCTCGCCGCTCTTTTGAAGAAGCGTTTCGGCGTGGAACTGGACAAGCGCTACCAGAAGGCAGATTGGAGCAAGCGTCCCTTCTCTCAGGAGATGCTGGAATACGCAATGAAGGACACTTCCCTGCTGATCGACCTGTACCGTCAGCTTGAGGCGGAGCTGGTGGCCAAAGGGCGTCTGGCCTGGGTTGAGGAGGAGTCCGAGCTGGTGGCGGGGGTGAGATCGCCGTCGCGTGAAGGCGAGCTGATGTGTCTGCGCTTCAAGGGAGCCAACAAGATGAAGCCGCGCGAGTTGGCTGTCCTCGAGGAACTGTTGAAGTTCCGCGACGAGAAGGCCCGTATCGCCGATGTCCCCCCCTTCCGGATCCTCAGTAACGACCTGTTGCGTGAGCTCGCCGAGAAACAGCCGAGGAGCAACTTCGAGCTGGTGGGCATCCACACCATGTCGTCGAAGCTGATTGAGCGGCTCGGACGCGGGCTGCTGCAGGCGATCGCCAACGGTCTGGCCCTGCCGCAGGACAAGCTGCCGCAGGCGCAGCAAAACCGCCGTCCGGTGCTGGACCGGCTCCAGGACGAGAAGGTGAAACGGCTCAAGGTCTGGCGCGAGGCAAAGTCGGCCCAGCTCGGTCTTGGCGTGGGGCTGGTCGCCAACAACACGCTCCTGGAGGCGCTCGCCGAGCCGGGTTCCTCGCAGGACGCGCTCTTGAAGCGCTGGCAGCGCGAGGCGTTCGGCGACGAGTTGGCTTCGCTGATCTCCTGATAGAGGCACATAGCGGTACGATAGGCGGGTTCCTTATGAGGAGCCCGCCTTTTTTCGTCCTATGAGCTTCGAGCCGGCGGCATTTCCATTAGAATGCCTTGTGCAGGACGCCCCCTGTTGTATAACATGATGCTGTGGTCGAGACGGATCGGAGGCACGCCATGATCCTGTACATAGGCACCAGCGGTTATTCCTACACCGAGTGGAAAGGGAGCTTCTACCCCGCCGGCCTGCCGTCCCGGGATATGCTGCGCTACTACGGCGGGCAGTTTAACAGCGTGGAAATCAATAACACCTTCCACCGCATGCCCAGCGATTCCATGCTGGCGGGGTGGCGTGACCAAGTCCCGGAGACCTTCAGGTTCGTGCTCAAGGCGCCGCAGCGTATCACCCACATCAACCGGCTGCGTGACGTCAGCGACCAAGTCTCCTACCTCTTCGATGTGGCCGGGGTCCTTGGGCGGCGCCTGGGCGCCGTGCTGTTCCAGCTTCCCCCCAGCCTCAAGAAGGATCTCCCCCTGCTGCATGACTTGTTGGCGTTGATCCCGCCTGGGCGCCGCGTAGCGCTGCAGTTTCGCCATCGCTCCTGGCTTGATGACGAGGTGTTCGCGCTCTTGCATCGCAATGATGCCGCGCTCTGCATTGCCGACATCGAGGGAGAGCTGGAGATTCCGGCCGTGGCGACCGCCACCTGGGGGTACCTCAGGTTGAGGCGACCCGATTACCAGGTGGAGGAACTGAGGAAGTGGGCGGAGCTGGTGCGCGGCAGGGGGTGGAGCGAAGCCTTCGTCTTCTTCAAGCACGAGGATGAGGCGAAAGGGCCACTCTTCGCGCGCAGGTTTGTCGAGCTTGTTTCGAATTAATTCGATGGCCTGGGCCTGAGGCTCTCCCCTTTGCGAAAGGGGGGGCGGGGGGGCTTTAGGTTTTTCAGCTAGGGAATTTATAAAGGAGGCACCATGAGCATCTGGAGCGTAGCCAAGATCGCGGCAACCAGGATCCCCTGGGGCAGGTTGGTGGAGAACATCCCGATGGTGATGGACATGGCCAACCGCGCCAAGGGAAAACTCATGGGAGCGGGGTCCCCCAGCAGTATGGAGGCCAGGCTGCACCAGTTGGAAGAGGAGAACCGCAAACTGGAGCGGGCGCTTCTGGAGACCTCGGGGCACCTGCAGCTCACCATCAAGACACTCAAGGTAGTACTGACGCGGGAGAAGCTGCTTATGGGGGTGGCGGGAGTGTCGCTGCTGGTCTCGATAGTGGCACTGGTGATCGCGCTCAGGTAGGAAAAAGGGGTGCGGCTTTCGCCGTCACCCCAGGTCTCCCCAATGGAACTGCAGTATCGAGACCAGGGCCAATCCCGCTGTCTCTGTGCGCAGAATCCGCTTCCCCAGTGTCACCGGCGTAAAGCCGCAGGCTAAGGCGGCTGCCACCTCTTCCGGGCTCAACCCACCCTCCGGCCCGACCACCACGGCCACGCTTTCCGGAGCCTTGTAACGTTCCATGCACTGCCGCAAGGTTGTCTTCTCTTCCCCTTCCCACAAAAGCAGCTTCACCGTCTGCGGCGCGTCGCGGAGCACCTCCTTTAAACTACCTCCGATGGCCACCTGCGGTGCGGAGTTGCGCCCGCACTGGCGTGCAGCCTCCTGCACGATCTTCTCGAAACGGGCCTGCTTGACAGCCGTCTTCTCGCCGCGCAGCTTGACCACTGAGCGCGCCCCGTCAAAGGTAACCACTTCCGCAATACCAAGCTCCGTGCACTTTTGCAGGATCAGGTCGAGCTTGTCCCCCTTGGGGAGCCCCTGGTACAGGGTAATGCGCAGACCCGTTTCGGGGGCGGGAGCGGCGGAGGTAACGGCGATGCGGACGGTGAGGCTCTTGGCCCCGACTTCCTCGATGACGCCGCTGTGGCGCCTGCCGTCATTGTCGACAAGCTCCACCTCCGTCCCCTGTTTCAGTCGCAGCACGCGCGCCATGTGCCGGTACAGTTCGCCGGTGACGGTGGCTTCCCCGTCGCTGACGGGGTTGTCGCCCAGGAAGAAGCTGCGCATGGTTAGAGCGGTTTCCTCAGGGTGAGGCAGGACCACTCCAGCTCACGCGGGTTTTCCACCAACTCCAGTGCGGGGAACCCGGCGCGAACAAACTCCTCCTTCTCGGTGAGGATGCCGGAGAGGATCAGCCAGCCGCCGGGTGCTACGCGCGAGGTGAGCTGGTCGGAGAGGCGCACCAGTTCTTCTGCGAGGATGTTGGCCACGACGACGGCATAGCCGCCGGGAAGCTGGGACAGGTCGGTGGTGGAGGCTTTGACCACGCTGTCGACGCCGTTCAGTTCCAGGTTCTCCTGCGTCACCCGGACCGCCTCGGGGTCGATGTCGACCGCGGTAATCTCGGTCGCGCCGAGAAGCGCAGCGGCGATGCTGAGCACGCCGGAGCCGGTGCCGACGTCGAGGACAGGGTTGGGAAGCTTCCTGCCGTCAGTGGCAACAGCAATCCGCTCCAGGGATTCCAGGCACATCTTGGTGGTGGGGTGGGCGCCGGTGCCGAAGGCCATGCCGGGGTCGATCTGGATCACCAGGTCCCCCTCGACCGGCTGGTACTCTTCCCAGGTCGGCTTGATGACCAGTCGCTTGCCGATACGGACCGGCTTGAAGTGAACCTTCCAGTTGTTGGCCCAGTCTTCGTTCTTGATGATGGTGACCACGGGCGGGGTATAGACGAAGCCGGGGAAGTCCGGGCCGTGCTGGGCCAGGAACTGCTCGACCTTGATGCGCATATCCTCGAGGGAATCGTCCAGGGGAAGGTACCCCTTCACCGTCTTGATGCTGGTGTCTTCGAGGGTATCCAGGGAAAAGGTGTCCAGGTGCAGGTTGTCAACGCCGACGCCGTTGCCGGTCAGTTCCACTAAGAAGTCTGCTAATGTGTCGACCATCTCGGCCGGGACGTCACAGGCGATTTCCGCCCAGTCTGTAATCATAATGAGTTTGTGTCTCCTTTGGGGGGTGCGAATTGCCGGATTAAACTACCAGAGAAATAAAGGGAATGGCAATGAAAACCTTGACATCCAAAAAAAGTGGGGCGTAATTATAATTAAAATTTTTCCCGCCTCTGCCGATAAGAATTTACAGAAGCTTTTCCCATTAAATTTTAGTTTTGCCTAAAATGAAAAAACATGGTATATATCTAATGAGTTTGATGGGAATGACGATAAGGCCTTGGTAGGGCGGCAGTTTTCGGGTGACAACGGATGTACCACGTTTACTTACTTTCTGATGCGACGGGCGAGACCGTCGAGCGGGTGGCACGGGCCGCGCTGACCCAGTTCAAGGACGTGGATGTTCGCCTGCGCCGGGTCGGCCAGATCAGGAACCGCGAAGACATCATCAGGGCCTTAGACGAGGTCGATCGCTTCCCCGGCATCATCTTTTACACGCTGGTGAACACGGAGCTGGCGCAGTTCGTCAGGAACGAGTGCGAGGCGAGGCAGTTGGACGCGGTGGACCTGATTACCCCGCTGCTGTTCAAGCTGGCCGAGTTCCTGGAAATGAGGCCGCAGAAACTCCCCGGCCTCCAGTACGAGATGAACTCCGAGTATTACCGCCGCATGGAGGCGGTTGATTTTACGGTAAAGCAGGACGACGGCCAGGAGCCGCGCAACCTGCACAAGGCGGACATCGTACTGATCGGTGTGTCCCGCTCGTCGAAGACTCCGCTCTCCATGTACCTCGCGCACAAGGGGTACAAGGTGGCGAACGTGCCCATCATCCAGGGAATCGATCCTCCCCCAGAGTTGGAGGAGGTGGAACCGGAGCGGGTGGTAGGCCTCATTATCGACACGCAGCGACTTGTCGATATCCGCAGCGCGCGGCTCAGAAACCTCCGGCAGAGCCCGCGCGGCAGCTACGCCGACTACAGGCAGGTCGAAGAGGAACTCGCCTACTGTCGGCGCTTTTACCGAGCCCACCCCGCCTGGCTGGTTATCGACGTAACCAACAAATCGGTTGAGGAGTCTGCCGCCGAGATTCTGAGCAGGCTTCATGGTGATATCAGGCACGATTAGAGGTCGACTTAATTTAAAAGAGAGGGAATCAACATGAGAATCTTGGTGGTTGAAGATGAGAAAAAGGTTGCCAGCTTCATTAAGCGCGGGCTCGAGGAGGAGCAGTATGAAGTCCATACGGCCGCAGACGGTGAAGAGGGACTGAAGCTTGCGCTGGAGAAGCCGTTCGATCTGATCGTGCTCGACTGGATGCTTCCGAAAAAAGACGGCCTTTCCGTGCTCAAGGAACTCAGGGAGCGTAAGAATGTCACCCCGATCCTGATGCTGACCGCGAAGGACTCCGTAGAAGATATCGTGGCTGGCCTGGACTCCGGTTCGGACGATTACCTGACCAAGCCGTTCGCCTTCGCCGAGCTGCTGGCCCGCGTCCGTGCGCTGATGAGAAGGAGCGAGCTCGACCGCGGCGCCGAGATCCGCTTTGCCGACCTCCGTCTCGACCCGGTTACTCACAAGGTATGGCGCAAGGACAAGGAGATCGATCTTACCGCCAAGGAGTACGGTCTGCTCGAGTACTTCATGCGCAACCCGCACCAGGTGCTCACCAGGACCATGATCGCTGAGCACGTCTGGGATTACACCTTCGACAGCTTCACCAACATCATCGACGTCTACGTGAACTACCTCCGTAAGAAGATCGATCGCGAAGCTGACAAGAAACTGATCCACACCGTCAGGGGCGTGGGCTACATCCTCAAAGAAGAAGAGTAGTCTGCACATCCCCTTGTCTGGCGAACGGGCCTCTCCCGGCTGTAACAGCCGGGGTGAGGTCCGTTTTTTTGTTTACGGCAGCCAGGCTTGACAAAGCACCGGGGCAGTATTAGTTTTACCGTTACTCAAATCCCAGGAGGTAGCCATGCAGGCAGCGATCGTCGCAAGATTTCTGGTGTTTAGCTTATTTCTCTCCTCCGTATTCTCCACCGTCGCGGGCGCCGCGACGCTCACCCCCGACTTCGCGAAGCTCGCCAAAAAGCTCAAGCCCGCGGTAGTCAACATCAGCACATCCAAAACCATAGCCATGAAGAAGAGGCAGCACCCGGGCGGCGACCCCTTCCAGGAGTACTTCGAGAAGTTCTTCGAGGCGCCGCACCAGCAACCCCGCAAGCAGCAGAGCATGGGGTCGGGCTTCATCATCAGCGATGACGGCTACATCATTACCAACAACCACGTCATCAAGGACGCAGACGACATCAAGGTTAAGCTCTCCGACGGCCGCGAGTTCAAGGGGGAGATCAAGGGGCGCGACGATAAACTCGACCTCGCCCTGGTCAAGATCGAGGCGAAGGACCACTTGCCAGTGGCACCCCTCGGCGACAGTGACAAGATGGAGGTCGGTGACTGGGTCATGGCCATCGGTAACCCCTTCGGCCTGAGCCAGACCGTCACCGCCGGCATCATCAGTGCCGAGGGGCGGGTGATCGGCAGTGGTCCGTATGATGACTTCATCCAGACTGATGCCTCCATTAACCCGGGTAACTCCGGCGGTCCGCTCTTCAACACCGATGGCGAGGTGATCGGCATCAACACCGCCATCGTGGCAGGTGGTCAGGGGATCGGGTTTGCCATCCCGATCAATATGGCCAAGGAGATCCTGCCGCAGCTCAAAGAAAGCGGCAAGGTCACCCGGGGCTGGCTGGGCGTTTCTGTGCAGATGGTGACCCAGGATCTGGCCAAATCGTTCGGGATGGAGACCGAGCAGGGCGCGCTGGTGGCCGAGGTGATGAAGGACAGCCCGGCTGAAAAGGCAGGCGTCAAGGGTGGCGACATCATCCTCGAGTACGACGGGCACACCATCAAGGACATGGCCGAGTTGCCGCGCCGCGTAGCGGCGACCCCGGTAGGGAAGAAGGTGAAGCTCGTGGTGCTGCGCGACGGTAAGCAGGTGCCGCTCCAGGTGACTGTCGAGAAACTGAAGGAAGGCGCAGAGGACGAGGTCGCCGCTGTCACCGGAGACCGCCTCGGGCTGAAAGTTACCGACCTGACCCCCGAGCGCGCCCAGCACATGAGGCTGCAGGGAGAGAAAGGTGTCGTGGTCACTGACGTGCAGGCCGACAGTCTTGCCGAGAAGGCGGGCATCGTCGGTGGCGACCTGATCCGGGAGATCAACGGGGTGCGCATCGCCAGCGTCAAGGAGTACAGCAAGGCGATCGCGGGAGTGAAGAAGGGCGGTTACTTGAAGATGCTGCTCAGAAGGGGCGAGGCCTCGCTGTTCGTGGCGCTCAGGATCGACTAGGCGCAGCTGCATAAACTGAATGAGAAAGGGGGACCCGGGCTACGGGTCTCCCTTTTTACGTCTAGTGCCGGCGATTCTGCCCTCACCCCTGCCCCTCTCCCGGAGGGCGAGGGGAGCCTTCCACGCGGGCCTCATGCCCCGGCGAACGCCTCGGCTACCTCGCGGCGTAGCTCTTCCTCGGCGCCCAGGTGCCTCGGGGAAAAGTGAAACGGAATCACGCGCGCGGCACCGGCCTCACGCGCCAGTTGGCCGGCCTGACGCGCGGTCAGGTGGGCGCGCTCCCTGGCACGATCGGCATCCACGTCCAGGAACACTGCCTCGATAAATAAGTAGTCGGCGCCGCGGGCAAGCTCCACGATGCGGCTGCGGTTGTCGGGGGTAAATGCGGTGTCGGTGACGTAAGCGATTTTCTCACCCGGCACCACCTGCAGCACCTTCTCTTTCAACTCGGCGAGAGTGAGTCGTCGTCCTTCGGCCTGGCCAGGCAGCGCCACCGTAACCACCAGGTCGTCCGGCGCGCCGCGCAGTACGGCGCGCTTCACTTCTGACAGCCACGGTCCCACCGGGAGTCCCAATTCCGCGAGGTGATTCTTCATGAAGTTCACGTGCAGCTTTTCCTCGAATGCGTAGGCGAGGCAGGGGATGCTGTGCTCCAGGAAGGTTGCCCGTAGCCGCAGGTTCTCCTCCTCCAGGACCACGCCGTCCGTGAATGTCAGCCGCTCCTCGTCCTCCCGGGCGAAAACCCGGCGTGAGCTGAAGCGGGCACGCACCCCGCTGCCATCCGGGTGTAGTTCCGTGACGGTGATGACGAACTCGGTGGGGTAGCTCTGGATCAGGTTCCAGCTGTAGGAGGCGAGGCGGTGCTCGACCTGGCTCAGGATGCCGGGAGGGCCGAACAGGCGCAGTGCCATGTCGCGCCCCAGCATGATGCGCAACATGAGGTCAAAGCCGATGAAGTGGTCGATGTGGGTGTGGGAGATGCAAACGTCGCTCAGGCGCAGGATCTTGCGCGGACCGAGGCGGTGGATCTCCCCCAGGTCGAAGAGGATCGCCCTCCGGGCAAACTGGAAGTCGACGTAGACGCCGGGGTCTCCGAAGGGAGGGTTGACCAGGGTGGGGAGGAAGTGGGGAGTCATGCGTGCCTCCGGAGCCGTGGAGCAGGGAGTGGCGAGCCATTATTGCTATATATCCATAGCCACAGCAGCGCAAGACGAAAAAAAGGGGACCGTCGCCGGATCCCCTAATTTCTTAATGCAGCTCTCTCCGCCCTGTCGTTTGGTTGTGGGGGCCTCACAGCGAGTTCCCATTCAGGTGGGCTCCTGTAGATCGCTTTAGGCAATTCCCGCGCAATGGGGCAGCACACCACGATCGAAACAGGCTCCCGTACAATAAATTATTCCGCAGGGGCGTTAATAACCTCACGGGCACGGCAGAGAGAGCGTGTAGTGGCTGTATTGTAGATCTGTGCTTATGAGAAATCAACCTTGTTTTCTTTAATGACAATGTCGCTCATTCAGTCCCTAAAACTGTTGCAATTTTGACCGGTTGACGTACAATGCGCCGAACTGAAACCCTTTAATAAACGGGAGGTAAGATGCGTCTTAAGGATGAACAGATCGCGCGCCTGGCGGAAAAGGTGCTGGGGGACCTGGAGCGTGCTCAGCTGGTGCAGCAGAAACAGGGACGCGGCGCCGTGCTGACGGGAATCAAGGCCGCCATCGCCAAGGATGTCAAGCAGGAGGAAGACTTGGAGCGCGACGCCGAGGCGCTGCTGGAGCAGACGCTCAAGGCCGTCGGAGGTCAGGGGATCGACCGGCACAAGATGCTCAAGATGATCAAGGACAAACTGGCAAAAGAAAGAAAGATTGTTCTGTGACTGACCGCCTCGCCGGGCCACCAGACCGGTACGTCATCTAAGGAGAGACCATGCACATCTCGGAAGACCGCATTTCCCATATAGCCCACAAGATCTACGACAAGCTCTACAACGACGACCTCGCCGATTTCCCGGATGAGCGCCGTGCCCTTGACTCCATCAAGGACTCCATCGAGGGGTTCTTCTCCATCATGGAGCAGGTGGACCAGGCCGTGCGCGCCAAGCTCGCCTCCTACAGCCAGGCCAAGGTTCCCGGCAGCCGCGAATGGGAGATCCTGTACCAGAAGTTTCACGCGGAGGAGCTGGCAAAAAGGAAGTGGTAACAGGGGGATAGCAGTCAGGAAATTATTTTGCAGACCGCCCTTGATTTTTGGGGGCATGCTGTTTATATTTAGCAGGCATTTAGCACTCAGCAGTTTTGAGTGCTAATATTTTTTTCAATAATCAAGAGATCGATGCATCTCAAGGAAAGGAGAGGAAAGCATGAATCTTAGACCGCTGCAGGACCGTATCATCGTGAAGAGGGTTGAGGAAGCTACCATGACCGCCGGCGGACTGTACATCCCGGAAACCGCCAAGGAAAAGCCGCAGCAGGGCGAAGTAGTAGCAGTTGGCAACGGGAAGAGGGGCGAGGACGGCAAGGTATACCCGATCGATCTGAAGGTGGGCGACAAGGTGCTGTTCGGCAAATACGCAGGTAGCGAAGTGAAGCTCGAAGGTGAGGACTACCTGATCATGCGCGAGGATGACATCCTCGGCGTTCTCGAGAAGTAACCCCGAATTCAATCAATTTCAAGGAGGATATTTGATATGGCAGCAAAGATCATCAAATTCGACCAGGACGCACGCAACTGCATCCTTAAAGGTGTCAACACCCTTGCAGACGCAGTGAAAGTGACCCTGGGCCCCAAAGGGCGCAACGTCGTCATCGAGAAATCCTACGGCGCGCCGCTCATCACCAAGGACGGCGTTACCGTCGCCAAAGAGATCGAGCTGGACGACAAATTCGAGAACATGGGCGCGCAGCTGGTCAAGGAAGTAGCTTCCAAAACCTCCGACGTCGCCGGTGACGGTACCACCACCGCAACCGTTCTCGCGCAGGCCATCTACCGCCAGGGCGCCAAGCTGGTCGCCGCCGGCCACAACCCGATGGAGATCAAGCGCGGTCTGGATCAGGCCGTCGAGGCGCTGGTCGCCGAGCTGAAGAACATCTCCAAGCCGATCAAGGACCACAAGGAAATCGCGCAGGTCGGCACCATCTCCGCCAACAACGACAAGACTATCGGCGACATCATCGCCCAGGCCATGGAGAAGGTCGGCAAGGAAGGGGTCATCACCGTCGAGGAAGCCAAGGCGATGGAAACCACCCTTGAGACCGTCGAGGGTATGCAGTTCGATCGCGGCTACCTCTCCCCGTACTTCGTGACCGATCCGGAGCGCATGGAAGCGGCCATGGACAACGTCGCCATCCTGATCCACGACAAGAAGATCTCCAACATGAAGGACCTCCTCCCGGTTCTCGAGCAGACCGCCAAGTCCGGCCGTCCGCTCCTGATCATCGCCGAGGACATCGAGGGCGAGGCCCTGGCCACCCTGGTGGTCAACAAGCTGCGCGGCGTGCTCAACGTCTGCGCCGTCAAGGCCCCGGGCTTCGGCGACCGCCGCAAGGCAATGCTGGAAGACATCGCCATCCTGACCGGCGGCAAGGTGATCTCCGAGGAAGTCGGCTTCAAACTCGAGAACACCACCATCGACATGCTCGGTAACGCCAAGAAGATCACCGTCGACAAGGACAACACCACCATCATCGACGGCTACGGCAGCGAAGCCGACATCCAGGGCCGCGTTAAGATGATCCGCGCCCAGATCGAGGAGACCACCTCCGACTACGACCGCGAGAAGCTCCAGGAGCGCCTGGCGAAACTGGTCGGCGGCGTCGCCGTGATCAAGGTCGGTGCAGCCACCGAGATCGAAATGAAAGAGAAGAAGGCACGCGTCGAGGACGCACTGCACGCAACCCGCGCTGCGGTCGACGAGGGCATCGTCCCTGGCGGCGGCGTGGCTTACCTGCGCGCTCTCAAGGTGCTGGACAACCTCCAGCTCGCACCGGAGCAGCAGTTCGGCGTCAACGTGATCAAGCGCGCCCTCGAGGAGCCGATCCGTCAGATCGCCCAGAACGCAGGTGTCGACGGTTCCATCGTGGTCGACAAGGTGAAAGGCGGCCAGGAGGCCTTTGGCTACAACGCGGCCGAAGACGTCTACGTCGACATGATCCAGGCCGGCATCATCGACCCGACCAAGGTTTCCAGGAGCGCACTGCAGAACGCGGCTTCCGTGGCTGGTCTCATGATGACCACCGAGGCGATGATCGCTGACAAGCCGAAAGAAGATGGCGGCATGCCGGCAATGCCGGGTGGCATGGGCGGTATGGGCGGCATGGGCGGCATGGGCGGCATGATGTAAGCCCGGTAGTCCAAAGCAGCAACCAAAAGGGAGTCGGCCGAGCCGGCTCCCTTTTTTTATGCTGCTGTTTTTATTAAGCGGTGCAGCGCCGGTTCTCCCAATTGGCGCTCTCTTTACTTAATATAAACGAAAGCGTATGCTTACGCCGGTATGGAAGATGCTGAGGGCTCATGAAGCAAGAGGAAAGGGCTAGGGCGTCGGGATAATCGGAACTACTTGCGCAGGCGAGGGAACGTGATGCAACAGGGTGTTGAGCAGCAAGAGGTCGGTAAGGAAGAGCTTGCTTCGGTGACGCAGATCATTCTGGCTATGATCAAGACGTCGAAGGCGCTCAGGATCTACCTGCCCAACAACCCCGTGCTGATCGGATTCATTGCGGACCTCGGCACCAGGATGACCCTTCACCTGGCCCGTTACGGTGAGCTCACCCTGGACGTGGAGCCGTTCACGCTACGTTACCAAGGAGCGCAGGTTTATGAAAACAAGGACCCCAAGGAGAGCATGGCGAGCCGACTCCATGCCGACGGCATCAGGACCATGTTCTTCGACCAGGGAGTGGAGCCTGCGGAAATAGTGGCTTTCCTCGGGGTGGTCGGCTTCGAGCGACCCAGCAGCGACGACGACGTGGTGACGCAGCTTTGGGAGCGCAACCTCCAGCATATCGGCTACCTTACCGAGGACGACTTCAGCGATCCTTACCTGTTGCGAGAGGCTGGGGATGCCGACCAGCAGCAGGAAGCGCTTGACCGTATCCGGGAGGCGCTGGTGCACCAGCCTCCCCCGGCACCGCGGATGATCCCCAAGCACCTCCTCATGCTCACGGCCGAAGAAGAGGCCTGGTTGCGCAAGGCTGTCGACGTCGAGGGGCGCTGCAACGGTCTCGACGACGTGATCGGCATCCTGGCCGGTATCGTCAGCGAGGTTCAGGAACTGGAGCTTTTCGCTGACTTCACCGCCATCCTCGGCAATCTCACCGTCAACCTCGTGCTCGCTGGCGACATCTCTCACGCCCTCAAATTGGCGCGGTTTCTGGACCGCCTGCAAAAACTGCCGACAACTGAGCCGGAGCAGCGGCAGCTGTTGGCGGCGGCGCTGGCCGCGGTGCTTTCCGATGCCACCGTCGAGGTGCTCAGGGTGGCGCTGGACAGCGCCGAGGCGAGTATCGACTACGTCCAGTTGAAGGAACTGCTGTTGATCCTGGGTATACCTTCCCTGCGGGCGATCTGCGAACTCCTGGGGCGGGTGGAAAAACTCAAGGTGCGCAAATTGATCGTGGAGGTACTGGTGGAACTGGGGCAGGAGAAGCCGGCCGTATTCGAGCCTTTTCTCTCCGACCCGCGCTGGTACCTGGTGCGCAACGTGGTGCTGATCCTTTCCCTGATCGGGACCCCGGCAGCGCTGAAAATGATCCTGGGGCTGATCACGCACCGGGAGCCGCGCATCCGGCGCGAAGTGCTGGGCTTTTTGGAGCGTACCAGCGACGCCAAAGCGAAGACCTACCTCCTCAAGTACCTGCGCGACGAGTCGAGCCCCCTGCGTATCAAGGCCCTGCAGGTCTTGACCCGGGAGCGGCTTCCCTTTGCGCTGAAGCCCATTATGGCGTTGGCCGGCGCCGACGATTTCCAGGAGCGCCCGCCGGAAGAGAAGAAGGAGATTTTCCTGGCGCTGGGAGAGTTGGGCCGGGAGAGTGTGCTTCCCATGCTGCGCGAGCAGCTCCTGAAGCGCTACTGGTTCCAGAAGGGAAATGAGAAGGAATCGGTACAGTTGGCGGTCCTGGCACTGGGACGGATACGCAACAAGGCTGCCCTGGAGCTTTTAGAAGAGGCGCGCGGACAGAAAAAGGGAGGCGAGGTCCGGTCCATGCTGGATCAGGCCATTGCCTCTCATACCGGCAGGGAAAGAAACCGTGGTGGGACGAGGTGAGGTCGGGCATGGTACTTGAGGTGGATCGGGAACCTGCGGGAGAAGAGCTGGCAAGGCTGGGCAAGACCCTGGTCTCGCATTTCTTCGTCCTGCTCAAGAGTTCCGTCAATTACGGTGCCGGCCATGCGGCCATCGCGCACCGGGTGGGCAACCTCCTTGAGGTGTTGCGGGCGATCACCGGGCAACATGAGGATGCCACGCTGATCCTTAAGGCAGGGCACCTCTACCTGGGAGAGTTCCGGCTCAGGCCGGACATCGCCAGTTTCGAGGGGCCGCGCTACATCATCGAACTGATGCGGCGCCATCACCTGGGGAGCATCTCCTTCGGGCCGGGCATCACTGGCACCGATCTGCAGCGTTTCGTGTACCTGCTTCAGGAGCCGCAGGAGGACGAGGCGGATCGTTTCCAAAGGTTAGTGGAAGCGGTGCAGCAGCGGTGCATCGCCAACCTGGAGCTCGACCTGCTGCGCGAGGACGAGGTGCTCAACATAACACCGCAGTTTAGGCGGCTCAGGTCGGCGGGAGACAAGGTGCGGCCACTGTACCGCAAGCTCCTCACCACCATGGACGAGGTGGCAGCCGAGGTGGCTTCGGGGCGCAGGCTGCGCCTGCGCGAATCCAAGCGCGTGGTGCAGCAGATCGTAGATCTGCTCTACAGCCACGAGGCAGACCTGCTGGGGCTCAGCACCATGCGCTCCCATGACAGCTCCTCGCAGCATCACGCCGCGAATGTATGCATCCTATCATTAGTGGTGGGGAAGCGGCTCGGGATGAACAAGTTCCACCTCTGCGAGCTGGGGCTCGCTGCTCTCTTCCACGACATAGGGAACTGCGACGTGCCGGCGGAGATCTTGGACAAGGTGGGAGAACTGTCGGCCGAGGAGCGGGAGTTGATGGAAAAGCACCCGCTGTACGGGGTGCGCAGGGTGATGAAGCTGAAGGGGTTGGACGACCTTACTGCGCGTATCATCACCGGTATTTTCGAGCATCACCTGATGGCGGACTTCTCGGGCTACCCGCGCCTGGGTTACCGGAAACTGGGACTTTTGGGGCGGATCATCAGCATCGCTGACAGCTATGACGGGCTGACCTCGTCGCGGGTCAGCGGCCGCACCGCCTATCCGCCCCACAAGGCGCTCAGAGTCATGCTGTCGCAAAGCGGCAAGTCTTATGACCAGGCGCTCCTGAAGGTTTTCGTCAGTTGCGTAGGCATCCATCCGGTGGGTTCGTTGCTGCTTCTGGATGACAAGGACATCGCGGTGGTGGTGGGAAACAGCGAGGACCCGGCCCAGTGGGACAATCCCCTGGTGCGCATCATCGCCGACCGTGAGGGGCGCGAAACGGAGGGGGGAGAGGTGATTCCCCTTGGCTCACCCGGCTCCCCCCAGACCATTACCGCTATTTTGGATCCCTACCTCTACGACCTCGACGTGAGCAGGTACTTCTAGAAGTGAACCACGGTCAGTAGCGGTTCGTTGGCCACGGTTGCCTCGTCGATCTCGACAAGACCGGGAACCGTGGTGAGCAAATCGTTGTCCTGCATAATCCTCACCTGGAAGTCCGGCAGTCTCTGGAACTGCGCCTCGGCCATCAGCGAAGTCACGTCGATGTTCACCTCACGGTTGACGTCAGCCGATGAGATTGGCGGCAATACGAACGTGGTTTTCAGCGGGAGCAGGATGCTTTGGTCAAAGTCCGTTCCAATCAGTGGGGGGGTGAACGACACCAGTTCGATGCGAAGCGGTATGGTCGCCGTTGGCGGGGAGACGGTGACGCTGCGGATGACGATACTGAGGGTTGCGGAACTGATGACATGGTTCACAGGAATCCTATCCAACGGGAAGCTCAGGAAAGCGCGATAGACGTCGTCATTTACCGGATCCACCCCCGCCAGCACGCCCGGTAGCGCATCCCTGGTCACCAGGGATATGGTTCGCACCCCTGCCACATCGACAATATCACCATCCACTGCCGGATCGCTGGGAATCGTGGTTTGAACGAGGGGACGGTCATTGCCGCCGCATCCCGCCAGCGCCACTAGCACCGCCGCCAGTACCAGCCACAAAAATCTCTTCTTCATGTAGGCCTCCTTTTCCTTCTCCCAATGAAAACTGCCTTGAGCGGGACCAGCAAATGGTACCAGACGACAGGCAAATTTAAAGCAAATGTCAGAGCGGGCATCGTCATCGATTGCGTCGATTGCCACCGCAATCCTGTTTCCCTTGGTTGCAGAAATAAAAGCTGTGGGTACAATTCATTTGCTAATTTTCTAATGTATTCGCCACAGTAACGAGCTTAACGGCTGCCCGGCAGGGCATCACCATGCCGGCACCGCCCGCGGGCCCTTTCCCGTAAAGACTTTGCAAAAGTAAAGGGAGGGGGGGTATAATTTTTTTGGATGTCAAAATCAATTAAAACGAACACCGCAGCTTAATAACACGCGGAGGGAAACCATGACTGCCAAGAACGAAACGCTCCGTCAGCACCTGGCCGCCGTCAAGGCGGGAGAGAGGGTTTTTGAGAACGCCTTCCAGGGGATCATTCGGATGATCCTGGAGCCGGGTTTCGAGAAGGTCGTCGTCAACGGCAAAACGACCTATGACTTCAACATCTTCCGGACCGGACGCAAGCACACCATCGGCATGTACGATGAGATCAACAGCTTCGTCTCCTTCGTGAAGGACGCGGCCGAGGGTGGCTCCAGTAAGGAGATGGCCTTCGTCTTGGTCGGTGAACCGGGCAACGGCAAGACCTTCTTCGTGGAGTTCCTCTGCGGCAAGTACCGCAATTTCCTGCAGGGGCGCAACCGCAAGTACAGCTTCCGGTTCCTCAATATGGAGCAGTTGGGCAACTACGGGCGGATCCGCGAGATCGACTCGGAGACCTACGAGGACCCGATGATCCTCGCCATGAACCTTTTCGACGATCCGGAGGAAAGCCGCCGCTTCATCGGGGAGCAGGGGTTCTCCGATGCGGAGATCGAGACCCTGTACCGCAACTACCGCCCGCTAGGTGCGAGCACCGGTTATATCCTCAACGAAATCCGGCAGTATCATGACAACGACGTTGAAAAGGTCCTGGAGAGCATCGCTATTCTGCCTGTGCCAATGAGCGAGAGCCTCGGGACACTCACCGGCAAATACCCCGCCAAGGACAAGATCACCTCGTCGGCAGTGGACCTCCTCGGCGAGGAGTCGATCCAGCGGCTGTTGCACCTGTCGGATACCAACAACCCGTACCGCTTCGACCTGCGCCGCGGCGCGCTGGCCCGCGTGGCCGGCGGCGGCATCCACTTCTCCGACGAGATCTTTAAGAACAAGAAGGACCTGGTGCAGGTGTACCTGGGCGTGATCCAAAACCGCGCCATCGAGATCGACGGGTACAAGTGGCCGATCGACTCCATGATCATCGCCACCAGCAACAACTCCGAGTTCAACCGCTTCCTGGCCGAAAAGGAGGAGGCGCCGATCGTCGACCGCTGCAGGATCTGCTACGTCTCGCACAACACCAACTACCGGATGCAGGAGGGGCTGACCGCCTACGCCATCGGCGGCGAATCGAAGACCACCCTGACCAAGGAAGTGCTGCACCAGGATCCGAACCTGAACTACGCTGCCTCGGTAGGCGTGGTGCTCACCAGGCTGCCGAGGTCCGAAAAGCTGACTCCGATCGAGACCATGAAGCTTGCCGCAGGCGAGGTGGCGGGCGAGAAGAGCATCAAGGCGCTGGCCGAAGTCATCGATACTCTCGGGCAGGAGCCGGACATCACAAAGCGCTTCGGGCAGCGCGGCCTCGGGCACAGGAGCCTCGGCCGCAGCATCCAGATCCTCAAGGAAAGCTCCGAGACCAACGAGGGGCGCTGCATGGTGGCCTACGACGTCTTCCGCAGCCTGGAGCGGGTCGTGCTTGACTACGTGGTGGAGCCCAACGAGCGCGCCAAATACCTCGAGGACCTGAAGACCGGCAAGAAGCTTTACCGCGAGCGGATCATGACCGAGATGTTCAACGCCTACATGGACGAGCCTTTCGCCATCAAGAAGGACGTGCAGAACTACGTGAACATGATCATCGGCATCGACGCCGAGAACCTCGGCCCCGACCGGATGTGGAAGTACAAAGATCCGCAGACTGGCGAGCTGAAGGCGCTCAAGATCGACGAGCGCTATGTGAAGAGCGTAGAGGAGCGCATCGGCCTGAAGACCGAGGAGCAGCGCGCCTCCTTCCGGACCTCGATCCGGAAGATCTATGGCCAGAAGATCTCTGTCGACCCGAGCTACGACTTCATGGATAACCTGGAGTTGGTCAAAGCGGTCACCGACGTTCGGCTGAAATCCGACATCGCCGGTGCCGGGAGCCTGATCGGCGCCCTCGCCAACCGTACCAACGAGGAAAACCAGAAGCTCTACGACCGGATGATCGTGACCATGTTGGGGAAACTCGGCTACTGCCGCACCTGCGCCCAGAAGACCATCGAGTACTTCTGCACGCAGGAGGATGAGAGCTGACAGAGGCAAGGCCGCCACTTTTTCGATTACCCTCTCCCGCCGGGAGAGGGTGGCCGAAGGCCGGGTGAGGGCGTTGCCACAGCGAGATGTTGCTGGATACGAAGCCCTCACCCCCGCCCCTCTCCCAAAGGGCGAGGGGATAAAGCCAACGTAGGGGCGAATCATTCGCCCGCCTTAATAAGGCCGACGATGCCATGACAAACCCGGAAAGATATCTCGAAGAACTAAAAGCCAAGGGGTTGGCCCCCGAGCGCGAGGCGCGCTTCCGCGAGGAATTGGCCGGCAGGTGGCAGATTTCCACCGCCGACCGCCGCGGCCCCTTCCCGGACTTCTCCCGCAGCCTGTACGCCTGGCATGATCTTGCGGTGTTGCAGGACCAGGAGCGGGTCCCGAACCCGTACCAGCTGCACATGAAGGCGCTGGACGAGCTCCTGGAGCGGGACCGGCAGCGCGAGAAGGACGGTTTCCCCCGTAAGATCCGGGTGGGGAGACTGATCAAGCCGGGCAAAGGGGGCAAGGGGAAGATCGTGGTGGTTCCCTCCACGGAAGAGGAGAAGCTCATTCATGATCCGACCATCCGTCCTCCGGGTGAGGGAGGCTCGACCGGCGGTAGCGGCAAGGGCGAGGAAGGCGAGGTCATCGGCGAGCAGAAGGTGCGTGAGACCGGCGAGGAACCGGGGCAGGGGCCGGGACAGGGCGAGGGCGAAGCCCACGAAATGGGCGCTTCCGCCTACGAACTCGGGCGGGTCCTCACCGAGCAGTTCCAGCTTCCGAACCTCAAGGAAAAAGGGAAGAAGCGCTCCTTCACCCGCTACATCTACGACCTCACCGACAGGAACCGCGGCTCCGGCCAGGTGCTGGACAAGAAGGCGACGCTCCGGAAGATCGTGGAAACCAACATCTCGCTGGGCAATCTTCCCGATCCGGCCGACATGGACCCGACCCGGTTCCTGATCTCGCCGCGGGACAAGGTCTACCGCATTTTCTCGCAGGAGAAGGATTACGAGCCGCAGGCGATGGTGTTCTTCCTGCGCGACTACTCCGGTTCCATGGCGGGCAAGGTGACCGAACTGGTGGCGACCCAGCACGTCATGATCTACAGCTGGCTCCTGTACCAGTACGCCGGGCAGGTGGAATCTCGCTTCATCCTGCACGACACCGAGGCGAAGGAAGTGCCGGATTTCGACACCTACTACAACTCCCGGGTTGCCGGCGGGACCGAGGTGGCCAGCGCCTACAAGCTGGTGAACGAGATCGTCGAGAAGGAGAACCTCGCGGCGGACTACAACATTTACGTCTTCCACGGCACCGACGGCGATGACTGGGATACCGGCGGTGACAAGTCCATTCCGGAACTGGTGAAGATTCTCAGCTACGTGAGCCGCATGGGGGTCACCATCGCGGAACACGCGGGGACCCAGTGGACCGAGGTGGCGCGTTACCTGGAGAACTCGGGGCTGTTGCGGGACAAGCCTGACCTGCTGCGCATGGACATCATGCACGAGGATGCCGAGGAGGCCCGGGTAATCGAGGGGATCAAGAGGCTGATTTCGTAAGAGGCCGTTATGGAACTGATCAACCAACATACCAAGGCGATCATGGAAGGATGCAAGGAGCGGGCGCGCGCCGCCGGACTCACCTTCACCGACGAGAGCCTGGAATATATCGTCACCAACCGCGACCTGATCGAACTGTCGCCGAAGGTCATGATCCCGACCCTGTACGATTACTGGGTGCATGACGTCGAGGTGCTGCGCGGCAAAGGGGAGTACGAGCTCTATCCGCACAACCCCTACGAGACGGTCATCAACACCCGGCCGCCCATCTCGTTCTACAACGACAACAACCCCGACTGGCTCAACGTGATGATCTTCTACCACGTGCTGGGCCACATCGATTTCTTCCAGAACAACCTCTACTTCCGCCACACCTGGGAATACGACTTCACCGGGCAGGCGCTCTCGGACAAGCGCGTCATCGCCAAGCTCCGCGCGGAGAAGGGGCGCTGGGTGGACTACATCCTCGAGTTCGCCCGCTCCATCGACAATCTGGTCGCCTACCACGATGAGCTCTCCCCCCTGTTTATGGCGCCGGAGACTGCCACATCAAGCCGGCTGGACTACTACTTCGACGTCTTCCTGCAGGTCGAGAAGAAGCTTCCGGTCGGGGAATACCTTAAGGAAGTGGCACGCTACAACGGGGCCATCGCCCAGAACAGGGAAGAAGGTGAGCGGATCTTCTTCGCCGAGGTGACCGCGAAGTACCCGGAGATGGAAGCGCATTTCACCAAAAGCCAGAACGTGAAACGGGTGGAGCGGCGCGACCTGATGAAGTTCCTGGTCGAGAATTCGGAATTCCTGGCACGCGACGAAAACCAGTGGATGCGCTCGGTGCTCGAGGTGGTGCGCAAGACTTCCATCTTCTTCCAGCCCCAGATTCGCACCAAGATCATGAACGAGGGGTGGGCCAGCTACTGGCACGAGAAGCTCTTCCTGGTGGACGACCGCATCAAGGGCCACGAGGTCGATTTCGCCCGCGTCCATGCCGGCGTTACCTCCATGCCGCGCGTCGGCATGAACCCCTATGCATTGGGCATGCGGCTCATGTACCAGCTCAAGGAGAACGGCGACAAAGGCAAGACGGGCTACGAATTCAACCGCCTCTCGGACCGGGAGCAGAGAAAGCATTTCGACGCAGCTGCCGGCAAAGGCGACGAGTACCTGTTCAAAATCAGGAGCAACTACTGCGATTACCTGTTCATCAAGGACTTCATTGACCAGGACTTCACCAATCGCTACGACCTCTTCGTCACCGGAAAGCGCCTCGACCCGCAGCGCATGGTCTGGCAGTACTACGTCAAGAGCCGGGACGCCAACGACTACCGCGACATGGTGCTCGCCTCTTTGTACCATCCGCCACACATCGAGATCGCGCCGGAGCGGGGCGAAGAGGGGATGCTCTACCTGGTACACCACTTCGAGGGGAAACAGCTGGTTTCGGAGTACATCGCCAACACCCTGGTGGGCATCGAATACCTCTGGGGGGCGCCGGTGCAACTGGAGACCAGCGAGGCGGTGATCGAGCAGCAGCGCGGCAGCTCCGGGCGCGAAGGCGTGGAAGAGCCGGAGATCACGTGGCAGCGCGTGGTCTACACCATGAAAGAAAAGGTCCTCAGCCGGCAGATACTGTGACAGGCGGATAAGCTATGCCAGATCTAGAGACAGTCATAAAGCAGTTGAGCCGCACCATCGTTGAGCACAAGAACGCCACGCACATGTCGTTCGAGGAGTTCATGCAGCTCGTCACGGAGAAGCCGGAACGGATGATGCGCAACATCTTCCAGCTCTTCCACGACATGGTGAGTAGCTACGTCAACGCCGGAGCCGACGAGTACCTCGAGGATCCGGAGTCGATCAATTTCGTCCCGTACGATACCACCAAGCTCTTCGTGCAGAACTCGGACCGTCCGTTCTTCGCCGACCGCCTGTTTGCCAACCGCTTCATGAGCCACGTCGCCGACATGAAGAGCGGGGCCCGCCAGAACAAGATCTACATCTTCGAGGGCCCCCCCGGCTCCGGCAAGAGTACCTTCCTGAACAACGTGCTGATGAAATTCGAGGAATACGCCAGCACCGACGAGGGGAAGACCTACGAGGTGGTCTGGCACCTGGACCGCCGCGTCCTGGGGAGCTTCAAGGAGCACCAGGTCAGCGCTTTTGTGGAGAAGCTTTCCCACCTCCTCGACGAGTACGAACTGGAAACCCACGACCACCTCGACACCCGGGCCCTGTTGCGCGGTGGCGACGTGGTCGAGGTCCCCTGTCCGTCCCATGACAGTCCGCTGCTCATGATCGACAAGGCCCAGCGGCGCGCCTTCTTCGACGACGTGTTCCAGAACGATTCCTTCAAGTGGAAGCTCTTTACCGAGAAGGAGTACGACTGGGTCTTCCGGGACTCCCCCTGCACCATTTGCACGTCCATCTTCCAGGCGCTCGCGGCGCGACTCGACGACCCTGCCGACATTTTCCGGATGATCAAGGTGCGCCCCTATCGTTTCAACCGCAGGCTGGGCGAGGGGATCACAGTCTTCAACCCGGGCGACAAGTCGATGAAGATGAACATCCTCACCAACGACATGCTGCAGCGGAAGATCGACCTGCTGTTGGGCGACAGCAACGAGGTAAAGTACCTCTTCTCCAACTTTGCCAAGACCAATAACGGCATCTATGCCCTGATGGACGTGAAGTCCCACAACGCTGAGCGGCTCCTGGAGTTGCACAACATCATCAGCGAAGGGATTCACAAAGTCGAGGACATCGAAGAGAACGTGCGCAGCCTGTTCATTGCCCTGATGAACCCTGAGGACGAGCGGAGCATCGAAGGGGTGCAGTCCTTCTCGGACCGCATCGAGTTCATCAACATCCCCTACGTCATGGATCTCAACACCGAGGTGGAGATCTACCGCAACATCTTCGGCAAACACATCGAATCCAGCTTCCTGCCGCGGGTGCTGCACAACTTCGCCCGGGTCATCATCTCGACCAGGATGAACGTGAAGTCGGACGCGCTCTTGGAGTGGATCGGCGATCCCGAGAAGTACCGGCTCTACTGCGACGAGAACCTGCAGATTCTCAAGATGGAGATCTACACAGGGCACATCCCGGAGTGGCTCTCAGAAGAGGACCGGAAGCGGCTCAACGCGAAACGGAGAAAGAAAATCATCGCCGAAAGCGAGCACGAAGGGGACCACGGCTTCTCTGGGCGCGAGTCCATCAAGATCTTCTCGGACTTCTACTCCGCCTACGCCAGGAAGGACAAGATGATCACTATGAACAACCTGTCCACGTTCTTCACGCGCTGGCACAAGGAGTTGAAGGAGTCGATCCCGGACGGATTCATGGAGTCGCTGGTGCACAACTATGATTACCTGGTGCTCCAGGAGGTGAAGGAGGCGCTCTACTACTACAACGAGGCGCAGATCGAGCGTGACATCCTGCACTACATGTTCGCGGTCAACTTCGAGCCGGGTGCGGTCGAGGTGTGCCGGTTCACGGGAGAGAAGCTGGAAATAACCGAGGAGTTCCTGGCGGGGATCGAGCGGCGTCTCTTGGGGGCCAAGGTGGAGGACGATGCGCGTCTCGCCTTCCGGCAGGAGACCCAGCGCGAGTACACCGGCCGGACCTTGACGCAGGAAATCATGGTTGAAGGGAAGCGGGCGCAGGACACGGCGCTGTACCAGTCGCTGCACGACCGCTACGTGTTCAACCTGAAGGAGAAGGTGCTGGAACCGTTCCTCGAGAACGCCAACTTCCGCCGCGCCATCAAGGACTTCGATACCGAGGCCTTCAAGACCTACGACAAGCGCATCAGGGACGACGTCACCTTCCTGATCAACAACCTGAGCTCAGAGAAGTTCAAGTACACAAAGCAGTGCGCCAAGGAGATCTGCGTCTACGTCATCGACAACGACCTCGCCCGCAAATTCCACGTTTGATTCAAACAGATAAGGGGATAAAGGGATAGCCAATCGGACAGGCATTTATCCCTTTTATCCCCTTTATTTCTGTTAAACGACTTTTGGTTTTTACGCCGCCACCTTGAAACGACTCACCATGTCCTGCAGCGCCCGCGCCGAGTTGGCGAGACCCTCTGCGGCGAGGGCCGACTCCTGCGCTCCCCCCGCCGTTTCCTGCACCACGTCGATAATCTGCCGCATGCTTTCGGAGATGCTGGAGGTAGTGGCGGACTGCTCTTCCGCCGCGATGGCGACTTGGGACACGTACTCCAAAAGCGGAGTGATCTGCTCCTTGATGGTCCCGATGGCATGGCTTGAGTGCTGCACGTCATCGGTGCCGCTCCTGACACTGGTGGCGCTGCGTTCCATCTGGGAAATGACGTTCTTCACGTCCCCCTGCAGCGAGCTGATGATCGACTGCACCTCGCGGGTGGACGAGGTGGTCCGCTCCGCCAGTCGCCTCACTTCATCGGCGACGACCGCGAAGCCGCGCCCCTGTTCGCCGGCCCGTGCCGCCTCGATGGCGGCGTTGAGCGCCAGCAGATTGGTCTGATCCGCGATGTCCTCAATGGCGACAACGATGTCACCTATCTTGTCCGAGTTGGCGCCGAGGGCCTTGACCGCGTCGACCGTCCCCGCAACCATCTGCTCGATCTCACCCATCACCGACGTCATGCGGGTGATGGTCTCTTCCCCCCTGCTGGTTGCCGTGCTGGTACTCCCGGCCCGGTCGGCCATCTTCTGGCAACTGAGCGCGATGTCACTGCTGACCCCCGCCATCTCGCCCACGGCGTTGGAGACTGAAGACGACTGCTGTGAAGCATGCTCGGTACCCTGGGCCATCCTGAGGGAGGTGTTACTGAGCTGGCTGGAGGCATTGGCGAGTTCGTCGGCGGTCTGCTGGATCCCCTGGATCATCCCACGCATGGACGCCTGCAGTTTCTGCAGGGCTCTGAGCATCTGGCTGATCTCGTTGCGGCGGTTCACGACGATTTCTTCACTCAGGTCCCCCTGCGCCATGATCTCGAGGTAGCGCATGGTGCGCGCCAACGGGGTCCTGATGGACCAGATGTTGATCGCGCCGAAGACTCCGCCAAGACCGATGAAGAGGGCGAGCGAGCCGTACTTGATCAAGGATGAATCGGCTTGGGCGGCAACTGCGGTGGCGATCAGGCAGAGGCTGTAGCAGACGCACAGCAGGCTGAGCCTGACTTTGATGGTGAGGTTGAGGTAAACGTTCAAGATTTCCTTCATTTCCTTCTCCTTGCCGATACTGCCGGGTCGTGCTGCCGCTGGCGAAATGTGTCATTGGTGCAGGTCACTTATCGGGAGATGCTGTCTGTACTTGAGACACGCTGTAAACAAAAAAAGCTAAGTTAATAAAAAATAATTTAATACTGGGTGCTGTTATGACGGCAGCGACCTTTATACTCCTTCCGTCAGAAAGAAAATGATGGCTGCCTTTGTAGATCGTGATATGGTGTCTCGCGGTTTCTGTAAGTCTGCCAGGAGGTGCCACGGATGAGAGAAGCCCTTTGCCAGATGATTGAGCGGCTCGTGCGGGAGGAGCCCGGTAACCGGTTCCCAGGAGAGGGGGGACCGTACTTCACTGAGCCGTTGATTGGCTTCGCGGCTGCCGATGATCCTTTGTTCACCCAGTACCAGACGGTGATTGGTCCTTTTCATCTTACGCCGACCGAGCTCGCGCAGCACGAAACTCCACCTTGGCAGCCCGCCACGGTGATCTGCTGGGCCCTTCCCATCTCCGAGGAGACCCGCCGCAGTAACCGCACCGAAACCATCTATCCCTCCCGCGCCTGGGCGCTGACCAGGCAGCACGGGGAGGCGTTCAATAGCGCGTTGCGCCGCCAGGTGGTGCAGTTCCTGGTAGATGCCGGTTACCAGGCCTTCGCACCGCAGTTGCACCCAGCCTGGCGGGAGTACCCGGACTCTCCGGTGGGGATCGCCTCCTCCTGGTCCGAGCGCCATGCCGCCTATGCCGCCGGGCTGGGGACGTTCAGCCTCAACGATGCTCTGATCACGCCGCGCGGTATCGCCCATCGCCTGGGGAGCGTTGTCACCGATCTTGCCATCGAACCCAGTGCGCGACCATGGCGCGATCACCGGTCCAACTGCCTGTGGTACCGGGAGGGGAGCTGCGGCGCATGCATCGGGCGCTGCCCCGTCGGTGCACTCTCAAAAGAGGGACACGACAAGGCGATCTGCCGCGGCTACGTTTATGGAGCGGTCCCCGAGGCTGTCGGGGCCGAGTATGGCGTCACCAGCACCGGCTGTGGCCTGTGCCAGACCAAGGTGCCCTGCGAGGGAAGGATCCCGGCCGGCAAGGTCTCGCCATTGGCCGTGAAGCCGCCAGAGGGGGAATCGCCCTCACCCTGACCCTCTCCCGGGGGGAGAGGGGATGCGGAAGTGCGTGGTGCTATTACAGGAAAAGGAAAGGGGCACCCCCCGGTGAGGGAGGTGCCCCTTTTTACGTTTCAAGTCAGACCGTCGTGGTCACTTCTTTTTGCCGTTTCCCTTTGCGGCGATTGCTGTCTGCATGGCTTCCCCCATCTTGGTGGGACTGGAAGCAACGGTCACGCCGCACTCGGTGAGGGTGCGGATCTTGTCTTCCGCCTTGCCCTTGCCCCCGGTGATGATAGCGCCGGCATGCCCCATCCTCTTGCCCGGAGGTGCGGTGACCCCGGCGATGAACGCAGCCACCGGCTTTTTCATGTGCTCCTCGATCCAGTGCGCGGCGTCCTCCTCGGCTGAGCCGCCGATTTCGCCGATCATGAACACCCCTTCCGTGCCCGGGTCCTCGTTGAAAAGCTTCAGCACGTCGATGAAGTTCATGCCGATGATCGGGTCCCCCCCGATACCGACGCAGGTCGACTGACCGAGCCCCACGTCGGTGAGTTGTTTGACCGCCTCGTAGGTGAGTGTGCCGGAGCGCGAAACGACGCCGATCTTGCCAGGTTTGTGGATGTGGCCCGGCATGATGCCGATCTTGCACTCGCCCGGTGTGATCACGCCGGGGCAGTTGGGGCCCACCAGCCGCATCTTGCTCTGCTTGAGTACCGCCTTTACCGGGACCATGTCGCGCACCGGAATACCCTCGGTGATGCAGACGGCCAGCTCGAGGCCGGCCGCAGCTGACTCGAGAATGGCGTCGGCCGCTCCCGGCGGCGGCACGAAGATCATGGAGACGTTGGCGTTGGTGTATTTCACCGCCTCGGCGACGGTATTGAAGACGGGAATTCCCTCGATGTGGATGCCGCCTTTGCCTGGGGTGACGCCGGCGACGATGTTACTGCCGTACTCCCGGCACTGCTGGGTGTGAAACAGGCCGCTGCGGCCGGTGATCCCTTGGACCACTATTCTCGACGAGTTGTTTATCAGTATGGACATAGGCTTATCTCCCGAAAATGATCTCGACGTTTACCCCAGCATTCCAACAATCTTGGAAGCTGCGTCTCCGAGGTTGTCGCTGCACTGGACGTTCAGGCCGCTCTCGGTGAGGAGGCGCTTGCCCTCCTCGACCTGGCTGCCATCCATGCGCACCACGATGGGGAGGATGCAGTTCACCTCGCTGGCCGCCTCGATGATGCCGTGCGCGATGACGTCGCAGCGCATGATGCCGCCGAAGATGTTGACGAAGATCCCTTTCACATCCGCGTCCTGCAGGATGATCTTGAATGCTTCGGCCACTTTCTCGCGGGTGGCGCCGCCCCCGACGTCGAGGAAGTTGGCCGGTTCGCCGCCGTACTCCTTGAGCACGTCGAGGGTCGCCATGGCGAGGCCAGCGCCGTTGACCAAGCAGCCGATCGAGCCGGAAAGTTTGATGTAAGCCAAGTCGTATTTGCCGGCATTGATCTCCAGCGGGTCGAGCTGGGAGTAGTCCATCATGTCAGGGTACTCGCGGTGCCTGAAGATGGCGTTGTCGTCGAAGGTGATCTTGGCGTCCATGGCCATGAGCCAGCCAGCCCTTGTTACCACGAGGGGATTGATCTCAACCAGCGCGCAATCCTTCTCAAGGCAGACCTTGTACAGGTTCAGGATAAGGTTAACGCAGTCCTCGCAGACGCTCCCGGACAGCCCGAGTTGCAGGGCGATTTGCCGCGCCTGGTACGATCTGAGCCCGAGGAACGGGTCGATGGTCAGAGTGTGAATCTTCTCCG
This sequence comes from Geomonas agri, assembly GCF_020179605.1. NCBI lineage: Bacteria > Pseudomonadati > Thermodesulfobacteriota > Desulfuromonadia > Geobacterales > Geobacteraceae > Geomonas > Geomonas agri. Next base: position 1,100,508 of record NZ_JAINZO010000002.1, read on the forward strand.
GCGTCTTCGATGCGACTTCTTCGATCTCCATGCCACCTTCGGCGGAGGCGATCAGGACGTAGCGGGAAGCGCTTCTGTCCAGGGTGATGGAGAGGTAGAACTCGCGGGCGATCTCGACCGCCTCCTCCACCAGGATGCGTCGCACCCGGAGCCCTTCCGGGCCGGTTTGAGGCGTCACCAGGGTTTTGCCGAACAGTTCCTTGGCATACTCCTGGGCCTGTTCCGGATGGTGCACGAGCTTGACGCCGCCCGCCTTGCCGCGTCCGCCGGCATAGATCTGCGCCTTGACCACGCAGCGGCCTCCCATCTCCTTGGCTGCCCGCTCAACCTGGTCGGCAGTAAGCGCAACACGACCACGGGGGACGGGGATGCCGAACGAATTCAGTATCTCCTTGGCCTGATACTCATGAATGTTCATCCTGTTCTCCTATGGTGCCGCTTTGGATTTAACCTGGTGCAGCCTGCTCTAAGAAGGTAAGCGATCGGAATCGTTGGGGTATGGCGGAGCGACCGGTGACGCGTCCCGTACTCTTATCGGTACAACGTTGCTGGAAATTCAAATTAAAAATAAATACTATCAACAATTAAAAAAAAGAGAAGCCCATGGGGACTTCTCTTGTCATCTTTACGTTGGCTATGTGTGTACGCTACCTGGCCTGGACTCTGCGGCGTATCTCGATCTTTTCCTCGCCTTTGCTGCACTGCAGTTCGACGTCTGAGAACGGGGTGAAGTTGCCGCCGGGATTCTTGCGGGCGGCGCGGGCTTGTCGCTCCAGCGCGATCTTCCGGCACTGCTCCAGCACCGCCTGGATATCTCCTCCGGTCACGCCGGAGACCTCGAAGCGGTGCTTGTGCGCCACGATCCCTTCTCCTTGGGTACTGATGATGTTGCCCCGGCAGATGAGCTCTTCGGCGCAGGTCGTACCGGCCACAGTCAGCAGAAGAAGGGATGCCAGCAAGAGCAATGCTGCTTTCATAACCGCCTCCGTTTTTCGGCGAGCTATTCCTCGGCCGTGTGGGTGCGCCTGCCCAGCGCTCTGAGCTCCCTGCGCGAGAGCCGCCCCGCAGGGCGTGTGGAATTTGGGGCGGCGGCCGCGCGTTCTACCACCGGCGTGGCCGGGGATACTGCGGCTGCAGCAGGCGCGCTCGCGGCTGGAGGTGCTGCCGCTTGTGCCCGCTGCGGCAACTCCGGCGCTGCTCCAGGCTGTCCCGGCGGGGCCTGCACCACGAGCGGCTGAGCGGCTGAGGCGGTGCCCGCGCTTCGAGGTGCCGCGGCAGGTGCTGCGGGCTGTGCGGTCGCCAACCCTCCCAGTTTGCCGGTGGCCACGTCGAGGACCCGCGCCTTTTTCAGGTAGCGCGCCGGGATCTCGTGCAGGCTGTTGGTGTAGAACCTGGTCCCGGTGGTGTCTTTCCAGGTGTAGATCTCGGCCCAGGCGGCCGTTGCAGTTACAAAAATCACCAGAACTACCAGAAGACTCTTCATTTTTCCTCCAAAGCAATGCAGGCAACGTCACCTATTATTCAGGATAACCCCCCCAGCTTCAAGCCAAAAAGGTGAAGATACTTTTCGGCAGGTCTGCCGGTTTCTTAACTAGCTGCCCGTCATGCAATATTCTGCTGCCTATGCTATCCTAGGGGCTGTGTATGAGGAAATGTTTCAGTACCTACAGGAGATCGAGCCATGAAGTATGGAAGGTTTATTCTGGCCATTTTGTTCTTTCTAGCGACGGCAGTAGGTATCGAAGCTGACGCCGCTTCCCGTATCAAGGTCTATTCAGCTGAAAAGGGGAACTACATCATGTCTGACGAGGTAGTGAAGACAAACGCGGAATGGAAGAAGATACTCACGCCGGAACAGTATCACATCCTTCGGGAAAAAGGGACCGAGCGGGCTTTCACGGGTAAATACGCCACAACCCATGACCACGGCATCTACCGTTGTGCCGGTTGCGGACTGGACCTGTTCAAGTCCGAAGACAAGTTCGAGTCCGGAACCGGGTGGCCGAGCTTCACCCAACCGATAGCCAAGGATAACGTCAAGACCGAAACGGATCGCAGCTTCTTCAGTACACGGACCGAGGTCCTTTGCCGGCGTTGCGGCGGTCACCTGGGCCATGTGTTCAACGACGGCCCCAAACCGACCGGGCTGCGCTACTGCATGAATTCCGCGGCACTGCAGTTCGTGGCGACGAAGTAGGGGGGGACGACGAAGGTAACAAACCCGATATTTAACGCAAAGCCGCAAAGGCGCAAAGAACAGCAACTCACAAAACTGGAAAGGTCTTGAGCTTCTCTTGGCTCCGCAGCTTTGCGTAAATAACAGGGGGGTAGGGAGGCACAATGAAAACACGGGCAATAGTAACGGCCGCCTTGCTGCTCATCCTCGCGGTGGCAGGTTCCTCGCCGGCCGCGCAGTTGCAGAAGGCAACCTTTGCCGGGGGCTGCTTCTGGTGCATGGAACATCCCTTCGATGAGCTGCCGGGGGTGGTGTCGGTGACGTCGGGCTATACCGGCGGCCACACCAAGAACCCGACCTACGAGGAGGTTTCCGCGGGCGGCACCGGCCACGCGGAATCGGTGCAGATACTCTACGACCCCACCAAGATCGGTTACGACAAGCTGCTCAACCGTTATTGGCACAACATCGACCCCACTGTGAAGGACCGCCAGTTCTGCGACGTCGGACACCAATACCGGAGCGCGATTTTCTATCATAACGAAGAGCAGCGCCGGCTGGCCCTGCAGTCCAAGCAGGCTCTCGAGAAGAACAAACAGCTGAAGTCGCCTATCCAGACCGAGATCGTTGCCGCCACCGAATTCTATCCGGCGGAAGAGTATCACCAGCACTATTACAAGAAGAACCCGCTGCGGTATTCTTACTACCGCTTGAGCTGCGGACGGGACCACAGGCTGAAGGAACTCTGGGGCGACAAAGCCGGAAAGTGAGAGCGGCGCCTCTACGAAAGGTTTTGAGGTAGAAGGCAGAGCATAACGTAGAACATGGAACTCGCGGAGTGCCGGGGGATGCCATGAAGAACCGAGAGATAGCCAGGATGTTCGATGAGATCGCCGACATCATGGAGATCCGGCAGGACAACGTCTTCAAGATCAGGGCCTACCGCCGGGCGGCGCTCAATCTGGAAGGGGTGAACCGGGACCTGGCCCAGATGTCTCACAAGGAACTCCTGGAGATCCCAGGTGTGGGAACGGACCTGGCCGCGCGCATCGAGGAGTACCTGCAGACCGGCACCACGGCCTACTACGAGCAGCTGAAAAAGGAGGTGCCCGCCGGCGTCTTCACCATGCTGGCCGTGCCTGACCTCGGGCCGAAGACGGCGAAGGCGATCTACGAGGCGCTGCAGATCACGAGCCTCGAAGAGCTGGAACAAGCTGCTCGGGAACACCGCCTGGTCGGCATCAAGGGGATCAAGGAGAAGACCGAGGAGAACATCCTGAAAGGGATCCAGGCCGTCAAGCGGGGGCGGGAGCGGCAGCCGCTGGGGCGTATGCTGCCGGCGGCGGAAGAACTGGTGGCGGCCCTCAAGCAGAAGGCGTCCCTGGAGCGCGTCGAGGTGGCGGGAAGCATCAGGCGCCGCCGCGATAGCATCAAGGACATCGACATTGTGGCTACCTCCCCCGACCCGGCCAGTGTCATGGAGGCGTTCCTGAACCTGCCCCAGGTGCATGACGTCATTATGCGCGGCCCGACCAGGGCCAGTGTCACCATTCGGGAAGGGGTGCAGGTGGACCTGCGCGTGGTGGAGCCTGCTTCTTACGGCGCCGCGCTCGCCTATTTGACCGGCAGCCAGGCTCACAACGTCCAGCTTCGGGAGATGGCGCAGAAGCGGGGGCTGAAGATCAACGAGTACGGCATCTTCCGTGAAGAGGACAACGTGCGTTTGGGAGGCGGCAACGAGGAGGACGTGTACCGGCTGCTCGACCTTCCCTTCGTGCCGCCGGTCCTGCGCGAAGACCGCGGGGAGATCGAGGCGGCGCAGGCGGGGAAACTACCGCAGCTGGTGACCGGGGAGGAGATCCTGGGTGACCTGCACGTCCATTCCCGCTGGAGCGACGGCGCCCACGGCATCGCCGAGCTGGCGGAGGTGGCGCGCCTGCGGGGGCTTTTGTACATCGCGATCACCGATCATTCCCAGGGACTCGGGGTGGCGCGTGGCCTGACCGTTGAGCGCCTCAAAGAGCAGCAGGCAGAGGTCCGCGAGTTGAACCGTGAGCTGAAGGGGTTCCGGGTGCTGCATGGCACCGAGATGGACATCCACGGGGACGGCACGCTGGATTTCCCCGACGAGGTCCTCAAGGAGCTCGACGTGGTGGTGGCGTCGATCCACTCCGGTTTTAACAACTCCAAAGAGGTGATGACCGCACGCATCGTGGCGGCCATGAGAAATCCGTACGTGCACATCATCGCCCATCCCACCGGGCGCATCATTGGCGAGCGGGAAGGGTATCAGCTGGACATGGAAGAGGTGCTCCAGGTGGCCAGGGAAACGGGCACGGCGCTTGAGATAAACTCGTACCCGCTGCGGCTGGACCTGGAAGACCGCTACGTGCGCCGGGCCAAGGAGCTGGGCGTCAAGATTGCCATCAACACCGACTCCCACGTCAAGAGCCAGTTCGAAACCCTTCATTGGGGGATCTCCGTGGCCCAGCGCGGTTGGCTGGAACGGGAGGACGTGTTGAACACGCTGACGGCGGATGAGCTTTTGAAGGTGCTGAAACGGAAGAAACACGGACACCGGGAATAGATATTGGTGAACACCTCCCCCTCCGGGGGGAGGAGTGCTCTCGAACACACGACGAAAGGAAATGACATGCCCAACTACTGGCTCTTCAAGAGTGAACCATCCAGCTTCTCACTCGACGATCTCAAGAGCCGTCCCGACGCCACCGAGCATTGGGACGGCGTGCGCAACTTCCAGGCGCGCAACTTCCTGCGCGACCAGGTCCAGGTTGGCGACCAGGTGCTCTTCTACCACAGCAATGTCGCCGAACCGGGCGTGGTTGGCATCGCCGAGGTGGTGCGAGCCGGCTACCCCGACTTCACCGCCTTCGATCCCACCAGCAAGTACTTCGACCCCAAGAGCACACCCGACAAGCCGACCTGGTACATGGTCGACGTGCGTTTCGTGCGCGAGCTGCCGCGGCCGGTGACCCTCTCCGAATTGAAGACCATCCCGGAACTGGGCGAGATGGCCCTGCTGAATCGCAGCCGTCTGTCGATCCAGCCGGTGCGCAAGGAAGAGTGGGACCGCATCATCAGGCTCGCCGGCCTATGACATCGATAAAGCAGCGCTCGAAAAAGCCGGGCTGGCCCCGGCGACGCTGATCCACATACCTGCTGTTCACGAAGCTCAGCACGAGACCCCGCGTCCTCCCTTTTGCGAAGGGGAGGACGCGGGGTCTCGTGCTATTAGGGTGGCAGTAAAGATCCTGTCCCCCCTTTCGCAAAAGGGGGGAACTCTCTGTCACGGTTTCTACTGGCAACCTACTCATGTTGCCGAAATTCTCTTCCACCCGTCGCTGGATCAATCACTACAGGCTCTTGGCCGCCAGTTCGTAAACGTCCCGTGCCAGGCCCGGCTCGGCCAGGATGCGCTCCAGCTGTTTCTTCATGAGCTCTTGGCGGTGCGCGTCGTAGCGCCGCCAGCGGCTGAAGGGTGTGAGCATGCGCGCGGCTATCTGCGGGTTGATCCCGTTCAAAAGCAGGATCTGATCGGCGAGGAAACGGTACCCCCTGCCGCCGGCATCGTGGAAGCGGACCTGGTTCCCCTGGCTGAAGGCACCCACCAGCGAGCGGACCCGGTTCGGGTTGCGCATATCGAAGTCCGGGTGCGCCAAAAGTGCCAGCACCCGATCCATGGTGTCGGGTAGACGCGACAGCGCCTGGTGGGTGAACCACTTGTCGATGACGCCGCGGTCGCCACGCCAGCACTCGTAAAAGGACGCAAGTGCTTCTTCGCGTTCCGAGCAGGCGCAGCTGGCCAGCGGGGCGAGCGCGCCCAAGCTGTCGGTCATGTTGTCCGCGCTTTTGTACTGGGCCATGCAGGCGTCGATCGCTTCCTGCGTCCCCGCCGCCATCAGGTAGGCAAGGCAGAGGTTTTTGAGACGGCGGCAGCCGTCAAGCCCGTCGTCGGGACGGTAGGGAGCCTTGGGGGCACAGGCTGCCCGCGCGGCAAAGAGCTCCGCAGCCAGCCTCCGGCCTACCGTGGCCCGCACCAGCTCGCGCGCCTGGTGGATAGCATCGGGGTCGATGACCGACATCTGCTCGGCGAGGTAGCTCTCGGCGGGGAGGGTGAGCGTCTCGGCCAGGAAGGCCCGGTCCTGGCGCTCATCGGCAAGAAGCCTTCTAAAGGAGCCGATGAAGCTCTCTGGTACCTGCGCCTCCCGGCCGGCCTGGATGTCGGCGATGAGCCCTATGATCAGCTTCACCGCCTGGACCTGTCCCGCTTCCCAGCGCACGAACGGATCGCTGTCGCGCGTCATCAGGAGGTTCAGGTCCTCGTCACGGTATGGGTACTGGAGCTTGACCGGCGCGCAGAAGTTGCGCAAAAGCGACGGCACCGGACGTCCCTTGAGCCCCACGAAGGTGAAACTTTCCGTCTCCTTCCTAAGCTCGAGGACCCGGGAAGTCCCGCCGGCCGCCGTCTCCCCCATAAGCTGGAGCGGTAACTCGTTGCCGTCCCCGTCCAAAAGCCCCATGGCGAACGGGATATGGAAGGGCTTCTTCTCCGGCTGGCCCGGCGTGGCCGGGCAGCTCTGGGTGACGGTCAGGGTGTAGCTACCGTTTTCGGGATGGTAGTCGTCGCTAACGGTCAAGACGGGGGTGCCGGCCTGGTCGTACCAGAGCATGAACTGGGACAGGTCGCGCTTGCCGGCATCCGCCATCGCCTGCACGAACTCGTCCACCCGCACCGCCTGCCCGTCGTGGCGCTCGAAGTAGAGATCCATCCCGGCCCGGAATGCCTCGCGCCCCAGGAGGGTCTGCAGCATCCGGATCACCTCGCCCCCCTTGTGGTACACGGTCATGCTGTAGAAGTTGTTGATCTCCACGTACGACTCGGGGCGCACCGGGTGGGCCAGCGGGCTGGCATCCTCGGCGAACTGGGCGCTACGCAGGCTCTTCACATCCGCGATCCTCTTCACCGGACGCGACTGCATGTCGGCGGAGAACTCCTGGTCGCGGAAGATGGTGAGCCCTTCCTTCAGGGAAAGCTGGAACCAGTCGCGGCAGGTGATCCTGTTGCCGGTCCAGTTGTGGAAGTATTCGTGGCCGATCACCTCCTCGATCGCCTCGTAGTCGTCGTCGGTGGCGCTTGCCGGGCTCGCCAGCACGTAGCGCGAGTTGAAGACGTTCAGCCCCTTGTTTTCCATCGCCCCCATGTTGAAGTCGTCCACGGCCACAACCATGTAGGTGTCCAGGTCGTACTCGCGGCCGAACTGCTCTTCGTCCCAGCGCATGGCGTGCATCAGGGACCTGAGGGCGTGCTCGCACTTGTCCTTGTTGCGCTCCTCGACGTAGATCTCCAGTTGCACCTGTCGGCCGCTCATGGTGGTGAAGCGGTCGGCGATGTGGACCAGGTCTCCGGCAACGACGGCGAAGAGGTAGCTGGGCTTCTTGAAGGGGTCGTGCCAGACGGCGAAGTGACGCCCGTCGGGGAGATCGCCCTTCTCGACCAGGTTGCCGTTGGCCAAGAGCACCGGGCAGGTCGCCTTGTCCGCGCGCAGGGTAACCGTGTAGACCGCCATGACGTCGGGACGGTCGGTGAAGTAGGTGATGCGCCGGAACCCCTCGGCTTCGCATTGGGTGCAGAGCATGGGGCCCGAGGCGTAGAGGCCGGAGAGGGCGCTGTTCTCCTTGGGATTGATCCTGGTTTCCACCTCGAGGACGAAGCGCTCGGGAGGCTCGGGGAGCACCAGGCAGTGCTCCTCGACCCGATAGGCCCCTTGTTCCAGGACGACCCCGTCCAGCTTGAGCGACACCAGGGTCAGTTCTTCTCCGTCCAGGACCAGCGGTCTTACTCCGCTGCTGCGGTCGTGGTTGCTGTGGATGGCGAGACGGGATAGCACCCGGGTATCTTCCGGGGAAAGGTCGAAGCAAAGCTCCACTGTATCGACCAGGTAATCGGGAACCTTGTAGTCCTTTTGGTGGATGGTCTGGTGCTGGCACTGTGACATGGTGTTCCCCTTCTCTGAGTTTATGATAGCTGCGGCCAAAGGTCTCATTGTATCGGGAGCTACAGGTGTTTTCAATGCCTACCGTGAGTAGAGAGATAGATTTGATGAATGATGCCGCATGCTTGGGCAGGCGCCCGCAACAACGCGTTTCCGGGGATGTCGCTGCCGGAGTGGCAAGCACCCCCAATTTGTTGACTTTACTGGAGAATAAGGCTATACAGTCGGCATGAAACGTCTGCTCTTCTCGCTACTTTTCCTGGTTTTCGCTTCTCTTGCCGCTCCGGTACTTCCCGCCAGTGCCACGGAGATCTACGCGCAGCAGACCGGCAAGAGCTGCGACGCCTGCCATGTCGATCCGGCGGGGGGCGGGGAACTGACCGCGGCCGGAAAGCAGTTCGCCGCCGCGCGCGCCGTGAAAAGCGAGGCCCCGCAGGTCTCCGCGGCCGGCAAGGTGGTGCGCTTCCTGGCGGGCTACCTGCACATGCTGATCGCCATTTTGTGGTTCGGCACCATTCTTTACGTGCACCTGGTCCTCAAGCCCGCCTATGCAGCGGGGGGACTCCCCCGCGGCGAGGTCAAGGTGGGTGTGCTATCAATGGGCGTCATGGGGATCACCGGCGCCATCCTGACCCACTTCCGGGTGACTTCCCTCGATATGCTGCTGCACACCCGTTTCGGGGTGCTGTTGCTGGTCAAGATATCCCTCTACCTGGTGATGGTTTTCTCCGCCGCCTACGTGGTGCTGGTTATCGGACCCAAGCTGAAGGGGAAGCGGCGCGAGCCGGTTGCGCTTCCTGCAGGCAAAGAGCTGACGCTGGACGAGCTCGCTTCCTTCGACGGCAACGAGGGGCGTCCCGCCTACTTCGCCTACGAAGGTAAGCTTTACGACGCGAGCGCCAGCCGCCTCTGGAAACAGGGGGTGCACATGGGGCGGCACCATGCCGGTGAGGACCTGAGCGAGGCACTCAAGCTGGCACCGCACGGATCCGAGAAGGTTCTGCTCATGCCCGAGGTGGGGAGCCTGGCCGACGTGACCCAGCGCAAGGCCCCGTTGCACGAGCGGGTGTTCTTCTTCATGGCGTACATGAACTTGACCATAGTATTTTTGATCGTGCTGATCCTGTCGCTCTGGCGCTGGGCCTGACCATACGCCCCGGGGCTCCCGGACAAGGACTGACCGTGAAGTATTTCCGCACCATTTTTCATGCCGATGCCAAGCAGGATCCCGACTCCCTTCTGCGCTTGTTCGTCTCAGTCGCCCTGGTCTCCATCATCGTGATCACCTCGCTCGCCGGCTACGCCTTTTACCAGGTGCTGCAAAAGAACCTGGTTGACAGCGCGGAAGACGACGCGGTTAAGGTCAGCACCGCCCTTTCCGATGACGAAAGGGCACGCTTCACCATGGTCAAGAGCGACGGCAGCGTCGTTGTCGAAGTGTCTCCGCAAAACTTCTTCATCCTCGACCGGGATCTCCGGACGTTCCTCGCCCCCTTTGACATCGTTAAGATCAAGATTTACTCGTCCGATTACCGCATCGTGTACAGCACCGAGGCCAAGCTCATCGGCGAGGTGGACCGAGGCAACAAGCGGCTTGCCCGCGCCCTGGCCGGCGCATTCGATTCCAAACTCGAGCGCAAGGAAGAGGTGAAGGACCTTGCCGACGAACTGAAGTTCAACGTGGACGTAGTGGAGACCTACATCCCCATCCGGGCCCGCGGCAAGGTCATCGGGAGCTTCGAGGTCTATATCGACGTCACCAAGTACCACCAGCAGACGACGAAAGCGGCACTCCTGTCCTTGGGGGCGTTGTGCGGCATCCTGATGGGGGTCTTCGCCATCTCCTTCGTGCTGATCAGGCGCGGCACCAACGAGCTGAAGGAGGCCCAGGAGATTCTCAGGAAGCAGACGCTGATCGACGGGCTTACCGGGACCTTCAACAAGATGCAGATTGAGCTGATCGGACGCAGGGAGTTCGCCCGCGCCCAGCGTCGCAGGGAGAAGGGATTTGCGGACGCGGAGGTCGGTTTCATCATGATCGACATCGACCGGTTCAAGCAGGTCAACGACCGCTATGGCCATCTCGCCGGCGATCACCTGCTGCAGCAGTTCGCCGAAAGGGTGACCGCCTCGTTACGCAGCTACGACTCCGTCGGGCGCTTTGGAGGAGAGGAGTTCCTGGTGGTACTGCCCGGTTCCGGCCGCGAGCAGGCGCTCGACGTGGCGCACAAGATCTGGTCGCTGATCCGCGAGGAGCCCTTCCTGGTCGACGGCCACACCCTGCAGCTTACCGCCAGCGCCGGCGTGGCCAACGTGCAGCACAGCGACGACGACCTGCTCCAGGTGTTGAAGCGCGCCGACCTGAACCTCTACCAGGCCAAGAGCGGCGGGCGCGATCGGGTGATCTAGCCTCGCCCTTGCCGCTTGCTCCGGCCTATGCATCTCCTCGTCCCCATCTCTCCGCCCCTGTTGCCCCCAGTCTCTTCCACGACGTTATTCTTCAAGTTTTTCCTCCCGGCACCGAAACGGTACATACCCGTTTCGCTATCCCCACGCTCGAAGTTCCCGGGGAAAGTGCGCAAGGAGGAATGATGAAGAACGCGGTCCGTTTCTTTGCTTTTGCCTTTCTTTTGCTGTTTTCGCCCTGGTCCGCATCCGCCCAGGGAGCGTTCGTGATCGGAATCGCTCCCCATACCAGCGCCCGGGTCATTCTCGAAATGTACCAGCCGCTGAGACTCTACCTGAGCAGGAGCCTGAACATGCCGGTAGAGGTCGTCACGGCGCCGGACTTCGACGAGTTTGCCAGGCGCGCCCTGGCACAGAAGTACGACCTCGCCGTTACCACCGGGCACCAGGCGCGGCTGCTCCAGAACGACGCCAAATACCTGCCGCAACTCACCTACCAAGCCGATTTCAAGGCGGTCGCCATAGTACCCCGAAACAGCCGCGTCATCAGGGCGGCCGACCTGAAGGGGCAGAAGGTGCTCGGCCTGAGCGCGGCCTCGCTGGTAACCCTGTGGGGGGAGCACTGGCTGGCCCAAAACCACGTCGACATCCCCGTCAAATACGTCAGCGCCTCAGACAGTGTGGCGCAACTTCTCGTGGCAGGTGAGGCGGCCGCCGGATTCACCTCCCTGGCCAATTTCCAGAAACTGCGGCCGGAACTGCAAGGCCAGTTGCGCATCCTCGCCGAAAGCGCCCCTCTTGCCGGCAGGGTATACCTGCTGAACCAGCGCTGGGCGACCCGTGAAAAGGCCATCAATGCAGCGTTGTGGAGCTTCGCGGAGACGGCGGAGGGGAAACGGTATTTCGAAAGCAACAAGCTCGGTGGATATCGAAGGCTCCACAACGGGGAGCTGGAAGGTATGGACCGATATGCGGCCGAGGTCAAAAGGCTGCTGAAAAAAGCAGAAAAATGAGGGTGCTCGCTCCCTGGTCCACGGTGCGGGGGCGTCTTTTGATGCTCGCGATCGGCATCGAGGCGCTGATGCTGTGCGTGATGGTGTTCAACAGCTTGCGGCTGCTGCACGGCGCCATGACCAGGCAGGCCCGGTGGCAGGCGGAGCAGATCTCGCCGGTTCTGATCGCCGCCCTCACTGCGCCGCTCGCGCAGCAGGATTTCGCCACCGTCCAGGCGGTCATCGACGAGAGCCGACGGGCCGGCGGGGTGAAATACATCGCCATCCTGGACAGCGCCGGGACCAGGGTCGCCTCCAGCGGCTGGGGGAGCAACCAGGCGCTTCCCCAGCCCAGCACGAGCTTCCAGCTGTTCCAGGGTGGCAGGGACCCGCGCTACGACGTGCGCGTCCCCATCGTACAGACGGGGCAGCCTCTGGGCACCCTCCAGTTCGGCCTGGACCTTTCGCAGATCGTCGCCGCGCGGCACCTGTTGCTGCTGCAGGGGGGCACCATCGCCACGCTGGAAGTGATCCTCTCCACGGTAATTCTGACCTTGCTGGGATACTGGCTTACCAGGCACCTGGCCTCGCTGACCAGGGCAAGCCTGGAGGTCGCTCAAGGGAACCTGACGCCGGCGCCGGTGCGGGAGGGGCATGATGACGTGGGACGGCTGGGGGCTGCGTTCAACACGATGTCCCGGGCCATCTCGGAGCGGGTGCGGGAACTGACCGCGGCCAAGGAGGCGCTGCAGCAACGCGCAGCCGAACTCGAAAACCTGAACCTGACCCTCGAGTCGCGGGTGCAGGAAGAGGTTGCGAAGAACCGGGAGAAGGACAATTACCTGACCCAGCAGGAGAAGATGGCCTCCATCGGGCAGCTCGCTGCCGGCGTCGCCCACGAAATCAACAACCCGATGGGCTTTATCACCAGCAATCTCTCCACCCTCGAAAAGTACCTGCGGCGCCTGCAGGAGTTCATTGCGGCGCAGGAAGAGGCGCTCAGGGAGGGAGGGGGTGAAGCGGCCTCAGAGTCCCTGGCGCAGACACGCAGGCAGCTGAAGATCGACCACATCCTCGCCGACGGCAAGCAACTGATCGCCGAATCCCTGGATGGGGGCGTGCGTGTGCAGCATATCGTTCAGAACCTGAAGAACTTTTCCCGTGTGGACCAGCTCCAATACTCGCTGGTCGACCTGAACGAATGCCTCGAGACCACCATCAGCATCGCCTGGAACGAGATCAAGTACGTCGCCACCCTGAGACGGGAGTTCGGGGTGCTCCCCCTCGTCAGCTGCTACCCGCAGCAGTTGAACCAGGTATTTCTCAACCTGCTGGTCAACGCCTCCCAGGCCATCGAACATGCCGGGGAGATCGTGGTGCGCACCTGGAGCGAAGCTGGGAACGTCTTCGTCTCCGTGAGCGATACCGGCCAGGGGATCGCACCGGAGGTCATCAACCGGATCTTCGAGCCGTTCTTCACCACCAAGGAGGTGGGGAAGGGGACCGGACTGGGGCTGTCGATCAGTTACGACATCATCCGGAAACACAACGGCGAGATCACCGTGGAAAGCACCCCCGGCCTGGGCACAACGTTCAAGATCATGCTGCCCGTGGGGCATCCCGAAGGTGGAGAACAGCAGGGCGCGGGCGCGGTGTAACGGTGACGGTGCAGGGGGGGCGGAAGGGACGGAGCCGGTGGCGGGCACCGGCCGACTCCGCGTGGTCTAACGCTGCTGGTTGCACTGGGCGATGATACCGTCGATCTCCTCCTGGGAAATCTCGTCGATCCTGATGGCGCCGTCGACCTCCCGGCGCAATTGCGAGATACCGGGGTAGTTCTTCTCCAGGTACTTGAGCTCCTGCGACTGGTGTTTCACCGTCTTCAACAGTCGCCGGTTTTCCTCTTCCAGGTAGTATTTCTCCAGCGCGCTCTTCAGCGCCAACTTCAGTTCCGTGTCGTTCCATGGCTTGGTGAAGAAACGGTAGATCTCGCCGCTGTTCACCGCCCGCATGGTGGCCTCGATGCTGGCATGGCCGGTCAGCATGATGCGCACCGTCTCCGGGTACAGCTCCTTCACGATCCCCAGGAACTCCGCACCGTCCATCCCCGGCATCTTCTCGTCCGAGATCACCACCTTGAAACGGCGCCGCGTCATCAGCTCGAGCGCCTCTTTCGCACCCGGGGCCCCCTGGATCAGGTAGGGCTCCTCGTCCAGCCCCCGCATCAGGGCCGAGATCACGTGCGGCTCGTCATCTACGATCAATATGCTGTGTTCGCCTTCTCCCGGCGTAGACATGATTCACCTCGCAGCGGGCCCGGCGTTGTCGCCGCGGCCCCGTATTTTTTATCTGCTCGCCCGGGGGAGCAGGGCCTCAGCAGACCAGCTTCGGCACCATGCGCCCCTTGTGCTGTACTCCATCATTTGCGCCGCTCTTCGACCACCCATACCCCGCAGGAGGGCGGGTCGATCCGGTAGTAGCGCAGAACCGCGTCGATAGTGCCGCTGTTCAGCACCGTTCCTTCGGTCAGGAGCAACAGCCCCGTGCCGCTGTAGAGGTTGCGGGTGAGCTTCATCCCCTCCGCAAGCCGGTCGGGTGCAACTTCCTGTTCGGCTACCGGGACGCTGGCCGTAAACCGGGCCGCACTCCCCTCGCTCCCCCCGCTCCCCCCGGAGGGGGCCCAGCTGACGAAGATCCCTCCCGCGGGTGGGTCCACCTGGTAGGCCCGACCGACCGCCATGATGTGCCCGGCATCGAGCACCGTGCCGCGCTCCAGGACCAGGGCCCCCGACGCGGTGTGCAGATCCCGGGTCACCGTCATCCCCTCCAGGAGCTGCTTGGGGCGCAGTTCCTTCTCGGCAACCTCGGCGCGGCGCGAGTAGGTGGGGAGGTACAGGTCTCGCACGTGCCGCTCAACGACCGGGAAGATCTCGGGGTCGAGCCCGCGCCCCAGCTCCTTCTCCATGCGCGCCAAGAGCGCGGCGAGCGGGTCGTCCCCGCCCTGCTCGGTCAGCTCGCGGTCCACGAAGTCGGCCATGGCGATGATCCGTGCGCCGAGCGGGATCTCGTCCCCCGCCAGCGCATCGGGGAAGCCGCTGCCGTCGTAGCGCTCGTGGTGGTGCCGGATCAGGACCCCGGCTTCGCGCAGTTCCTCGACCGCGTCCAGAGTGGCCTGGCCGCGCACCGCGTGCTGCAGGAAGATGCCCAGCTCCTCCCGGTTCATGGCGGACATCCGCTTTTGCAGGATGTCCTGGCTGATGCCGATCACCCCGACGTCGTGCAGAAGCGCGGCCGTACGCACGGTCTCGATCTCGTGGTCGGGGAGTTTGAGATCGCGGGCGATCCTGACGCAGAGCTCGGTGACGTTCCTGGTGTGCTCCTGCAGCCGGCTGGAGTGGAGTTCGATGAGGCGCGAGAAGGCGAGGATGGTCTCGCGGAAGGAGTGGGTCACGCGGCGGTTGCGCTCCTTGAGCTCCTCATTCTGGCGCCTGATGGTCGCCGTCTGGTCCAGAACCCGGCTCTTCAGGTTGTCGTTCCAGGCGGAGAGTTCCCTGTTCTGCTGCTCCACCAGCGCGGTGAGGCGTCTGTTCTCCTGGACCAGGTGGTACTGCTCGACCCCCTCGCGGATAGTGCGCACCAGTACCTCGTCGTCCCAGGGCTTCAAGAGGTAGCGCGACGCCCCCCCCTTGTTGATGGCGTCCACGGTGGCCGCCATGTCGGCGTAGCCGGTGAGCACCATGCGCACCGCATCGGGCGCCAGGGTCTTCGCCTGTTCCAGGAACTGGGCGCCAGTCATGCCGGGCATGCGCTGGTCCGACAGGATGAGGGCCACGTCCGGGTGGGCGGTAAGCTGCTCCAGTCCTTCAGCCCCCGATACCGCACGCAGCACCTCCAGTTCCAGCTCCTGTTCCAGGAGGAGCCGCGCAATAGAGCGGGTGATATTCTCCTCGTCGTCGACCAGGAGCACTTTGTGGGGTTCGCTTTGCGACAGTTTGTCCATGTCCTTCGTCCTTTATGGCAATCTCGTGGGGTCGGCGGTCCTTCAGGGCCCCGGCACAATGGTGATGAGGAGTTCTCCCTCTTCCTGGTTGAGCGGGACCGCCTCCAGTTTGAGCTGCGCCCCCCCGGCCTGCAGGGTCCCGCCCCCGGGGGGCAGCCGGCCGAACTCTGCGGCTAGTTGCGCCAACTGCGGCGGCAGGGCCTCGGCGAGCCGTTTCCCGACCAGCTCGTGGCACCCCACCTGGAGCAGGTGTGCTGCCTCCCGGTTCATCTGCAGCACGGTGCCGTCGCCGTCCAGGGTCAGCACCCCCAGGGGGAGGTAGTCCAGGGCGACTGCAGCGTGCAAGAGCGAGCCGTACTCCTGCATGAAGCCGCAGCTGCACGCCCTCGCCCGTAGCCGCAGGTCGGCGTTCAGCTCGCGCAGTTCCTCGTTCTTGCGTCGCAACTCCTCGGCCAACTGCTCGTTGCGGCGCTGCATCTCGAAGTGTTCCAGCGCCTTCGCCACCGTCATCCTCAGCTCGTCGTCGTTCCAGGGCTTGGGGATGAACTTGTAGATCTTCCCCTCGTTGATGGCCGCCACCACCGCGGCGGTATCGGCGTAGCCGGAGAGGACGATCCTGATGGTCTCGGGGTGCCGCGTGCACACATCCTTGAGAAACTCCACGCCGTTCATCCCGGGCATGCGGAAGTCGGAGATGACCACCTGGACTTGGGGGGATTCCTCGAGCAGCAGCAGCCCCTCCTCGCCTGAGGCCGCGGTGAGGATTTCGTACTCTTCGTCCAGGAAGATCCGCTCCAGGGCGCGTAGCACGTTGCGTTCGTCGTCGACGCACAGTATCCGAGTCTGGTCATTCATCTGAGGTCACCCCTGTGATCGGGAGCCGGATGGTGAAGGTAGTGCCGGTGCCGACGCTGCTCTCCACCTCGATGCTCCCGTTATGTTTCTTGATGATGTCGTAGCTGATAGAAAGCCCGAGCCCAGTTCCCTGGCCCACTTCCTTGGTGGTGAAGAAGGGCTCGAAGATGCGGCTCTTGATCTCGTCGGGGATGCCGCTGCCCGTGTCGGAGAAGGCGATCTGCACCTCGTCCCCTGTCCGCCGGGTCCGGATGGTGATCTCCCCCTGCTTCTCGATGGCGTGGGCCGCGTTCACCAAGAGGTTCAGGAATACCTGGTTCAACTGCTGTGGCAGGCATTTCACCTGCGGCAGTTCGCCGTAGTCGCGCACCAGGGTCGTCTTGTACTTGAGCTCGTTCCAGGCGATGGTGACCGTGCTTTCCAGGCATTCGTTCAAGTCGACGTAGGTTGCCTGGGCGTCGTCGATGCGGGAGAAGCTCTTCAGATTCTGCACGATGGTCCGCACCCGCTCCGCACCGTCCTGGGATTCGGCCAGAAGACTCTTGGCATCGCCGAGGATGTAGTCCACCTTGAACTTCTTGCGGGCCTGTTCGACCTCCTGGCGCACCGGTTCCGGCGCAACCTCGGCGAGGCTGTTCGACTGGACCTCCAGGAATCCTTCGAGCCGGTCCAGGTACTTCACCATGGTACCCAGGTTGCTGGATATGAACCCCATCGGGTTGTTGATCTCGTGGGCCACGCCGGCGGCAAGCTGGCCGATGGAGGCCATCTTCTCCTGCTGCAACAGCTGCGAGTGGGTTGCCTTGAGCTCCTGGTAGGCGGCGACCAGTTCCTCCGAGACCTGCTTGATCTCGGTCAGGTCGTGCAGCATGATCACCTGCCATCCCTGGTCGCCATACGGGTAGGTCGTCAGGGTGAGCCAGCGTCCGCTCGTCTCGTGGTAGAGCTCGTTGTGGCCGGCCTCCAGCGGCTCCAGGTCCATGCCCGCCCCGCTCAAAAGCTCGCGCCAGTTGACCGATACCAGTCTGGAGTAGGAGGTGCCGGTCAGGAGCTTGAAGGCGCGGTTGCAGCGCCTGACCTTGCCCTGGTCATCGACCATGGCCACCAAGTCGTCCACGCAATCCATGGTCTGCTCCCACTCGCGTTTCCCCTTCTCGACCTGGCGGAACAGCTCGGAGAGCTGCTCGTGCTTGAGCACCAGTTCCGCCTGGTTCTTGATCAGCTGGCGCTCGGCGTCTTTGCGGGCGGTGATCTCCTCCTTGACGCTCAGGTAGTGGGTCACCTTGTCGTACTGATCGCAGATGGGGGAGATGAGGGCGCTTTCCCAGAAGAAGGTGCCGTCCTTGCGCTTGTTGTAGAATTCGCCGTGCCACTCCCTGCCGGCGGTGATGGTCTCCCACAGTTCCCGATAGCTCTGCTCCGGCAGCCGGCCCGACTTCAGTATGCTCGGCTTCCTGCCCAGGGCCTCTTCCTTGCTGTAGCCACTCACCTCGCAGAATTTCCGGTTCACGTACTGGATCACGCCGTCGGCGTCCGTGATGACGATGGAACTGGCGCTTTGCTCGACCCCCTGCGAGAACAGGCGTAGCGAGTCCTCGGCGCGCGCGCGGTCGGTGATGTCGTACAGCGTCTCGACTACAGCCACGACCTTGCCGTCCCTGGTTACCGGCGCGGCGTCGAAGCAGAGGTAGCGGTCCCGACCGTTGAGGTTCCGGTACCACCCTTCCGCCCTGATGATCCCCTTCATGACCACGTCGCTGCTGTAGGTGGGGTAGAACTCCCCAATCCGTTCGACGTCGCCGGAGAGGACGACGTCGCACAGGGTGGGGCGCTTTTCCGGGTAAAACGGCTGCCACTGACGCTGGGTACCGAGCATCTCGCTGGCGGGCATGCCGGTCATCTCCGCAATGGCGCGGTTCCAGACGATGATCCGGTGGTCCGCGTCGATGACGAACAGCGGTGTCGAGGTGTTCTCCAGCAGGTTTTCCGCGAAGCGGCGCTCCGTTTCCAGCATCCCTTCCAGCACCCGGTCCTGAGTGATGTCTCTGAAGCTGCCGCGCAACCCGAGGTACTCACCGTCTGCCCCGTTCACGTCCCGGCAGGTGTACTTGAACCAGCGCGTTTCACCCTGGCGCGTGATGAGGCGCAGGTCAACCGGTGCGGCCGGTTTCCCTTCCCTGGCGCAGACGTTTCGTTGCTGCCACAGGTCCCGGTCTTCGGGGGAGATGATGTTGGATAGCAGCTCCGGGGCATCGAGAAACTCGCGATCGGTGTAGCCGGTGACCCCCCGGCAGTTGGAGGAGATGTAGCGCAGCGACCCGTCCGGGTTGCAGACGATGGCGATTTCGGAGGTGAACTCGGCGATGATGCGGTACAGCTCCTGGTTCTCCGTCAGGGCTTCCTGGCGCTTGTCCATCTCCTCCACCATGGTGTTCACCGTCGAGGCCAGGTGCTCCAGTTCGTCCCCCGTGTTGAGGGTGAGCCAGCGCTCTGCGCCGTTCTTCTCCGGAAGGAAGCGGATGTGGTCCACCAGGAGGGCCAACGGCTGCGTGACGTGCCGGATCAGGCGCCGGAGGGTGATCTGGGTGAACAGCAGGAGGGCAACAAGGGCCCCGACGAAGAAGAGGCGGGCGTCGGTAAGTGGCTGGAACGACTCCGACTCCGGGTGTTGGATCGCCACGATCCAGTTAGCGTTGGTCAGGGGGGTAGCGGTGGTGACCCAGGTCTCCCCCTTGACATCGCGGACCTCTCCCTCGGACAGCCGGTTGCGTTGCAGGGCGTCATCGATGCCGGGGTCTTCGCCGGGGGCGAGGTGTGCCATGACGCGGGAAGGGTCGGGATGCCAGATGATGGTGCGGTTGCGCTCCATGACGAGCAGGCGGCCGCGCTGCCCCACGGTGTGCAACGCCCGGTCGGTCTCGTTGTCCTGGGTGAGGTCGTGGTGCCCGGCCAAAAGGCCGGCAACGCTACCGTCGGGCCGCAGGATCGGCATCAACAGGCTGATGGTGGGACGATGCGGGGCGGTCTCGGCGAGGTAGGGGGGAGAGACCGAGGATTTGCCGGTTGCCAGCGCCATCGCCACGTAGCCGTTGCCATGGCCGGTGGGGCTGCCCTGCGCGGCGAAGCTCGTGGCGACGCTGCGCCGCTGGTCATCGAAGATCTCCAGCCCTCCGTTGAAGTAGGTGCGGGCGATCTGCATCTGCTGTAGCGTACGCTGCATCGCGTGACGGTCGCGTATCTGGTCGGGGTCGACCCCCTTGGCGAGCAACTTCAGCATCTGCCTGGAGTGCAGCAGCTCGTCGTCGATGTACCTGCTGGCCATGCGGAGCATGGCCGCATGCTGCCGGGCCACACTCAGCTTCAGAGCATGGGCGAGGTACTGGTATCCCGCCAAGGCGAGCACCCCCATCAGGAGGGCCACCAGCAGGAATACCGGGCCGGATATCTTGGTCTTGATCCTCATGTCAATGCCGGTCTAAAAGTTGGGTGATCAACGCGGGTAGGGACCGTTGTCCTGCAGTGTGCTTGGCACCAGGCGGCGTTGCTTCACCTATCGGAGAAAATGCCCCCCGCTTGAGCGAAATATCCTCTAAGTGGTCGAATTTCCTGGATTAGTCTGTGTTAATCTGGTGGGCGTCTCGGACGGCGCCAGGGGGAGCTCGACCCGGACGCAGGTGCCGGAGGCGTCGCTGGAAATGAGGATGCGGCCGCCGTGTCCGGCAATGAAACGTTGGGCGATGGTGAGGCCAAGGCCGACGTGGCTGTCGGGGGACTTGGTGGTGAAGAAGGGGTCGAAGAGCGAGGGGATCTGGTCCTGCGGTATGCCGGGACCGCTGTCGGATATGGTTATCTCGGCAAGCTCCTGCTGGGAAGAGATGGAGACGTTGATGCAACCGGGGGTGGTCCCCAGAGCTTCGCAGGCATTTTTAAGGAGTGCGATCAATGCCGTGTTGAGCAGGGTCAGCGATCCTTCCACCGTGATGTCGTGGTCGGGTTGGGACCAGTGCACCTCGGTCTCCGGCGGGGCGAGCACCGTGATCATGTCCACCAGCGGCTTCATCACCGTGACCAGTTCCAGCCGCTGCACGCCCTGGTTGGCCAGCCCCAGCTCGAGCTGTGCCATCTGTTGCACGATCAGCGCGATGCGCCCGCCACCCTCCCGGGTCTCCTGCAACAGTGCGGGGAGGTCCAGGTTGATCTGGCGCAAGCGGTGCTTCTTTTCCAGCTCGGCAATGCGCTCCTCGCTTCCGGGGTCGGCGGCGCGCAGCAGCTCGGTGAGGGCAGTTGCGTGTTGTTGCAGGGCGAGGGAGTACCGCTCCAGCGTGGTGAGGTTGCTCATCACGAAGCCGAGCGGGTTGTTGATGTAATGTGCGGCGCCGGCGGCAAGACGCGCCACGGCGCCCACCTTTTCCTGCTCGACCAGTTTTCTCTGGGTCTTTTGCAGCTTGGCGAGGGTCTGCTCCATTTCCTGGCGGGCGCGGGCCAGGGCCGACTTCTGGCGGGTGCTGCGCACGGCGGCGCGGATCCTGGCCAGGAGGTCGACCGACTGAAAGGGCTTGATGACGTAGTCGTCCGCGCCGAGATCGAGCCCCGCCGCGACCTGATCATGGGTTGATTGGGTGGTGAATAGGATGACCGAGTAGATGCGGTCGTGCAGGGTCGGGGTACGCAGGAGGTCCAGGCCGGAAAGACCGGGCATTTCCACGTCGAGGAGCACCACGTCCGGCTGCGCCGTTTGCAGGGCGGCGAGAGCGCCGGCCCCATCGACGGCCTCGCGGACGCGGTACCCCGCCGTCGCGAGCAGAGAACCCACGTATTGGCGGACAGCGGTGCTGTCGTCGACGACAAGTATTTCTGGTTGGTCGGGAAATTCGTTCATGATGCTTGTTCCGCGCGGCTTCGTTGAGGCGCCCGCACCGGCTCAGCCGACCTGGCCGGAGGCACCTCTACCTCATCGGCGCAGCCGGGATGCTTCTGAAGGGTTTTTCCGCAACCAGCTTTTCCAGATGACGGAGCCGGTCAAAAAAGGTAGTATCGGAGGCCACGCCGGCTCCCGGCAGACCAGACGTACCAGGAGAGCATTATCATGACGGACAAGAACCTGCGCCTCGAGGGGATCTACCCCCAGCGCCAGAAGGAATTTTTCATGCAGCGCGTCAAGCTTCCCGCCGGCATCATCTCGGCCGACCAGGCGCTCAAGGTGGCGCAACTCGCCAAGCGGTACGCGCGCGGGGTGGTGCACCTGACCACCAGGGGGAGCATCGAGCTGCACTGGCTCACCGAGGCGGACCTGCCGGTGGTAGCGGCACAACTGGCCCAGGTGGGACTGTACAATCGCGGTGCCTGCGGCGGCGCTGTGCGCGGCGTCATCTGCGGCAGCCTGTCGGCGGCGGGAGCGCCGGCGCTGGAGGCGCTGGTGCGTAAGATTCATCGGCATTTTACTGGCAATCCCCGTTTCGAGAAGCTCCCCAAGAAGTTCAAGATCGGCGTCGAGGCGGACACGACGAGCAAGAGGCACCTGATCCAGGACCTGGCCTTCGTTCCGGCACCTAGCGACGACGGCAGGGCGCGCTACGACGTCTACGCCGGCGGCGGTCTCGGGCGCGAACCCCAGCCGGGATTTTTGCTGGTGCAAGGGGTAGCCGAGGAGGCCCTGATACCGCTGATCGAGCGGGTGCTCGTGGAGTATGAGACCAACACGCCGCCGCCCAAGCGTCTGAAGTTTCTCGTGGGTCAGATTGGGCAGGAGGATTTCCGGCGCAGGGTGCTGGGGGAGGAGCTGGAAGAGCTGCCGCTGCCGGCGCCGACCCTGACCGGGAGCCTGGTGCCGGTACCCGCAGCGACAGAGGACCGGCTGGAGGCGCACGTCTTCGCCGGTGAGCTGAGTGCCGACGGGCTGGCTGCGCTGGCGGATGTCTCAGGGAAGTTCTGCGGCGGGATCCTCATGGTGACCGGAAACCAGACCGTGGTTATGCACCTGGTCCAGGGGAGCGAGCGGGCAGAGGCACTCGAGGCGCTGGCACTGGCGGGTTTCGCGCATCAAAGTGCGGCGGAGCGTGTCGTGTTCCGGGTCTGCCCAGGCAACCACGAGTGCATCATGGGGCTGGCCGCGACCCGCGACGTGGCGGCGGCCGTGGTGGCGGAACTCGGGGAAGAGGCGCTCAAGCTTAACTGGGCGATCTCCGGCTGCCCCAACTGCTGTGCCCAACCGCAGCTCGCGCAGGCGGGCATCGTGGCCTCCCGTCTGGTTTCTGACCAGGCCGGGCGCACCCCCCGTTTCGACCTGTACCGTGCCGGAGCCGGCCCCTTCGCCGAGCCGGTGCAGCAGGGGCTCAACCTGACCGAGCTGCTGGCGGCGGTCAAAAAGATTTAAACCCCATTCAATGTGTCGTGTGGTGATGATTGCTGCCCTAGCGATACGCGTGCCCTAAAGTTCCCCCCTTTGCGAAGGGGGGACAGGGCGATTTGCTTGCAGGGATCGTTGGATTTTCCACCCTTCACTCGTCCAGCAGCTCCCGCACCCTCGCCAGTAGTTCGTTGATCTTGATGGGCTTAGAAACGAAATGGCGGGGGTCGCCCATGGTAAGGGTGTCGGTGATGATGTCGGCCGTGTAGCCGCTCATAAAGATCACCTTCGCCCCTGGGGATATCGCGGCAATCGCCTGGTAGGCATCCCTGCCGTTCATGCGCGGCATGATCACGTCCATGATGATCAGCGCCACGCTCCCCGCAGCCGCCTGGAACTTCTCCACGGCATCGACCCCGTCCACCGCCGTGATAACCCGGTACCCGAAATCCTGCAAAAGCTCCCGCACCATGTCCCGTATCACCGCGTCGTCCTCGACCAGGAGCAGGGTCTCCTCACCGCCGTGCACGGTGTCGTCGACCTCGATGCTCTGGCTGGGGGTGGGGACGTCGATCAGGGGTAGGTACAGCCTGAACACGGTGCCGTGTCCCAGTTCGCTGTAGCAGTTGATGAAGCCCGAATGCTGCTTCACGATGCCGTACACCATGGCCAAGCCAAGGCCGGTCCCCTTGCCCGGCTCCTTGGTGGTGAAAAACGGTTCGAAGATCCTGTCCCTGGTTTTCTCGTCCATGCCGACACCGGTATCGGCCACCGTGATCAGCGCATAGCTCCCGGGGACGCCGTAGCCGTGCGCCGATACGAACTCCTGGTCCAGGATGATGCGATCGGTCGAGATGCTCAGTATGCCCCCCTTGACCATGGCGTCCCGGGCGTTGACGGCCAAGTTCATGATCACCTGCTCTATCTGTCCCGAATCCGCCAGTACCGAAAGTTCTTCTCCCCCCACCTGCATCCTGACCTCGATGTGCTCCGGTATCAGGCGTCGCAGCATGACCTCCAGGTTTACCAGGATCGTGTTCAGCCCGACCGGGACGGGGTTGGTCACCTGTTTCCTGCTGTAGGCCAACAGGCTCCGGGTCAGGTTCGCGGCCCGCTCGGAGGCCCGCAGGATCTCGCTCACCTTCCCTTGCAGGGGATGATCCTGCTCCAGCTGCACCTGCATCATCGTGCTGTAGCCGATGATCGCGGTGAGGATGTTGTTGAAATCGTGAGCGATACCGCCGGTAAGGGTGCCGATCGCCTCCATCTTCTGGGACTGGGTCAGCTGGTGCTCCAGGGCCCGTCTCTCTTCTTCGGCCTGCAGCCGGTCGGTGACGTCGTAACAGGTGCCTATGTACCCGGCGAAGTTGCCATCCAGACCGTTGAAAGGTCTCCCCATGTCGATGATCCAGCGGTAGCTGCCCGCGGCGTGGCCGAGCCGGTACTGCATCTGGAACGGTGCCCGCTGCGCGAAGGCATCGCGGTACGTTCTCAGGCAATATTCCTGGTCGTCGCAGTGTATGCCGTTGGCCCAGCCGTCGCCCAGTTCCTCCTCCAGCGGTCTTCCAGTGAAGTCGAGCCAGGTCCTGTTGAAGTAGTTGACCTTGCCGTCGGTCCCCGCCCGCCAGATCATTGCCGGGAAGTTCTCGAACAGGGTCAGGTAGAAATCCGCGGAGCGTTCCAGTTCCAGAAGCATGGTGTTGAAGGTGCGGGCCATCTGGCCGATCTCGTCGTCGGAGGTTACCGGGGCGAGTTTGTGGGCGAGGTCGCCCATGGCCGGGAGCCGCTCCAGGTGCCTGGTGAAGGAGACCAGTGGCCTGGTGAGGTACTGCATGAAGGGCCAGACCAGGCATAGCGAGAGGAGTGCGGCCAGCAGCGATCCGGCGATGAAATAGTTCCTGGCCGCGTACACCGGGGCATAGGCCTCGTCGATCGGGTAGCTAACCGCCAGGACCCAACCGGTCGAGCGCAGCCTCTTCACCGAGCGCAGCACCGGGATACCGGTTTGAGTCATGGTCTCGGAGGTCCCCTGGAAGCCCTGCAGGGCGCGCTCCAGCATTTCGTTGGCCCCCGGCAGGTCCTGGCGCAGCACTCTGCGTTTGTCCGGGTGCATGAGGACGTTGCGCCGGTTGTCGTAGAGGGACAAAAACCCCTTTTTGCCCAGTTTCAGGTCGGCCAGTGAACGCAGGAAGTGTTGCTGGCGCAGGTCGATGCTGCCGCCGAGAATGCCGGCAAGCTCGCGCTTGTCATTGAAGATGGGGACGGTGAACATGATGATGGGGTGGCTATGCTTCTGCATCGAGGCGAACGGCGGGGAGATGTAAGTGGTGCCGCGTTTCACGGTCTCCTTGTAGTAGTCGCGGAAAGAGAAGTCCATGCCGATGAAGTTCAGGTCCCGGGGGGTGGCGGCAACGAGTTTACCGGAGGAGGAGAAGAGGAACAGCGAGTTGTCGAAAAAGGCATGTTGTTTCTGCTCGGCATCGAGCAGGCGCTGGGCGTTGTCGGGGTGGGCTACTGCGTCGGCGCTGAGGCGGCCGGAGAGGTTGTGCAGCATGTTAGTGAAGTCGAAGATTCGGTCGTCGATCTGGGTCGCCAGCGAGTCCAGCAAGACGGCTTGCTGCTGCGAGATGCTCTCTTTGAAGGTCTTCTCAAAAAACAAAAAAGACCCGACGGCGGAAAACGCCATCAGGACCGCGACCAGGAGGAATACGGCCAAGGTCATCTTCGTTTTAATGCTGGTGAAAACCACAATGGCTCCGGTGGCTGCTGCTTCCCGATCCGTTTTGGTCACGGTCTATGGTCGGCACCGCTGCTTGAAGACGCAGCCTCTGTCATCCAATTCTTATAAACGCTCCTGGCTGAATCACAACGTGAATATCCTCTTTTAGTATTTGTTTTTACCAATACTTTAGCGGCTTTTTCTGGAAAAGCCAACTTCTCTGATAGATTTAGTTAATTTTTATGAGAGAGGTGTCTTGTATGTGGTTGGTATTGAAGCACTTCTCCACGTCAGGATCGGCTGGGACGGGCGATTGTAGAATGGACGCTTAGGGCCGCGGCGTCAATTTACTGTCGATTTCGACCCCGCTGGCGCCAAAGTGGACAACTATCAAGGTCTTAGCGGCGTTTACGGTGTAGATTGCGGCTAGCAGTAGTTCTTCTATCCACGTTAGCTGTGGAGAACTATGTGGAGAACCCGGGGGTAGCAGCATGAAAATGGCGTAATGGGGAGGTCTCCAGCAGATTGCACCAATTTTAGGCAGCGAAAAGCGGCGAGATTACTGGCGCCGCCAACGATTTGGCGGCCGGGTTTGGAACACAAAAAAAGGGGGGCAAAGCCCCCCTTGTGACAGTAACAAATTTGACTATGCCATTACGAAAAGGAGCTCCTCTTTTTCGACTTTGCCCCCTTCCTTGCACTTCACCTCGGCGACGATGCCGTCTTCCTTGGCCTTGATGTTGGTCTCCATCTTCATGGCCTCGGTCACGGCGAGGATGTCTCCCGCCTTGACGGCGTCACCGACCTTGACGTTAAGCTTGATGACCTTGCCCGGCATGGGCGCACCGACGTGCTTGGGGTTGCCCTTGTCTGCCTTCTCGTGGCCGGCCTCGTCGCTTTGCACTGACTGGTCGCGCACGGTGACGCTCCTCGCGTTGCCGTTGAGCTCGAAGTAGATCTTCTTGGTGCCGTCGGGCTGGGTCTTGCCGATGGCGTTGAGCTTCACGATCAGGGTCTTGCCCGGCTGCAGCTCGATGGAGGTTTCCTGGCCCGGCTCAAGGCCGTAGAAGAAGATCGGGGTCGGGATCACCGAGACGTCGGAGAACTCCTGGCGGTGCTTGGCGTACTCCACGTAGACGCTCGGATACATCATGTAGGACATGAGTTCCTCGTCGTTGACGGGGTGTCCCACCTTGGCCTCGGCCGTGACGCGCTCCTTCTCGAAGTCGGCCGGCTCCAGCAGCTCGCCCGGGCGGCAGGTAATGGGCTCCTGCCCCTTGAGGATGATCTTCTGCAGTTCCTTGGGGAAACCCTGGTAGGGCTGGCCGATCATCCCCTTGAAGAAACCGACCACGGATTCGGGGAACGCAAGGTCGGCGCCGGGGGCGAAGACGTCTTCGGGTTCGAGGTTGTTCTTCACCAGGAACATGGCCATGTCGCCCACCACCTTGGAGGAGGGGGTGACCTTGACCACGTCGCCGAAGAGGAGGTTCACCTTGTGGTACATCTCCTTGCACTCTTCCCAACGCTCGATGAGGCCCAGACCTGCGACCTGCGGCTTGTAGTTGGAGTACTGGCCGCCCGGAATCTCGTGGTGGTACACCTCGGCGGTGCCGCTTTTCAGCCCGGACTCGAAGGGGGCGTAGTAGTCGCGTACCGTCTCCCAGTAGTTGGCGAGCTGCTGCAGGCCGCGCTCGTTCACCTGCGGGTCGAACTCGGTCCCCTTCAGGGTCGCCACCAGCGCGTTCAGGTTAGGCTGCGACGTGAGGCCGGAGATGGAGGACAGCGCCGCGTCGACGATATCCACGCCCGCCTGCGCCGCCATGAGCAGCAGCGAACCGCCGTTGCCGGAGGTGTCGTGGGTGTGCAGGTGCACCGGGATACCGATTTCCTCCTTGAGCGCCTTGACCAGCTGGTAGCCGGCGTAGGGCTTCAACAGGCCCGCCATGTCCTTGATGGCGAGGATGTGCGCGCCCATCTTCTCCAGTTCTTTTGCCATCGAGACGTAGTAGGAGAGCGGGTACTTGGTGCGGGTGGGATCGGAGATGTCACCGGTGTAGCAGATGGCGGCCTCGCAGATCTTGCCCGACTTCTGCACCGCCTCCATCGCCACCTGCATGCCACGGGTCCAGTTGAGCGAGTCGAAGACGCGGAAGACGTCGACGCCGGATTCGGCCGCCTGCGCCACGAAGCGCTGCACCACGTTGTCAGGATAGTTGGTGTAGCCAACCGCGTTGGAGCCGCGCAGGAGCATCTGGAACAGGACGTTGGGGATCGCCTCGGTGAGCGCGTGCAGCCTCTGCCAGGGATCCTCCTTCAAAAAGCGCATGGAGACGTCGAAGGTGGCGCCCCCCCAACACTCCAGGGAGAAGAGGTCGCTGGCCAGGTGCGAGGTGGCGTCGGCGACCTTCAACAGGTCATAGGTCCTGACGCGGGTGGCCAAAAGCGACTGGTGCGCGTCGCGCATGGTGGTGTCGGTGAGCAGCAGTTTCTTCTGCTCCAGTACCCACTTGGCGAGCCCCTCGGCACCCTTCTCGCGCAGGATGTCCTTGGTCCCCTTGGGTTTCTGGCCGAAGGGGTCGTACTCGGGCACGGCCGCCTCGATGAGCTCTACGGAGCGCAGCGGCTTGGCCACGCCGGCCGAGCCGTTGACGATGACGTCGCCCAGGAAGTTGAGCACCTTGTTGGCGCGGTCCTTCTTCTCCGGGATCACCAAAAGCTCCGGGTGCTGGTCGATGAAGGAGGTGTTGCACTCGCCGGCCAGGAACACCGGGTGGGTGATCACGTTCTCCAGGAAACCGATGTTGGTCTTCACGCCGCGCACACGGAATTCCTGGAGGCTTCGGTCCATGATGTGGGCGGCCTCGGTGAAGGTGAGCCCCCAGGCGCTGACTTTGACCAGCAGCGAGTCGTAGTGCGGCGTGATCTGTGCGCCGGTGAAGGCGTTGCCCGCGTCGAGGCGGACGCCGCAACCGGCGGAGCTGCGGTAGGTGGTGAGCGTCCCGAAGTCGGGCGCGAAGTTGTTGGTCGGGTCTTCCGTAGTGATGCGGCACTGGATGGCGAAGCCGCGCATCTCGATGGACCCCTGGTTGGGGATGTTGATCTCCGGGTCGGAAAGGCGCTTGCCTTCCGCGATCAGGATCTGCGCCTGCACCAGGTTGCGGCCGGTGATCATCTCGGTGACCGTGTGCTCGACCTGGATACGGGGATTCATTTCGATGAAGTAGTAGCGTCCTTCCTCGTCGAGAAGGAACTCGACGGTGCCGGCGTTACGGTACCCCACCTGCTTGGCGATCTTCAGGGCGTCGGTGCACAGGGCGAGGCGGGTGTCACCGGGAAGAGCCAGTGATGGGGCGAACTCGACCACCTTCTGGTGGCGGCGCTGGATCGAGCAGTCACGCTCGTAGAAGTGCACCAGGCTGCCGTAGCCGTCGCCTAACACCTGCACCTCGATGTGCTTGGGGTTTTTCAGGTAGCGCTCCAGGAACACAGAGGGATCGCCGAAGGAAGCCTTGGCCTCGGAGGAGGCGGACTGCAGCCCCTCCAGGAGCTCTTTCTGGTTGGTGGCGACACGCATGCCGCGCCCGCCACCGCCGGCCGCCGCCTTGATGATGATCGGATAGCCGTAGTTCTTGGCGAAGATGAGGGCTTCTTCCTCGTGAACGATGGGTTCCTCGGTGCCGGGAACGGTGGCGACGCCGGCGGCCTTGGCCACCTTCCTCGCGGCCACCTTGTCGCCCAGAGCGCGTTGCATCTCTGCCGTCGGTCCAATGAAGGCGATGCCGTTTTGCTCGCACTTCTCGGCGAACTCGGCGTTCTCGGCCAGGAAGCCGTAACCGGGATGGATGGCGTCGACTTCGCGCTTCTTGGCCAGAGCGATGATCTCGTCGATGCCGAGGTAGGCGTCGATGGGGGCTTTCCCCTTGCCGACCTGGTACGCTTCATCAGCCTTGTAGCGGTGCAGCGAGAGCTTGTCCTCTTCCGAATAGATGGCAACCGTGCTGATGCCGAGTTCGGTGCAGGCGCGGAAGATCCTGATTGCGATCTCCCCGCGGTTAGCTGCCATCACCTTCCTGAATTTCCGTGCTTCCATTTCCTCTCCTTTAGTGGGGGTATTTTTTTACCGAGACTAAAACAAATGATGGAAATTTTATTGCCGTTTTAAAACAGCCATCGCCACATTGGTAAAACCAATTTCCCTTTAATTTCTGAGGGTTTAATTGTGTATTCAAAGGGAGGCATATAAAAGCAGATTCCCTTTCGAATGTCAATCATGGAATCATGTTATATTTTTGTATACTTTCGCCAAACCAGAATAGACTACCACGGGGATAAGGTTTTGCTTGCCTTGGCGTCCAGAACTTCCTATCTTTGCCAGATGATCATGCAAGGAACGGCGGTAAACGCGGCGGCAATCGTTATCGGCAGTGCCCTCGGCTTGAAGGCGGGTCACCTCATCTCCAGCAAGGTGCGGGGCACCGTCATGGCCGGGCTCGGGCTTGCCGTACTACTTATCGGCATCCAGCTCGCCTTCAAGAGTCAGCAACCGATGATTATTATCGGTTCGCTCATCGGTGGGGGGATCATCGGCGAGCTGCTCGGCATCGAGGCGCGCCTGGAGGCGTTCGGCAACTGGATCGGCGACCGCTTCAAGGGGAGCGGCCGGATATCCGAAGGGTTCGTGACCGCGAGCCTGCTCTACTGCGTGGGGGCCATGGCCATCATGGGGGCGCTCCAGGACGGGCTCGGCTCCCGCCCGGACATCCTCTACGCCAAGGCGGCGCTGGACGGCATCGCCTCGGTGGCGCTCGCCTCGACCCTCGGCGCGGGCGTGCTCTTCTCGGCGCTGCCCCTCTTCCTCTACCAGGGTGCCATCACCCTCTCGGCCACCCTGGCCCAGCAGATTCTGACCCCGGTGGTGGTGCAGGAAATGAACGCGGTGGGGGGGCTTTTGATCCTCGCTATCGGGCTCGACATGCTCGGGGTCAAGCGGGTCCCGGTGGGCAACCTGCTCCCCGCCGTGTTCCTGGCACCTCCCCTGGTGATGCTCTTCGTGTCGTAAACCTTGACATTCCCTCTAATAATTTAATAACATGCAGTACTTCGCCCACCTTCGCGCTTTGCGCTTCGGTGGGCAGGCCCGTTTCTCACCTTGCCCTGCGGGCTTCGGTGGGCAGGCTCCACTTTAGCTTCGCTTTTTGGGCTGAGTGGAGGGACTGGGTGAGAGGATTGGCGCGAGTCCCCTCCCTCACCCGCCCTGCGGGCACCCTCTCCCACAGGGAGAGGGGACGAGAAAGATCATCGCCAAGCTGGAAAAGTAATTGGAGAAAAGATTTTGGCCTGGAAAGCAATCGGGATATTCGATTCCGGCGTGGGCGGGTTGACCGTCCTTAAAGAAATTGTGCAGACGCTCCCCCAGGAGGACACCATCTACCTCGGGGATACCGCCCGCGTTCCTTACGGCACCAAGTCGCCTGAAACCGTCGTTCGCTACTCGCGCCAGATCGCGCGCTACCTCCTGAACCGTGACATCAAGCTCCTGGTCGTGGCCTGCAATACCGCTTCGGCGGTGGCGCTCTCCGCGCTGCAGCAGGAGTTCGACATCCCGATCGTCGGGGTTATCGAGCCCGGCGCCCGCGCCGCAGCCGCCGCCACCAGGACCGGCAAGGTCGGTGTCATTGGTACCGCCGCCACCGTGGCTTCCTCCGCGTACACCAAGGCGATCAAGAGGATCAACCCCGACATCGAGGTGGTAAATCGCGCCTGCCCGTTGTTCGTCCCGCTGGCCGAGGAGGGGTGGGTGGAAAACGAGGTGACCAGGATGACTGCGCACATCTACCTGGAAGACCTGAAGGCGCAGGGAGTGGACACCCTGGTGCTCGGTTGCACCCATTACCCCATCCTCAAGGACGTTATCGCCCAGGTTATGGGACCGGAGGTGACCCTGGTGGATTCCGCGGCGGAAACCGCGCGCACCGTGGCGCAGATCCTCACCGAGCAGGGCCTGTTGCGGCCGGAGAACGAGCGGGGCAATCACCACTACTACGTCACCGACATCCCGGCCGGTTTCATCAGGGTCGGTAATCGTTTCCTCGGCGGCGAGCTCGGAGACGTGTACCAGGTGAGCCTGGAGCAGGAGCAGGAAGGAGGGGAAGGTGAAGAGACGTACTAACAGGGCCAAAGGCGTCCTGCTGATCGCCTTCCTGGTGTTTGCCGTGGTGGTCAGCCTGCTGGTGTTCAGAAAGTACCAGACCGCGACCAAGGTGACGCCGCCGGCCGCCCCGGCAGAGCAGGTTGACACCCGCGTGGTGACCCTGTTCTTCTCCAACCAGGACGGATCGTCGCTGGCGCGCGAAGGGCGCGAGATCGCGGTCGAGGATACCACCGACGACATGATCGCCAGCGTGGTGGACGAGCTGGTGGTGGGGCCGCTGGGGGACCTGGCACCGACCCTGCCGCACAACGCGAAGGTGATCGGGGCGCGCCTGGATGGGGACGTAGCGCAGGTGAATTTCTCCAAGGAGCTAGTGGATAGCCTGCCCGAGGGGAGTTCCGCCGAGATGACCGCGGTCTACTCCGTGGTCGACACCGTGGTGGCCAACTTCCCGCAGGTGAAAGCCGTGCGCTTCCTGGTGGACGGTGTGCCGGTCAAGGAGCTCAAGGGGCACCTGGACCTCTCCGCCCCCATCCCGGCGGATTTTACGCTGGAGAAGAAGGAGGCGCCTGCGGCGCCGGAAAAACAGTAAACCGAAAGCGGAACACAGAGGACACCGAGGTCCACAGAGTATCAGGAAGAGCTTGCGCCAATACCCTCTCCCCCTGGGAGAGGGTGCCCGAAGGGCGGGTGAGGGCTCTGCCGGCTGCGGAACTCCCTCGCCCTAGCCCTCTCCCTGAGGGAGAGGGGATGTGGACCGTGGAGGGGTGATCCTTTTCTGGGGCTCCTCCGCGATCCTCCGTGTTCTCTGTGGTTGATGCTTTTTTGACTCTAAATTTAGGGGTGACTGATGAAGATGCCGTTTATGCAGGCGGTTAGAGAGCGGGTGCTGGTTTTGGATGGCGCCATGGGGACCATGCTGCAGGAACGCGGGCTGAAGGCGGGACAGTCGCCCGAGGAAATGAACCTGACCGCGCCGGAGGTGGTGGCGGGGGTACACAAAGCCTACGTCGATGCCGGCGCAGACATCATCGTTACCAACACCTTCGGCGGCACCAAGGCCAAGCTCGACCACTACGGTCTTGGCGACCAGGTGGCCCGGATCAACGCGGAGGCGGTGCGCATCGCCCGCGAGGTGGCCGGCGAGAGCGCCTACGTGGCGGGCTCCATCGGACCGACCGGTCGCTTCGTGGAGCCGGTGGGCGACATGAGCTTCGACGAGGCCCATGCGCTCTTCACCGAGCAGGCCAAGGCACTCATCGACGCCGGCTGCGACGCAATCTCCCTCGAGACCTTCCTCGACATCAAGGAGATCCGCGCGGCGCTCATCGCCATCCGCGAACTCTCCGCCGACATCCCGGTGATCGCCATGCTTACCTTCGAGGAGAAGGGGAGAAGTGTACTGGGCTCGCCGCCGGAGGCGGCCGCCATCACGCTGGAAGCTGCCGGCGCCTCGATCATCGGCTCCAACTGCGGCCTGGGCGTTGACGGCATCTACGACATCCTGTGCGCCATGAGGAAGGTGACCTCCCTGCCGCTCATCTCCCAGGCCAACGCGGGGCTCCCCATCCTCAAGGACGGCGTTACCGTTTTCCCCGGCACCCCCGACGAGATGACCGCCTACCATGACCGTATGATCGGGCTAGGCGTACGTGTCATCGGCGGCTGCTGCGGCACCACCCCGGCCCACATCGCTGCCATCAAGGACGCGCTGGCCGGGAATCAGGTTCCGTTCACACCTAAGGAAGACGACGGCACCACCTGGGTCTCCAGCCGCGGCTCCTTCGCCGCCATGGGCAAGAAGCACCCGGTGGCCCTGATCGGCGAGCGCATCAACCCGACCGGCAAGAAGCTTTACTCCCAGGAACTGCGCGAGGGGAAGGTGAGCTACATTCGCCGCGAGGCGCTGGAGCAGACCGAACTGGGCGCGACGCTGCTCGACGTCAACGTGGGTACCCCCGGTATCGATGAGCCGGCCGCCATGGAGCGCGCCGTCTTCTGTATCACCGGCGCTGTCCAGACCCCGCTGGTGCTCGACTCCTCCTCCCCCGAGGCGCTGGAGGCGGGACTCAAGTCCGCCGACGGCAAGGTGCTGATCAACTCGGTGAACGGCGAGGAGAAGAGCCTCGCAGCGGTGCTGCCGCTGGCGAAGAAGTATGGCGCGGCGCTGGTTTGCCTCACCCTGGACGACGCCGGCATCCCGGCCGAGGCCGAGGGGAGGGTGGCCGTGGCGCAGAAAATCGCCGAGCGCGCCCAGTCCGTCGGCATCAAGCGCAGTGACCTCGTGGTCGACTGCCTCACCCTCACCGTGAGCGCCGAGCCTAAGGGCGCGCTGGTCGCCCTGGAGGCGGTGCGCCGGGTGAGCGAGCTGGGGCTCAACAGTACCCTGGGCGTATCCAACATCTCTTTCGGCCTTCCCTGCCGCCCGCTGATCTCGTCCACCTTCTTCTCGATGGTCATGGCGGCTGGTCTCACCTCCGCCATCGTCAACGTGAAAGAGGCGCCGATGATGTCCGCCTGGAGAAGCGCCATGGTGCTCCTGGGCAAGGACGTCAACGCTGCGGGTTACATCGACGCCTACCGGGGCCAGTCCGTGGGCGCCACCGTGCAGCCCGCTGCTGCCGCCGGTGCAGCGGCGCCCGTTGCCGAGGCCTCCGAGCCGGAAGGGATCCGCGGGCGCCTGGCCAAGGCAGTCATCACCGGCGAGCTCGAGGCCGTGGTGCCGCTGGTGGAGGAGGCGCTTGCCGAGGGGCTTACGCCGATGCAGATCAGCTCCGAGGCGCTCCTGGTCGGCCTGGACGAGGTCGGCCGCCGCTTCGGTAACGGCTCCTTCTTCCTGCCACAGGTGATGGTTTCCGCCGACACCATGAAGGCCGCCTTCGCCCGGTTGAAGCAGGAACTTTCCAGCGGCGGGCTGCAGAGCATCGGCAAGATCCTGATGGCGACTGTCGAGGGGGACATCCACGACATCGGCAAGAACATCCTGGTGACGCTCCTGGAAAACAACGGCTTCGAGGTGATCGACCTGGGCAAGAACGTGCCGGCCGCGAAGATCCTGGAAGCGGCACGCAGCCACCAGGTGGACGCGGTGGGACTCTCGGCGCTCATGACCACCACCATGGCCCAGATGGACAAGGTGGTGACCCTCTTGAAGTCTGAAGGGGTGAAGAGCTTTACCATGGTGGGGGGGGCGGTAGTCACCCAGCAGTACGCCGACGAGATCGGTGCCGACCTGTACGCCAAGGACGCCATGGAGGCGGTGGCCCGCATCAAGGAACTGCTGGCAAAATAAACGCTTTTTTTGCGTGAACGGGAGCCGGACGGGTCCGCAATATCGCTTGCAACGCCGCTCCCGCTGTGCTAACTTGCCACGGGTCCGCCATTTGGCGTAGAGGGTAGCATGGTTCTAGGTTTCAACCACAACATCAGGTACAAAGGGGAACTCTTCCACGTCCAGACCGAGGACAGCGGAGTCGCCAATCCCCACATTATCACCCTGCTTTATCGCGGGGGGGTCATCCTCGCGTCCGCCAAGACCAGCTATGCCGACATCATCAAGGTGCAGCAGCTGGAACTGGTGGTCGAGTCGATCATGAAAGAGCAGCACAAGGACATGATGCGCCGCCTTAAAAACGGGGAGTTCGATGCTCGCATCTTTCCCGATGGCGCCCCGGCAGTCGCGGCCGAGGAGCAACGTCCCGCTCCTGAAAAGGAAAACACCGCTGCCGCACCAGCCGCCGCATCCCCCGCTCCGCAGGAAGCCCCGGTGGCATCAGCTCCGGTGCGTCCTCCGCAGCAGCCTCCTCCGGCACCGCCTGCCCCTGCCGTGCCCCCGGCATCTCCAACCCATCGTAGCCTGGATGAGGTGATCCTCGATTACCTGATCACGGGCGAGGACAAATAAAGCCAGCCTGAAAGGAACCTTCGTGAAAGAAAAGATTGCAGATCTGGAAGAAAAGGCGAGGCGCCTGCGCGTCGCCATCGTGAAGACGCTGCACAAGTCGCAGTCGGGCCACACCGGCGGCTCGCTCTCCGCCATCGACATGGTGTGCGCGCTGTACTTCCACAAGATGCGCCACAACCCCGCCGACCCCGCCTGGGACGGCAGGGACCGCTTCGTGCTCAGTAAGGGCCACGCGGCGCCGGCGCTCTACGTGACCCTGGCCGAGTGCGGCTACTTCCCGGCGGAGGACCTGATGATGCTGCGTCGCCTGGGTAGCCACCTGCAGGGGCACCCGGACAGCAAGGGGACCCCGGGCGTGGACGTCTGCACCGGCAGCCTCGGGCAGGGGCTTTCCATGGCCAACGGCATGGCGCTCGGCCTCAAGCTGGACGGCAAGGAGAACCGGGTCTACGCGGTGCTCGGCGACGGCGAGCTGCAGGAAGGGCAGATCTGGGAGGCCGCCATGGCCGCCGCTCACTACAAGAGCGACAACCTGTGCGCCCTGATCGACTCCAACGGCCTGCAGATCGACGGCGACGTCTCCAAGGTCATGAACGTCTCCTCCATCTCCGACAAGTTCAAGGCCTTTGGCTGGAACGTGATCGAGATCGACGGGCATGACATGCGCCAGATCGTGGACGCCCTGGACCAGGCCGAGGCGCACAAGGGGGCTCCGACCGCCATCGTCGCCAAGACCGTCAAGGGCAAAGGGGTGCACCTGTTCGAGAACAAGGCCTCCTACCATGGCGTCACCCCCAACGACGACGAGCTTCCCGAGGCGCTCAGGTGCCTGGGGTGCTGCGACTAATAATCAGGGGCCAGGGACTGGGGGCTGGGACTGGTACAAACCGGGAACCGACCTGTCACCGGGCGCCTTAACGAAAGGATATGACTATGATCGCAACGAGGGACGCTTACGGCGAGGCGCTGGCCGAGCTGGGGGGCGAGAACGATAAGATAGTGGTGCTTGACGCGGACCTCTCCGGGTCCACCAAGACCGGCGTGTTCGCCAAGAAATTCCCGAACCGCTTCTTCAACATGGGTATTGCCGAGGCCAACATGGTGGGCACCGCAGCAGGGCTTGCCGCGGTAGGGAAGGTTCCGTTCCTCTCCACCTTCGCCATCTTCGCTGCCGGTCGCGGCTGGGAGCAGATCCGCCAATCGGTCGCCTACCCCAAAGCCAACGTGAAGATCGTAGCCACCCACGGCGGGGTCACCGTTGGTGAGGACGGTGGCTCGCATCAGTCGGTCGAGGACGTCGCCATCATGCGCGCCATCCCCAACATGACCGTCATCGTCCCCGCCGACGGCGAGGAGACCAAGGGGGCCATCCGCGCCGCCGCCGCTTACAAGGGACCGGTATACGTTCGCCTGGGCCGCAACAAAGTGCCCAGCGTGTTCCCGGCCGGGCACAAGTTCGAGATCGGCAAGGGCGTGGTCGTGGTACCGGGTACCGACCTCACCTTCATTACCACGGGGCTCATGACCGCGGCAGCGGTCACCGCCGCCGAGAAGCTGAAGGCTGAAGGGATCTCTGCGCGCGTGCTGCACATCGGCACCATCAAGCCGCTGGACAAGGAGGTGGTGCTCCAGGCAGCCGAGGAGACCGGCGCCATCGTCACCGCCGAGGAGCATTCCGTCGTGGGCGGCCTAGGCGGCGCGGTTGCCGAGTTCCTGGCCGAGACCTGCCCGACCCTGATGAAAAGGGTGGGGGTCTACGACCGCTTCGGCACCTCCGGCAAATCCGACGAGCTGCTCAAGTATTTCGGGCTCAATGCCGAAACCCTCATCGAAGAGGCCAGGGAGATCGTTTCGAGGAAGAAATAATGCCAAGGGTGCTCCGGTCAAACGGAGGCTTCACCTACATAGGCGCGCTGGTCATGGCCATCATCGTCGGCATCATGGCCAGCCGCGCCGCCGTGGTCTGGAGTACCGCCATGAAGCGCGAGCGGGAGGATGAACTGCTCTCCCGCGGCACCCAGATCCGGGACGCCCTGCGCAAGTGGTACAAGGTCAAGGTCGTGGACGGCAAGCTGGTGTCGAGCCAGACTGTGACCGGCACTGCCCCAGCCGCTGTCGCCGAAGGGCAGGGGGCGGGTCCTCCTGAACTCAAGTCGTTGCTTCAGGATCCAAATACGCCGGGAAAACTGCGCTACCTGAGACCTTATTGCCTGGTCGATCCGATTACCGGCAAGGAATGGGACGAAATCAGGGACAAAGGGAAAATTATCGGCGTCAAGTCCAAAAGCGAGTTGGCTCCGGTCAAGCAGGGGAACTTCCCTTTCGACCTTCCTCCTGCCGATTTTGAAAAGAAGAAAAAGTACAGCGAGTGGGAATTCGTTTATAACCATCTACCGCCAGATTCCAGGACCGGTGGGGCGATACAGGGGCTAAAGACGAACAGCAGCCCGAACCCGCTGCCGGCAGGCACTCAGGGTGCCCCCCGGTAGCTTGAGTAGCTCGACCACGTCGGGCTCCTCGGACAGTTCGGAAGATACATCCGGGGCCAGAAGGTCTCGGTTCAACAGAGGAAATCACCATCCCCAGGCTGCAGATGGCCCCCTCGCGGAGGGGGAGCAGCACCCGAAACCGGAGGCACCCTGATTTTCAAGAGTCTCACATCGCGGGTTATCGTGCTTTCCATCTGCCTGCTCGTGTTCGGCATCGGGACCTTCGCCTTCCTGACGCTGCGGCGCGAGCAGATGCAGCTTGTCAACTCCGCCCGTGAATCCAGCGAGCTTCTGCTCGACACCATCGAACGCTCCCTGTACAACTCCATGCGCCACGGCAACACCGAGGACGTGAAAGTGATCCTAGAGATGGTGGGGCAAAGCGAGAACCTGGTGGGCGTGCGCATCTTCCATCCCCACGGCGTCATCCTGAAGTCCTCCCAGGCCTCCGAGATTGGGCGCATCGTTGACCAGCACGACTTCAAACTTTTCCTGGATAACAAGCGCGAGGGGGTGTTCACCCTGGAGGGGCAAGGCGAAGTGCTCGGCATGGTGAAGCCCATTTACAACAACCGCCAGTGCAACCTGTGCCACGGTGCCAAGAGCCGCATCATCGGCCTGTTGAACGTGGACTACTCGTTGGTGGAGACCAGGCGGCGCATCGTCGAGCTGACTAAGCTCTTCGTCATGTCCACCGTCGCCATCATCGGGTTCCTGTCGCTGGCCATCTCGCTGGTGATGCTGAAGTTCGTCAAGAAACCGCTGCACCAGCTGGCCAAGAACATGGCCCGCGTCGAGGCGGGCGACCTCTCCGTGCGCATGACCCCGGAAGGCAAGGACGAGATCGGGCGTCTGATTGTCTCCTTCGACTCCATGGTGGACCGGTTGGACCGGGCCAAGAAGGAGCTGGAGACCTACCACTTCCAGCAGATGGAGCGCGCCGATCGGCTGGCCTCGGTCGGGGAGATGGCGGCAGGCATTGCTCACGAGATCAAGAACCCGCTCACCGGGATCGCCGCCGCCATAACGGTATTGAAGGATGACTTCGCCCCCGAGGATGGCCGCACCCTGATCATCGGCGAGGTGCTGGAGCAGATTTCCCGGCTGGACAAGACGGTCAACGACCTGCTCTTCTTCGGCAAGCCGACCGTTGCGGAGCCGACCTGCACCGACATCAACAGTGCCCTGAAGAAGATCCTGATCTTCGCGTCGCAGCATCGCGGCGGCAAGAATATCGAGAAGAAGCTGGAGCTCGCCGAGGATCTGCCCCCGGTCTACGTCGATCCCAAGCAGATCCAGCAGGTGTTCCTGAACCTATTCCTGAACGCGGTGCAGGCGATGCAGTCGGGCGGGGTCCTCACCGTGTCCAGCTCGCTGGCCAACGTGGATGGCATGGACATGGTGCGGGTGCAGGTGAACGACACCGGACCGGGCATCCCGCCGCAGATCCTGGAAAAGATCTTCACCCCGTTCTTCACCACCAAGGCCCAGGGTACCGGCCTTGGCCTGGCCATCAGCCATCGTCTCATCGAGCAGCACGGCGGACGTCTTTCCTGCGTCAGCCAGGATGGCGTCGGCACCACCTTCTCGGTTGAACTACCGGCCTACTGCCCGACCCAGGAAGAGATGGAGAAGGAACAGTTGAGTAGCAGCATCATCGGTTAAACCATCGCTGCACCATGCAGTACGGCAGACCCCGACCACCCCGCGCCAGCGGGCCCAACACCACATCCTAAGGAGCCGCCATGCGCAGAGCGAAAATAATGGTCGTCGACGACGAGCACCTGATCCGCTGGTCACTGGAGCAGAACCTCAAGAAGCAAGGCTACGAGGTCTGCACCGCAGGGACTGGCGAGGACGCGCTCAGGATCGCCCGGGACGAGCAGCCGGAGTTGGTGCTGCTGGACTACCATCTCCCCGGCATAAACGGCCTGGAGGTGCTGCAGCGGCTGAAGGAGATCGACGAAGAGATCCTGGTGATCATGGTGACCGCCCAGGGAGGCCTGGAGACCGCAGTGAACACCATGCGCCACGGGGCCTACGACTACATCAACAAGCCCTTCAACCTGGACGAGATGGCGTTGGTGGTCAGGAAGGCCCTGGAGACCTCCGAGCTACGCCGCGAGGTGGTGCAGCTTCGCAGCGAGCATAAGAAGCAGGGGCCGCCCAAGATCTTGGGCAGTTCCAAGCACATGAAAAACGTGCTGGAGATGATGGCCAAGGTGGCCAAGAGTGATGCCACTACCGTACTGGTGCAGGGAGAGTCGGGTACCGGCAAGGAGCTGGTGGCAAAATACATCCACTACGAATCGGCCCGCGCCGACAAGCCTTTCGTCGCCATAAACTGCGCCGCCGTCCCCTCGACCCTCCTGGAGAGCGAACTCTTCGGTCACGAGAAGGGCGCCTTCACCGATGCCAAGACCTCCAAGAAGGGACTCTTCGAACTGGCCGACGGAGGCACCGTGTTCCTGGACGAGATCGGGGATATGGAGATCGGCATGCAGGCCAAGCTGCTGCGTTTCCTCGAGGACCGCACCCTCCGTCGCATCGGCAGCGCGAAGGTGACCCCCGTCGACGTGAGGATCATCTCCGCGACCAACAAGGACCTGTTAAAGGCAATCGAGGAGAAGACCTTCAGGAACG
This sequence comes from Geomonas agri, assembly GCF_020179605.1. Taxonomy (NCBI): domain Bacteria; kingdom Pseudomonadati; phylum Thermodesulfobacteriota; class Desulfuromonadia; order Geobacterales; family Geobacteraceae; genus Geomonas; species Geomonas agri. Next base: position 1,141,206 of record NZ_JAINZO010000002.1, read on the forward strand.
ACCTGTACTACCGGCTCCAGGTGATCCCTATCTTCCTACCCGCCCTGCGTGAGCGTAAAGAGGACATCCTGGTGCTGGCCAACCACTTCATCGAACTCTTTTCCAAGGAGTTCGGCAAGCCGACCAAAGGGATCTCCAGCATGGCTGAGAAGCTTCTGGTCGAGTACAACTGGCCCGGCAACATCCGCGAGCTGAAGAACGTCATCGAACGCGCCATCATCCTGGGCAACGACGAGAACCTGCTCCTGGAGAACCTGCCGCTGGAGATCGTCGCCAAGGCCTCGCAGGTTACCGTACCGCTCACCACCTTCAAGCTCCCTCCCGAGGGGATCGATATTGAGGAGGTGGAGCGCGAGCTGATCAAGCAGTCCCTGGAAATTACCGACTGGAACCAGTCCAAGGCGGCCAAGAAGCTGAACCTCGGCATCGATGCGTTCCGCTACCGTATGAAGAAATTCGGCTTCCTCAAGTAGGAACCCGCCGCAATCGAGTACGCGAAACAAAAAGCCCCGGCAGAGTCATCTGCCGGGGCTTCTTCGTGTCCCTAGATTCTCACCAGTTCGTATGCCCTGGTGCCGATGCCGATTTTCTCGGCGTGCTCCAACTGCACTTCCCAGTCGATTTCGGGGTGGACGCCGCGGAATTTGTCGCCGCCGGGCTCGTGGCCGCTGGCGAGCGCGGTGTCCTGGTTGCCGCGGGCGTTGTTGACCAGGTCGGCGCAGGCCTGGTCCAGCGCCACCGGGTCGGCCGAGGCGCAGATGCCGATGTCGTTAACGATGGGGGCGTCGGCGTGGCCGTAGCAGTCGCAGGCAGGCGACACCTGGGTAATGAAGTTCAGGAACAGGGTCTTGCCCTGTTTGCCGTAAAGGGCTCCCTTGGCGTACTCAGCCATCTTGCGCATAACCAGCGACGCGCTTTCGTTCCACTGGATGTTGATCGCCTTACGCTGGCACGCGGTGATGCAACGGCTGCAACCGACGCAGGCGGCAGGATCGATTTGGGCCTTTCCCTCGATGATGGTGATGGCGGCATGAGCGCAGGACTTCAGGCAAACGCTGCAGCCGTTGCAGAAACGCTCCGCTACCTTGGGCGCCACGGTCGAGTGCTGCTGCATCTTCCCGGTGCGGCTGGAGCATCCCATGCCAAGGTTTTTCAGGGTGCCGCCGAAGCCGGTCAGTTCGTGGCACTTGAAATGAGAGACGGCGATGAGGGCATCCGCTTCCAGGATCTCCGCGCCGATGTTCACCGTCTTCAGTATCTCGCCGTCAACTTGCACGTCCCGGGCGTTGTGTCCCTTCAGCCCGTCGCACATGATGAGGGGCGCGTTGACCACGGCGTAGGCGAAGCCGTTTTCGACGGCGCAGGCCAGGGCGGAGACCGCCTCCTTGCGCTCGCCCGGATAGAGGGTGGATGAGTCGGTCAAAAACGGCTTCCCGTCCAACGCCTTGACCTCGTCGACCACGCGGCGCAGGAAGATGGGGCGGATGAAGGTATGGTTGCCCCGCTCGCCGAAGTGGACCTTCACGGCAACCAGGTCCCCCGCGGCGACACTCTGCGCCAGGCCGGCCTGCTGCATCAGGCGCCCTATCTTACCGAACAGGTTCTCCTTCGCCCCCGCCCTCATGTCCGCAAAAAACACCTTGCTCTTCATAAACTTCCCCTCCTTTCGGCAATGCCAATAAAACACCTGCGATTGGTATCACATATCGTCGGCCAGATCAACAGCACGTAACTTTTTCTTGCTCTGTCGATAAAATATGTTATTTATTAAAAATTCTCAGCGTACTGCATTGGGGATGAGCGGAAACGACGCTGCAGGAGCGGGATCACGGCCACCGGCGACTAGCACTTCCCGGCGCGGCGACGGCCCGCAAACCATTAAAAATTCGGCCCCCGAAGCCGTCTCTCCTGCCATGTCAACCAGCCGGAGAGGGACTCCGGGAACGATAAAGGAGCACCGATGATCGAATGTGACGAGCGAGAACTTTGGATCATGGGACTGGGCGAGCGAGTGGAGCGCGGCGCCATCGTCTGCAGCTACCTTGCGGAAGGGGGGCATCGCGCCAGGACGGCCAAGGTGGGCGAACTCTCGGGGTGCACACCGCGGGCGATCCTGCTGGATCTCTCCCCTTGGTCCGACGACGGCTGGGGCGTGCTGCTTGCCCTGAAGGAGAACCCGGCGACGCGCGAGATCCCGATCCTTCCCATGTACCTGAGCGAAATCGGCCAGGTCGGCGCTGTCTTCCCGGTAGCGGGCTTTTTCACCCTCCCCATCGACACCGCCTACATGACCAGGAAACTGAATCAACTGGGGCTTACGGACGAGTCGGACGACTACGACCTGCAGGTGATGCTGGTAACTCGCAAAGGTGAGGAGCAGGTACAGCACGCCATCACCAAGCTCGGCTTTGAAGTCGTTAACGCCTATACCGGCAAGGAGGCGGTGGCCCTGGGCACCATCATCCACCCCTACATGATGTTCTGCGCGCTGATGCTCCCTGACCAGGCCGCTTTCGAGCTCCTGGAGCGTTTCCGGCTCTACCCGCAGACGAGGAACATCCCGTTCTTCGTGCTACTCAAGGGAGAGATGAAGGACGGCGAGCGCCAGGCCATGAGCCGTAGTATCGAGCACTTGGTGCGCAAGAAGTGGCTCACCCGCCAGGAGTTCTTGGCCTACTTCAAGAAGGGCAAAGAGTAACAAGGCAGGAGTTGACTAAATAAGGGGGGACGGCAAAAAGCCGTCCCCCCTTTCACTTACCTTCCCAGGATCTCCGTAGCCCTCCGTGTGCACCCCCGGCCTTTTCCCCTCGCCCTCCGGGAGAGGGGCAGGAGTGAGGGCTTCTCTTAACCCGGTTAGCCTCTCCGCCTAACCCTGGCGAGAACCGCGCCGGCCGCGAGGCCACCAGCCAAAAGCGCCCCCAGTCCCCACTTGTTTTCCGAGAGCCACACCTGTGTGCTGAACCCCTTGGAACGGGCGTCGAAGCGGCCGTGCGCTGTGTAGGGGCCGGGTACCGTTTGCCAGAGGTTGCCAGAGCGATCGGGCCGCTCGGGTTCGTCGGTCTGCTGTGACTTGTACCCGGTGAGCCCGAGGTAGAGGTCGAGCAGGCCGCGCGAAACCTTGTTGCCCCACATCGCCTTAACCGTAGGCAGCCCAACGTATATTTCACGGCGTCGGTGGTGCGAGGCCCAGACGATGGTGTCCGCGGCGACGTCCGGCTGGTAGATGGGGGGGACCGGCTGCGGCCGGTTGGGAAGCCGCGACTCGACCCAATCAAACTGTGGCGTGTTCATGGCGGGAAGCTGAACCATGGTGATGTGCACCCGGCTCTTCTCGTGGATCAGTTCGCAGCGGATCGAGTCGGTAAAGCCCCTCATGCCGTGCTTGGCGCCGCAGTAGGCAGACTGCAGCGGAATGCTGCGGTCCGAGAGCGCCGAGCCGACCTGGATCACCATGCCCCGGTTGCGCGGCAGCATCCGCTTCAGTGCCGCCATGGTGCCGTGCACCGCCCCGAGATACGTCACCTCGGTTACCCGCCTGAACTCCTCGGGCGTCATGTCCTTAAATGAGGAGAAGACCGAGGTCATGGCGTTATTGACCCAGACGTCGATGGGGCCGAATTCTCTTTCCACCTCCGCCGCGGCCTCCTCGACACGCTGCGGGTTGGCCACGTCACCGACCAGCACCAGCGCCTGTCCCCCCAGCCGCTCCACCTCCTCGCGGGCCGCCTCCAAGCGTTCCTGGTTCCTGGCGAAGAGCCCTATCCGCGCCCCCTCTCGTGCGAAGGAGTGCGCCGTGGCGCGCCCAACCCCCGCGGATGCGCCGGTTATCACAACCACCCTTTTTCCCGATGACGTCACTGTAGCCCCCTTCGTCTCACCACGACTGGTGTGACTCTGCGTTGGTTGAATGCGGCGCCCATTAGAGTACCAGATATGAAAATTTTAACTTCATGGGCGGTCTAAAAACGGGTCAGGAAGGGGATGAAGGAAAAAATGTGAAGGGGGGCGAACCAGGGAGAAATGGAGGAAACCACCTGTAGGGCCTTTGCTTCCGCTACGCATGCAGCTGCAGACGGTGTCCCGCACTTCATGGTATCCTTCATAAATCTCACACGAGGAGGTTTCTTATGAAAAGAAGAATTCTCTCCATGGTTGCGGCATCCCTGCTTGCCGTCTCACTCGCTGCATCGGCCTGGGCCGCGCCCTGGCAGGGGTGGCGCGGTAGCGGCGGCTGGGGCATGAAAGGGGCCTACCAGCGGCTCTACGACCCGGCTAAGGTCGAGACGGTGAGCGGCGAGGTGGTCAAGGTGGAGCTGATGTCGGGCAGGAAGGCGCCGGGAAACGGCGTACACCTGCTGCTGCGCACCGGCCAGGAGGCCATTCCCGTCCACCTCGGTCCGGCCTGGTTCCTGGAGCGCCTCGACACCAAGATCGAGAAGGGAGATACGGTCGAGGTGAAGGGGGCCAGGGTGACCTTCGACGGAAAGCCGGCCATCATCGCCGCGGAAGTCAAGAAGGGAGATGCTGTGCTGCAACTGCGCGACCAGTCGGGTGCCCCGGTGTGGGCCGGGTGGCGCAGGTAATCCACGCATCAAGGGTAACGGGAGGAGGCGCGAGGCGTTCGCGCCTCCTTTTTCATGTCTGGAGACTTGGGGCGATGCTACCGCTTCGAACTCCGCTTCCCACCCTTCTTCTTGCGGTCTCTTTCTTTAACGGTCGATTTTTTCTTCTTAGCCGGCTTGCTCGACCGGGACTTCTGCGCTTTCACATGGTGCTTGCTATCCGCGCTTAGCTTGCTCCACAGTTCGACGGGCTCCAGCATGTCGGGATCGGCTTTTCTAGCTGCGGCGAACGCCTCCCGCGCCTTGTCGCGGTCTCCCTCCTTGAGGTAGAGCTTTCCCATTGCGTTCAGGGCGCGGGCGTGGTCTGGTTTGAGCTTGAGCGCAGCGTCGAACTGCCGGAACGCTTTATCGTCCTCCCGCTTGAAGGCGTAGATGACGCCGAGGCGGTACTGGCTGTCGGCGCTTTGCGGATTGAGCCGAGCATCCTCTTCCAGGACGAGGACCGTGTCATCGTAACGCTTTTGCTTCACAAGAAGCGAGATGAGAGCATCCCGCGCCTGCGAGTTCCTCGGGTCGATCTGCAGGGCGTCGCGCAGGTGCCGTTCGGCCTGTTCGGGCTGTTTCATACGCAGGAGCAAGAACGCGACGCTGCGATGGGCCTCGCTGTTGGATGAGTCGAGGGCGAGCGCCTTGTCGTAGGCGGCAGCGGCGTCCTTGTACGCGTGTCGCTTCTCCAGCAGTCGGGCGAGTTTCAGGTAGTTGATGGGATTGTCGGTCTGCCGGGACACGAGTTCCCGGTAGGAAGCGATGGCCTCATCCAACTCACCGCGCAGGGCGTGGATGTCGGCCAGCCGCCTGTGGGCGTCGCTGTTGCCAGGGTCGAGCCGCAGCGCTGCCGCGAAGTTGGCCACTGCCTCGTCGAGATCTCCTTTGCGCTCGTAAAGGGTGCCCAGGTGGTAGCGCAGCCGGGAGGAATCCTCCTTCCGGCGCAGGGCGTCCTCGTAGGCCGAGAGCGCTTCGGCATCCCGCCCGGCCGCCAGTTGGGCGTCCCCCAGTTTCTCGCGCACCCCCGCGGTGTCCGGGTTCTTCACCAGCAACGAGCCGTACTCTGCGGCGGCCAGAGCGAAATCACCGGCATCCTCGTACTTGGCCGCCCGCTTGAGGTGGTCAGCTACGGTGACGGCGCGCTGCACTCCTGCCAGCACGTACTCCTGTTCCGCCTCATCCCGCTTGCCCATCACCTCGAGCAACTGCGCCAGCCGGAAATGGGCATTGGCGTTGGCGGGAGCCACCCTGATCGCCTGGCGCAGGTGAGCGGCAGCCTGATCGAACAGCTTGCCATCCTGGTACAGGGCGGCCAGTTCCAGGTGAACGGTGACGTTGTCCGGTTCCAGGCGCAGCGCTTCCCGCAGTGACTCCAGGGCGTGCTGCTGGTCGCCAAGGCCGGTGTAGCTGCGGGCGATGCCGAGGTGGAGTGCGACGTCGCCTGCGAAGGCGGATTGCGCCTGCCGGTACTGGGCCAGCGCCAGCGCGTACAGTTTCCCTTCCAGGAAAATGTCGGCGAGGGCGCGGGCGTAGCGCGGGTCATCTTGCTGCCGGGCGGCATCGAAGAGGAGGACGGACGCCTCCTCGCGGTTACCCTTGGTGAGCAGCAATAGCCCGAGGCGCCCCTTCGCCTGCAGGAAGTTCGGGGTTTTGGCAACCGCGTTGCGGTATGCGGCAACGGCGTCCTCGTTTTTCCCTTGCGCCTCGAGAGAAACCCCTTTGAGATAAAGCGCGGCACCGCCGTCGGGGCATAGCGCCTGCACTTTTTTCACAGCCTGGTCCCGGTCGGACACACGGCTTTCAGGGGTGATTTTTTGGGTGTTTTCTAGTGCTTCGGTGCATTTGTCCTTGCTCCCCCAGGTAAAACCCATTGAAAGAAAGGCGAGCAGGACCAGGCCGGACCGCAGGGGCCGGCGTAGCGGCGTGTGGTGCATGTCATGACCTTAAAACGTTGAGGGGCCGACATGCGGCCCCTCTCGGTTACTTGTTGATGCTGAACTCGTCGCGCCTGTTCTTGGCCCAGGCGGCCTCGTCGTGGCCGGCAACGGCGGGCTTCTCCTCACCGTAGCCGATGGTGGAAAGGCGGCTGGCGGGAATTCCCAGGGACACCAGGTACTTCATCGCCGACTGGGCACGGCGCTCGCTCAGGGCGAGGTTGTACTCGTCGGAGCCGCGCTCGTCGCAGTTACCCTCGATGCGGATCTTCACGTTAGGCATAGCCTTGAGTTTCGCGTAATTCTCGGTCAGCGTCTTCCTGGCGGCATCGCTCAGCACGTCGGAGTCGAAGTCGAAGTAGATCTTTTCGAGAGCGCCGGCCAGTGCGGCTTCATTCTTGGTGAGCGGCGCGGGCTGCGACTGGATCGAATCAGCCTTGATGGTCGAGGACGGCAGAGCGGTGGTTGCCGGCGCGGCCTGCTGGGCGGGGGTAGGAGCCTGGGTCGGGGCGGGGGCTGCCTGGGTGGTTGCGGACGGTGCGACCGCTTGGTCAGCCTTGACGGTCTGCTGCTTGGCGCAGCCGCTAGCGATGAGTACGCCTGTGCAAAGAACCGGCACGAGCCGCTTCAGAGTATTTTTCATGAATTCCTCCCTTTATGCTTTTATCGATTGTTGACGCGACGGAGCGCGTGCGGGACGCAATGGCCCGCTGTTCATTCACTGTGTGACCGGAAAACGTTGCTTCGAAGTAGCGGGTGTCAGACAGCGGGGGCAGGGGGCGCCCGGGAACGGTTGGAGAAAAGCGGGGAGGCCGCCACGCCGCGGAAGACGGGCGGATATGTGGTATGGAAGATGGTGTGGACAACCGGCTCGCACACCCGAGCCAGTTCGGCCGGGAAGTGATCCAGGGCCTTCTTGGCCACGGCCTGGTGCGACTTCTTGAACTGCTCCTCGATGTAAGCGCGGGGTTTCGGCTTGGGCTGGTTCGGACTCGACAGGTCCGGTCCCCGCATCCCGAACGCGAGGACGCAGATCGAGCCTACCAGGGTGACCAGTAACGACAGGCTTTTATGGCTGAGAGTCTTTTTGATCATGGATGACTGTGTGCCGAAAAGGTTGTACCAGACAACAATATATATCCTATCCCTATCGGAAAGACAACTACCTACTTGATGCAGACTCGCCGCACCTCGTGGATGTAAGTCAGCCCCTGCAGACACTTCAGTATCCCGTCCTGTTTCAGCGTAGTCATGCCATCGGCTATGGCCTGCTCTCTCAGCCGTGCAACCTCAGCCTTCCCCTTGATCAAAGCCTTCATTTCGTCAGTGCAGTCAAGCAGTTCGTGCAGCACGGGGTTGTTCACCTTGACCGGGGCCCTGCGCTCATTTTTGAGGCGGTCCGGGCGGATCCGCTTCAGGATCTCGTCCAGTAGGGGCCATCCTCGATGACGTCTCACCCTGTATCAGGGGAGAGTGGACTGTGTCGGCTACGGATAATCCTAAAGGGACAGCTTCCTTTAAAGTTTCCAAAGCTAGTCCCGAAATGTTCTAAGTACTGCTATTCGGCAGGTTATCTGGTCACTGAAGGGAAACGGAGATCATTCACGCTGACGTAAAGTGTGGCTGTGCTGACTCTACCCATCGCGATAGTCCTTCGCGCGGGACACCACCAGCCGGCCGCGACTCTTCGCCACGGACAACATCAGCGGCACCTATTTAGGGACAACCGTGCTCGGCAGCGTCACCCTGAACCAGACCACCTCCGGTACCGGGTACGGCGTTTCCGGCATCGCGCTCACCTTCAGCATCAAGCAGTGGGACACCACCAGCAACAAGTGGTCTGCCTCGACTTCTTTGGCAACAGTGGTGTGGTGAACGGAATGGCTAACGTTCAGTTCAACGGGGTGGCAGGCGGCAAGATCAACGCCAACGGTGCCGGCACCTTCACGGGGACGGCAGCGGGCATGGCGAGGTAGCCAAAGGAAGGTGGGAATGCGCAGCTTTTCCGCGAAAAAGGCTTTTGCTTCGGTTTACATGGTTTCCTACCTGGTTGTCGGGGTCGCAATCGTGCTGACGGTCAACCACCAGCAGCGCGATGCCGCTCTCGTCGAGGCGCAGGAGAAGGCGCGGCTGATCCTCGACAGCAAGCTCGCCATCCACAGCTACTTCTCGAAGCAGCTCAAGCCGAAACTTTTCGAGCTTACGGACCGGTATCGTTCCGAGCAGTACTTCGACCCGGTCTGGATGTCGTCAACCTACGCGGTGCGCGAGATCGACGGCTACAACAAAGCTTTCTCCAAGAAGGATTACTACTACAAGGAGTGCGCGATCAACGCCAGAAGCCCACTTAACGAGGCGGATGAGGTCGAGCGCGCTTTTCTGGAGGAACTGAAGAAGGATCCCGCGATGGATTCGCGGTCCGGGATCAGGGGGATCGGCGGCAGGCCCTTCTTTGTGGTGATGCGTCGTGGCGAGAGCATGGAGAAAGACTGCCTGCGCTGTCACAGTAACCCGGATAAGGCTCCTGCCGACCTGGTGCGGGAGTATGGCCCCATGCGCAGCTTCAACCGCCATGAAGGGGAGCTGGTTTCGGCGGTGTCCATCCGGATTCCCCTGGAGCAGGCCTATGCCAGCGCAAATCGGCTCTCGTTCCACTTGTCCGTTCTGCTGCTCGCCATCCTGGGGGGGGCATCCTTGCTGCAGTTCCTGTTGATGGATGATATGCTGCTGCGCCCGCTAGGCTTGTTGCGTGACCGCACCGATGCGATCCTGCGGGATGAAAGCCGGTTGGGGCAGGATATACCCCAACTGTCGCGGGCCAGGGAGTTGGTGGAACTGACCGGCACGTTCAACGATCTCTCCCGGCACCTGCGTGCGGAAAGGGAAGGGCTGGTGGGGCAGGTTCGGCAGAGGACCGCGGAATTGCAGGACCTGAACCAGACCCTGGAGCAGGACGTGGCTGATCGTAAGGCGATCCAGGCGGAATTGGCGGCCAAGGTGGAACAGTTGGAGGCTGCGCTGGCGAAGGTGCGTATCCTGGAGGGCGTGATACCGATTTGTTCCTACTGCAAGAAGATCCGTAAGGACGAGGAAATCTGGCAACAGATGGAACTCTATATCTCCGAGCATACCGATGCCATGTTCAGTCATGGCATCTGCCCCTCCTGTTTCGAGGAGCACTGCAAGGCGGGAAAACAGGGGGAGCTGGAGGGTGAGGATGATGAGGAGTTTTAACAACGCCGGCCCAAGGGCCGACTTTTCCTTTGACGGGGCTGGCCGATGTCATCCAGGTAGATATCGTTCAGGTCGCTGAAAAACACGTGGTTGCCGTAAATGGTGGGGTGTACCGGTCCTGGCTGCAGCCGGTGAGGGCTGTCTCCTTTCCTTTAACCACGTCGAGGAAGTGGACGGGGGGCATCGCTGGTTTGGGTGCATCTGACAGTTTGTGGTATGCTGTTAGGCGGCGCATACAGCAAAGCAAGCGCCGTTTGAGCTACCTACAACACCTACTGAGAGATGGAGGACGACATGCGAAGATTGCGTTACGGCTTCATTGTGCTGGGGTTGGTGTTCTGTCTGGCGACATCTGCGACAGCCTCGGTCAGCGTTGGCATAGGCATCGGTCTTCCCAACGTAAGCATCGGTATCAATCTGGGAGGGTATCCTGATCTGAGACCCATCCCGGGCTATCCTGTCTATTACGCACCCAACGTCTACGGCAACTACTTCTTCTACGACGGCATGTACTGGGTCTTCTGGAACGATGCCTGGTATGCGAGCTCCTGGTACAACGGCCCGTGGGCGCTGGTTGACCCGTACGTGGTGCCGGTCTACATCCTGCGCGTCCCGGTACGTTATTACCGCGAACCGCCCCCCTATTTCCGGGGCTGGGGGCCGGACCGTCCGCCGCGCTGGGGCCAGCATTGGGGACGCGGTTGGGAAGATCGTCGTCACGGCTGGGACCGCTGGGACCGCAGCAGGGCTCCGCGACGGGCACCGCTGCCGACCTATCAGCGTAGCTACTCAGGTGACCGCTACCCGGGCGTAGATCAACAGCGCCGCCTGAACAGGGAAAGCTATCGCTACGAACCGCGCAACCCCGCGGTGCGTCAACACATGAGGGCTGTTGAACAACGCCCGGCGGCACCGGCACCCCGCCAGGAACGCCCTGTGATGAGAGGGCCGGCAGCTGCGCCTCCTGCACAGGCGCCGATGAGAATGGAGCAGCGGCCGCCGCAGGGCGTGGAACCAAGGCATGAGCAGCGCATGGAGCAAAGGCACGAGCAGCGCATGGAGCGCCAGGAGCAGCGAATGCCTGAACGGATGCCGGAAAGAATGGATCGGATGGAAAGAGGCGGCGGTGGTGAGCGGGGAGGCGGCCCGGGACGCGGGCCGGATAGAGACGAAGGCCGCGGCCGCTGATAGTGCAGATTGCTAGCGAAAAGAAGAGCCCCTCCCTGTATCGGGAGGGGCTCTTCTTTTCCATCGGCTGCGCAAGGACTAGGGCTGGCTGCCGGCTTGAGCGTAGTTGCGCCCCCAGTCGCACATCAATTCCAGGATGGGGAAGATGGTCCGTCCCTGCTCGGTCAAGGAGTACTCGACCTTAGGCGGGACCTGCGGGTAGACCTTTCTGTGTACCAGCCCGTCCATCTCCAGCTCGCGTAGCTGTTGGGTCAGCATCTTTCTCGTAGTATCTGAGAACTGCCGCTGCAGGTCGGAGAAGCGCATGGTCTCCTGCGCCAGGTGCCAGAGGATGGACGCCTTCCACTTGCCGCCGACCAGCGCCAGCGTCACGTCGATGCCGCACTTGTACTCCCTGTCCCTTAGTGTCATAAGTTCCGTTGCCGCTTGATCCTGCTGCATACTCTTCCCCGCCTTTGCCATGGTTACTAAAAAGGTACTGTGTTTCGTTAGAGATACTACGTTTCGAAAAAGTTCGTTATTGACGCTTGGGAACTAATGGTCCTATATAGCGCATCCGTCAAAAAAAGAAAAGTACCCGGTTCACCTATACCGGCCAAACGGGAGGAGCAGATATGAAAGTCGTCGCATTCAACGGCAGCCCCAACAAGGAAGGGAACACGTACCATGCCATCAAGATCGCGGCCGCCGAGCTTGAGAAAGAGGGCGTAGAGGTCGAGATCGTCCACGTGGGTAACAAGGCCATCCGTGGCTGCGTCGCCTGTTATCAGTGTGTGAAGAACCAGAACGAACAGTGCGCCATCAAGGACGACGAGGTTAACGAGTGGGTCCAGAAGATGAAAGGGGCTGACGGCATCATCATCGGTTCCCCGGTGCACTATTCTGGCGTGGGCGGCACCATGAAGTCGTTCCTGGATCGCGCTTTCTTCGTTGCCGGGGTGAACGGTGGGTTGTTGCGCCACAAGGTGGGAGCCGCGGTCGTGGCGGTGCGCCGCTCGGGTGGGGTCACCACCTTCGACGAGCTGAACCACTTCCTGAACTACTCCGAGATGCTACTGGCTACCTCCAACTACTGGAACGTGATCCACGGCCGCGTGCCGGGCGAGGCGCTGCAGGATGCGGAAGGGGTGCAGATCATGCGCGTTCTGGGCAGGAAGATCGTCTGGCTCATGAGGCTTCTGGAAAACGGCAAGGGCGTGGTGCCCGAGCCGGAGCGTGAAGCCAAGGTCATGACCAACTTCATCAGGTAATCGGGAGAGAAGCGATGCTGGATTTCAAGATTGCCAAAGATAAATGTACCCGGTGTGGGCTGTGCGTTGCCGACTGTCCGGCCCACGTCATCGACACGGCAGAAGGGTTTCCGCTGATCACGCCGGAGAAGGAAGGTGGCTGCTATCGCTGCCAGCACTGTTTCACGGTCTGCCCGACCGGCGCGGTCTCCATCCTGGGGCTCGACCCGGCCGAGAGCACGCCGCTGGCCGGCGATTGGCGCCCAGATGCGGCTAAGCTCGAAACGCTGATGAAGGGGCGGCGTTCGGTACGGCGCTACAAGCCGGAGAACCTGGAGCCGGAGCTGATGCAGCGGCTCCTCGAGGTGGCCTGGCACGCGCCGACCGGCGTGAACACTCGGCAGGTGCGTTTCACCGTCATCGACGACCGCGACAAGCTGGCTGCCTTCCGCGACGAACTCCTGGCCGGCATAAAGCGCCTGGTGCGGGACAACGCGCTCCCCGAACAGCTTGCTTTCTTTGCCGATTTCGTGAAGCTGTGGGAGGAGCAGGGAGTGGACGTGCTGTTCCGTGGCGCGCCGCACCTGTTGGTGGCGTCGGTCTCCGACAAGTCCGTCTGTCCGATGCAGGACTGCGTCATCGCGCTCAGCTACTTCGAGCTCTTCGCGCAGGCTAACGGCGTTGGGACCGTGTGGGATGGATTGGCGAAGATCGCCCTTGCCGACCTGGTGCCGGAAGCGCAAGCAACGTTGGGTATCCCGGAGGATCATACCCTCGGTTACTGCATGGCCTTCGGCAAGCCGGCGGTCCAGTATGCCCGCACCGTTCAGCACCGCGGCGCGCTGATCCACCGGGTTTAGTAAGGCAAATTTCCCCTGTCCCCCCTTCGCAAAGGGGACGCTAGGGCGCGTGCCGCGGGTGGTGGCAAACATCGTCCTAGGAATATAAGGAACAAATACAAAAAGGGGACTGGCTCCGTAGGTGCCAGTCCCCTTTTCTTTTTTTATCCGAAACTACCGCGCTGCCTGACTCCCGTTAGTCACTCCCATCAGCTTTGCCATGGTATCCAACTGGTTCCCGCTAACCCGGCTCCCCTCGTGATAGAAGGTCACCAGCTGCAGCGATCCACCTTTGACGGCCTTTATGGCCACGTCGTCAGGTGTGAAGGTGGTGCGGCCGAGGGACTTCTTGGTGGGCCAGTCGATGCCGCTGTAGCTGAGGTAAACCAGCTTGGAGCAGTAGACCCGCCCCTTGGATTCCACGTCGAAGTTGAAGTCGTAGGGCTTGCCGACCTGGCGCAACGCCTGGATCACCGTGTTGGCGCGCTCGGAGCGGGTGGCGGCGGTCTTGCGCAAAATGCCGATGCTGTCGATGTTGAGGAAGTGCTGCATGGTGTTCATCTCCACGCCCGAGCGCAGCGCCTCGACCACTTCGTGGCCGCTCCTGATCTGCTCCTGGTAGGGGCGCACCACCGGGTGGTCCCAGATGCCCAGTTCCTTCAGTTCTGCCTCGCTTCCGGTCCAGACCGCGGCATGCCCCCAATACCCCGGGATCAGCTTGTCGGTCAGTCGGAACGGCGTCTTCTCCAGCAGGATGTCTCCCGCCTGCAGTGTCTTCTGCATCTCTGCCCGCACGTCCTCGCGCCCGTAGAGCCTTCCCTTGCGGGTCTCGACCAGTCCCACCGCGTTGCCGAAGATCATGCTGAACAGGCTGGTCCCTTCCCGCTCAAGCCCGAGCACGGTGTCCGTGGTGACCGCGCCGAAGAATCCGAGCTTGCGCCCCACCACGTAAAATGGCGACCACTTCTTCACCATGTCGTAGGAGGGGCTCTGCTTGATCAGCGTGGAGACGTAGTCCATGGCGAGTGTGTCCGACGTGAAGGGGGACTTGCGCATCTGCTTCTCGTAGAACTTGATGGCCCGGCGCACCCTCTGGCGGTTGGAGATGGAGTCGTAACTCATGGTGACCTTGGCAAGCTCCGCGCTTCTCACCGCGTAGCCGGGGTCGCGTTCGTTGAGTATGCGGCGCAGCTTGCTGTCCCCCTCGAACAGGGAGACCGCGAGCAGGTAGTTGTCGTAGAGTACCAGCGCCGAGGAGAGCGAGAGCATCACGCCCTTCAGCCGACTTTCGGGGGTGACACCGAGCGCCGCCAGTTCCTTGTCGTCGGCGTCCAGCCAGCACTCGTGCGCCTGGGCCAGGGCCAGCAGTTTCTCGCGCAAGGCCATGTGCTGGATGATTCCCTGGTTGATCAGCGCAAGGTCGTCGCCGGTGAGCGGCTTGCCCTGGTCCATCTCCTGCTTTATGCGCACGCCGGTCTTGATGGTTTCCGCGCGCAGCGAAAGCGCCTCTTCCGCCAAGGTACGGAACTCGGTCAGCTCCTTGGTCAGTCCCTGTTCGACCGAGGACTTGCCGCAGCCGTGCACCGCCAGGAAGTGGCCGGTACAGGTTTTAGTGGACTCGCCTTCGCTGCAAAGACCCTTTTGGGCCAGGTCCTTGAGCGTGTCAGCGGCCTGGGCGGGGATCGCACAGGAAAGGGTGAAAAGGAGCGGGATCAGGATGTGTTGAAATCTCATGTAAATCCTCCCAGGGCACTCCCACTCCCTCTCCCTCCGGGAGAGGGCTGGGGTGAGGGCGTTGCGATAATTGAACCTGTAGCCTGGGCCCTCGCCCTCACCCGCCCTTCGGCCACCCTCTCCCGAAGGGCGAGGGGAATGGCAAGCTGAGGTCGCAGTAAGAGGGGGGCATTTGTTTGTGACAACAACGGGCCAAAAGATAGCGGCACTTCGCTACCGTGACAACTAATTTGTCGCCGCGAGCGCCAGTTCCTTGAGCCCCTTCAGGTCCAGCTTTCCGGTGCCGAGAATGGGGAGGCTCTCCACCTCGACAAATCCGTCCCGCCCCGGCTTCCAAAGGTTGGGGAGTTCACTCTCCGAGATCAGCTGCGCCAGGGTGGCTGCGTCGGTGGTGCCGCGGGTGTAGATCACCACCAGCCGCTCGCCCTTCTTCTCGTCGGGCACCGCGGTCACCGCGAGGATCCCGGTCTGCCCGAGCCGGTTATGCAGTTCGTCCTCTACCGCGCCGTGCGGCACCATCTCGCCGCCGATCTTGCTGAAGCGCGAGATGCGGTCAGTAATCCTGATGAAGCCGTCGTCGTCCATGACGCCGAGGTCGCCGGTCGCGTACCACCCGTCCCGCACCACCGCTGCCGTCTGCTCCTCTTTCCCCAGGTACCCCACCATCACGTTGGGCCCCTTCACCTCGATCATCCCCGTCTGCCCCGGTTTCAGGACGGCGCCGCTCTCGGTATCGACTACGCGGATGGCGACTCCGGGGATGGGATGCCCCACGCTCCCTTCCTTGGCGCCCTGCTGCCTGACCCCGTCGATCTCGACATCGGGGAGGTTCAGCGAGATAACCGGCGAAAGTTCAGTGGCACCGTAGCCTTCCATGGGGCGCACCCCGAACTTCTCCTCGAAGGAGTCCGCCAGCTTGCTCTTCAGCTTCTCCGCTCCGGTGATCACCAGGCGCAGCGAGGAGAAGTCCTCACTCTTGGCGCGGCGCAGGTAGGAGAGGAGGAAGGTCGGCGTCGCCAGGAGCAGGGTAGACTTGTGCTCCCGCACCACCTGGGCGATCTTCTCGCCGTCGAGCGGGTTCGGATGGTACGCGCTCGAGAAACCGCTGGTGAGCGGGAACCAGAGCGTGGCGGTGAAACCGAGCGAGTGGAAGAAGGGGAGGGCGGAGCAGATGTTGTCGTTCAAGTCGACCCGGAACACCATGCGCAGCGCCTCGATGTTGGACATGATGTTGTGGTGGCTCAGCATCACCCCCTTCGGCTCGCCGGTGCTCCCGGAAGAGAAAATCACCGTGGCGCTCTTGTCGGCGTGGAAGCCGTTGCCGCGGCACAAGAGAGACGCCGGGTAGAGACGCGCCTTGACCAGGGCGGTGAGCTTGTCCAACCCGGTGATGGTCGGGGCGACGTCCTCGAGGCAGATCATTCCCTCCAGGCGCGGCAGAGTGGGGACCTTTTCCAGGAAGGCGCGCGAGGTGATAACGGTGCGGATGCCGCATTGGTCGATCGCCGAACGGAGCGACGCCTCCGATGCGGTGAAGTTGAGGTTGACGGTGACCCGCCCCAGCATGGAGAGCGCCAGGTTGGCCAGTGCCCCGCCGGTGGAAGCCGGCAGCAGGAGCCCCACGTGCTCCTCCGTGCCGATCAGCCCCTCAAGTTTATCCGCAAGTGCCACAGCGCCAACCAGAGTGCGGCCGTAGTTCAGGTTCTTGCCGGAGGTGTCGGCCACGGCGCAACGCTTCCAGTGCTGGCGTGCGGTGCGGATGAAGTACTCCGGCAGCGCCCTACGCTGTTCTTTCCGCGAGGCGAAGTAGTCGCAGGAGAGTTCGGCCACCTTCTGGCGCACCTCGGCGGCGAGGCTCGCGGCGGGCATCGGAGTCCCGAACAGGATGGTCACCGGGTACGGGGAAAAGGCCGGCAACCGTGACAGGAGCTTACCGTGGGCGTAGGAGAGGATGCTCCCCCAGGCACCGCCGATGTAGACCGGGATGATAGGGTAATCGGTCCCCTTCACGATCCGTTCGAAGCCGCCGCGGAACTCGCCCAGCATGCCGTTGCGGGTCAGCGCGCCTTCGGCGAAGATGCAGACCATGTACCCCTCGTCGAGAGCGGCGCGGGCGCTTTTGATGAATTCGAGCATCTCGCGCTTGCCGTCGGCCGAGGAAACCGGGATCACCCCCATGAGTCGGAACAGGCTGCGCAGGATCGGTGTGTTGTAGATGCTGCGCTCCATGACGAAGCGGATGCGGCGTTGGCAGGTGGCGGTGAGGAGCAGTGCGTCGGCCCAGGTGACGTGGTTCGGGATCAACAGCGCCGGCCCCTCGACCGGGAGGTTGTCGCGGCCGATGATGCGCAGGCGGTAGAAGATACGCATCGTCACCAGGGCGATGAAGCGGAGCAGGAAGTCCGGCAGGATCCGGAAGGAAAGGATGGTGAGTACCAGGGTGAGTGCGCCGATAATGCTGAACCCTTGGGCGGCGGTGAGTCCCATCGGGCCGCTGAAGAGCCAGGTGAGGCCCGAGGCGAACAGGATGCCGATCCAGTTGATGAAGGTGGAGGCGGCCAGCACCTCGCCGCGCATGGAGGCATCGGCGCGCAGCTGGATGAAGGTCTGCAGCGGCAGGCTGAAGACACCGGCGGAGATGCCGAAGCAGACGATGACGGCGAGGCTCACCGGGAGGCTCGCCGGCAGTACGTGCAGCAGCCACGGCGCCACGGTGAGGCCGGCGGCGCCCAGCGGCACGATGCCGAACTCGACGTCGCGGCCGGAGAGCTTGGCGGCAAGGAGCGAACCCATGCCGATGCCCAGCGCCGCTGCCAGGAACAGGTAGCCGCTGTGGGCCTCGGAGAGCCCGAGCCGCTCCATGCCGTAACCGATCAGGTTGAGCTGCGCGAAGGCGCCGATGAACATGAACCAGGCAAGCCCGATGATGGCCAGCATGAGGTGGCGGTCGCGGCTCACGCCCCTGATGGTGCGCAGGATCTCGGTGGGGAGCAGCGCCACCGTGTGATTGGCGTCGCAGCGCTCGCTTGTGCCGATCAGGCGCGCGGAAAAGAGGCCGGCCACGGCGATGGCGAGGCAGAACAGGGCGGCCAGCCAGAAACGCCCGTCGGCGAGTTGGGCCAGCCCGGAGGCGAGGCCGGTGCCGACGATGATGGCCATGAAGGTGCAGGATTCCATCGCCCCATTGACCCGTGACAGTTCTTCCTTGGCCACCAGTTCCGGCAGGATGCTGTACTTGGCTGGGGCGAAGAAGGTGCTGTGGGCGGCCATCAGGAAGATGACCAGGAAGAGGGCCTGCTCCAGGCGCAGGGCGAAGGCTACGACCGCCAGGAGCGTCACCATGACTTCGACCAGCTTCACGTTCACGATCAGCTTGGCTTTGGGGAGACGGTCGGCCAGGCAACCCGCCGGGGCGGAGAAGAGCAGGAAAGGGAGCACGAAGGCTGCGCCTACTGCGGCGGTGACTGCGCCGGCATGGGCATGCCCGCGGCTGCCGATCAGGAAGAAGATGATCAAGAGCTTCAGGATGTTGTCGTTCAGCGCGCCGAGAAACTGGGTGGTGTTCAGCCAGGCGAATGATTTTGATGAAGTGGTGTCGGTGCTCATTGCGGTGCTCCTGACGGCCTAAAGCCTGATGATTGAATTGGCGTCGAAGAAGATCTGCTCCGGGACCCCGAGTGCTTCCTTGAGGGCGACGTCCTGGTCCCACGGGTTGGCGATGCCGGCAATCTGCAGCATGCGCCGCGGCGTGAGCCGGTTCGGGAAGCCGAGGGGCGTCACCGCCGCCGTGTTGGGGATCGGCATGTCGGTGCCGTAGAGGAGCCGGCCGAAGAGTTCCGGGTGTTTTAGCAGACGCTGAAGGTGCGTCAGACGGTTCAACTGGGTCAGCGCGGAGATGTCCGCGTACAGGTTTTGGTGCTCGCCGCAAAGTCTTAAAAAGCGGCGGTGGTTGCTCTCCCCCTGGTTGCGGCCGTTACTCGCCGCGTGTGCCGCGATCACGGTCACGCCGAGGCTGAGCGGCAGCCGCAGGCGCTCCGGGTCGGCCAGTTCGTTGCGGGTGGCGGTGAAGGATTTTTCCGAGCCAGTGTGGGTGAGCAGCGGCAACCCAAGCTCACGCAGTTTTTCGTAGAACGGCACCAGGCGCCGGTCGGCGGGGTCGAAGTGCTGGATGGAGGGGAGCCACTTGACCAGGACCGCGCCGTGCGCCGCTGCCCACTCCAGGCGCTCCAGCGCGTCGCGGCGCAGGGGATTGATGCTGGCGCCGAAGAGGAGGTTCGGGTACTTGGCCGTTTCCGCCGCCACAAATTCGTTGGGGATGAACATCTCGGTCTGCGAGCGGTCCAGTTCACCCTTGTCGTCCACCGCGCCGTCCATGGCCAGGATGACTGCCGCCGTCACGCGCTGGGAAAGGGCCAGGCTCTCGGCGGTGCGACGCATCACCAGTCCATCCCCTTCACTGAGCAGTTCCTGTTCTGTCACGCCGAAGGCTTTCAGGAACACCCTGTATCTCCAGCTCCTGCGCATGGCCGGGGAAATGAAGCAGCCGCTGTTCCCCGCGCCGATGCCGGCGGTGTGACAGTGGATGTCAATGATGCCTTTTGCTGTGGTCGTGCTCATGTCGGTCTCCTCTGAGTCGGATAACTTTGCTTCTACAGATACTATGCCAATGCTGAAGCAGCGGAGAGTACAGACGTAACACCTTGATTCTGTGCCAATGATGCCTGGAAGATAGTGTTGAGTAAAAACGTATATTGACATTTTATGTACATACATAATACATATAATGTATGACTTCCATAAAAATGACAGATCAAGAATGGGCTTTCCTGGAGACAGTCGCGCGCGCCGCTTTTGCCAATCCCTTTGGCGAGACAAGGGATGATCTTGATCTCCTCATCGGAGGTGCACCGCGGGGGGCGTCATCGGAAGAAATCCTCGACTCAGTATTGAGCCGGGTTACGACGCAGGTCGAGAGCCTGCGCCGACGGGGGCTGGCGGACCTGCGGGGGGAGGGGGGCAATCGGCGTGAGGTGCTGCGCAGGTTCTGCCTGTTCCACGTCTTCCATCGCTACGTCGACCACTTTGATCGGCTCATCCAGGAGCAGTTGCAACAGGGTGACAAACCCTGCCGTGTCAGCTTCGCCCGAGAGGCGCTAGAGGAGCTCGCGAGCTTCGGCCTCACCGCTGAGGAGGCGGAGCGGACCTTCGCCGTCTTCTACCAGTTGCGCCGCGCTTTCTACTTCATCAGGAACGGGCTGGTGGGGAGTTCCCCTTCCATGAAGGCGCTACGCCGCCACCTCTGGGACTGCGTCTTCACCCACGACGTGCGCTGGTTCGAGGCGGGGTTGTGGAACCGCATGGAGGAGTTTTCCATCCTGCTTCTCGGCGAGACCGGGACCGGCAAGGGGGCCGCAGCGGCCGCCATCGGGCGTTCCGGCTTCATCCCTTACGATCCCGTCCGAAACGGTTTCAGCGAGAGCTTCACTCGCAACTTCGTCGCCATCAACCTGTCCCAGTATTCCGAGGGTGTGCTCGAATCAGAACTCTTCGGGCACAAGAAAGGCTCCTTCACTGGCGCCGTGGAGAACCACGAGGGACTTTTCAGCCGCTGCGCGCCGCACGGCGTCATCTTCCTGGACGAGATCGGCGATGTCAGCATCCCGGTGCAGATCAAGCTCTTGCAGGTGCTGCAGGAGCGGGTTTTCTTCCCGGTCGGGAGCCATGAGCCCAAGCGCTTCAGCGGACGCATCGTCGCCGCCACCAATCGGCCTCTGGACGAGATGCTCATTAACGGGAAATTCCGTGACGACCTCTATTACCGTCTCTGCTCCGACGTGGTCACCATCCCACCGCTGCGCGAGCGTCTGAAGGAAGAACCTGAAGAGCTGGAGCACCTGTTGGACGCCATCCTGCGCCGCATCGCCGGGCAGCCGGTTTCCGCCCGCGAGCGGCAACTGGTGCAAAAGGTGTTGAAGCGTGACGTGGGGCGGGACTACGACTGGCCGGGCAACGTGAGGGAGTTGGAGCAGGCCGTGAAGAGGATCATCCTCACTGGTCGCTATCAGGGCGTGCAGCGGGAAAAGGGGAAGGGGGATGCGGATGCGGTCGAGCGGCTGGCCTCCGGCATCAGGGAAGGAGCGCTCAACGCCGAAGAAGTGCTAGCCGCCTACTGCGGCCTGCTCTACGACACCCATGGTACCTACGAAGAAGTCGCTCGCCGCATCCAGCTTGACCGTCGCACGGTGAAGAAGTATGTGCAGATGGGGAACCGTGGATTGTAAAGGAAAGGGGCCGGGACGGGATGCATGGGCTGTTCCGCCTTAGGGGGCGGGGACAGCTTTCCTGCGTTGTGAGCGAGGGGGGATATCCCGGGAAAAGCGGCCCTGCAACGGCAACTCCTGCATTTCCTTGAGCAGCTCGGGATGCCTTTCGATCAGCTTCAGCAGTTTCACTACTGGAGCGGGGGGACGGGTTTCCCCTCTTTCGTATCGGGAAAAGGCGACTTTACCAACGCCAAAGGCTTCCGCCAACTCGGATTGGGTTAGCTTCAACTCCTTCCTGATGCGCCTGATGTCGGCGCTGACGTCCTCTTTGACCGTGCGCAGCAACGTGTCCTGTGCTTCTGTATAGCGCCGGTAGCTGTGGTCATCCCAGATCCCCTCGTCGCAGGCGGTGCAGAACTGCCCCTGCATTCCTGTCAAGGTCATTGATTCTCCTCCGTAACAGAGGGTTTCCTCACGGACTTCCGTAACCATCTGGTTGCCACACGCTGGGCACTTCATATCAACCCCTCATTTCTTCTTAAACTGGATCACGGGCGGGTGTCCCGGATGCCAGGTTACCTTGATATATACGACAACACCTGAAGCGATTACACCATGGTAAACATCCTGCCATTGCCTCGGATCAGCAAGTGTTGTCATGGACTTGTAGAAATCGCGTCTTTGCAAAGCGCACACGACGTGCCGCATCTCATTTTCTGTCAGCCCGAGAGCCAAGCCTCCACGCAAGGCCGTTATTGTGAACGGGTGGCTCTGCGGATCGGCAACCAAGGTCTGAATGAGCGACAGTGGGTAATGTGGTGTGCGCTTCTCCATGCCAGATGTTATACAGGTTCTATGTATTAGTCAAATTGATAAAAAGTGGATCTTAAAACCTCTTTCGCCTGAGTGCCCCCGATGCGCCGCGAAGGACCGTGCCTTACTCCCTCCCTCAGGCAAATCGAAAAATCACGTTCGAAAACTTGAATATGTTAACTCCGCGTGCTATGGTCGCTGCCGTTAAGTTCTTGAGATCATTGCTGCATGTCTGCGCGAGCGGGCAGCGCGGTGGCTTCGAGAACGTGAGATGGAAAATTTTGTTATCAGGAGGAAGCAGTGAAGAAGATTCTTTATGCGGGTCTGTTGGCTGGTTTCGGGATCATGTCCGGTTGTGCCTCGCCATTCCCGATGGGCGCCCTCTACACCGATTTGAAGCTTCCGGTCGCGGCCACCGCGAACGGCGGTGAGAGAAAGCACGGCGTGGCCGAGTGCAAGAGCGTGCTCGGGCTGGTCGCCACCGGCGACTGCAGCATCGAGACCGCCAAGAAAAACGGCGGGATCAGCAAGGTTTCCGCAGCCGACTGGGAAGGCAAGAACGTCCTGGGTATTTTCGGCGAGTACAAGCTGCACGTCTACGGCGAATAAACAGGAACAACATCGGAACAACGAAGCCGGGCGCCTCAAGGGGATGCCCGGCTTTTTTTTGTTTCATACCACCAGGTTGCGCGGGTGTCCGAGGACGAATCCTTCAACGTTCCCGATCACCTGCTCGGCCAAGGTGGCTAGCGACCGGTCACTGATCCAGGCTACGTGCGGTGTGACGATCAGGTTGGGCTGCTTCAGATCCAGCAGGGGCGATCCATCCCTTGGCGGCTCCTGGGTCAGGACGTCGAGCCCCGCCCCCGCGATGACCCCTTCCTTGAGGGCCTGTGCCAATGCCGCCTCGTCCAGCAATCCGCCGCGGCCGCAGTTCACTAGGATGGCGTGGCGCGGCATCAGCTTCAGTTCCGCCGCCCCGATCATGCCTTGGCTTTCCTCCGTGAGCGGACACAAGAGCACCAGCACGTCGCTTTGCGCCAGGACCTCCTCAAACGCGGTCCGGTCTGGGCGCAACTCCAACGCCCCCTTTCTCTCAGCGAGCAGCACGTCCATACCGAAGGCCTTGCCCAAAGCTGCCACGGCACTCCCGAGCGCGCCGGCGCCGATGATGCCGAGGGTCGCGCCGGCAAGGGAGCGCGGCATCGGTTCCACCTGAACCAAATACCCTTCGGAGCGCTGCCAGGCACCGCCCTGGATCACCTCGTGGTAGGCGATCAGGTTGCGGCGCAGGGCAAGGATTAGCGAGAAGACGTGCTCCGGGACGCTCACCGACCAGTTGCGCGCGTTGGCCACAGCAACACCCTGGTAACGGCAGGCGTCCAGGTCGATGTGGTTCACGCCGGTAGCGGCGACAGCGATAAATCGGAGCTTGGGGAGTTGGGCCAGGTGTTCGGCCGTGATGGCGACTTGGTCCGTGATGGCGATGGTGGCACCAGCCAGACGCGCTACCACCTCGTCGGGGCGCGTGTCCGGGTACTCCTGCCATTCGTGGGCAAAGGATGGGGCACGCAGCGGCACCGAGATGCCGCCGCGATCCAGAAAGACGATCCTCTCCATCAGTGCGACATGAGGACCGGGATGGTCATGTGGTTCAGCACGTGTTTGGCCACGTCGCCGAGCACGTAGTTGCCGAAGTGCAGTTCGGCATAAGCGCCCATCACCAGGAGATCGCTCCCCTCGTCCGAAATGCGGTTCAACAGCACGTCGCCCACGTGCAGCTCGGTGATCAGGCTGGTCTCG
Source organism: Geomonas agri (assembly GCF_020179605.1). Taxonomy (NCBI): domain Bacteria; kingdom Pseudomonadati; phylum Thermodesulfobacteriota; class Desulfuromonadia; order Geobacterales; family Geobacteraceae; genus Geomonas; species Geomonas agri. The sequence continues at coordinate 1,164,850 of NZ_JAINZO010000002.1, forward strand.
ACCTCGGCCTTGACGCCGTGCGCGGCGAGGTACCGGCGCAGGCTCTCCAGGTCCGCTTCCTCGCCCTGGCTCGGGTTCACCTCGAAGATGTGGGTAGACGAGGCGGCCTTCAGGAAGGGAACCGCGTCGGTGAGTGCGCGGGAGGATTCCCGCCCGGTCTTCCAGGCCACTAGGACCTTGTCGCCGGCGCTGCTGTACTTGCCGGTGTAGGGGACGATCAGCACCGGCTTACCGGAGCCGAAGACCACCTTTTCGGGGAGGAAGTCGGTGGTGCGGCGCTCGGAGGACCCGTGCTCGCTCTGCCCCACGACCACCAGGTCGGCGAAGGTGGCGTAGTGGTTGATCGCCTCTACCACGCCACCCAGCACCCTGGCATCGGCGCTGATCCATTCGCCTTTGACGTCAGCGGCAGCGATCTTCTCATTGAAAAGCCTCGCGAGCTCCTCGGTGGTGTCCTGGTCGAGACCCCGGCGCAGCGGGAGCAGGTGGTGCGGCTGCACCTTGAGCCCGATCACCCCGGCGCGGTGCCGCTTGGCGAGGTTGAGGGCGAGGTCGAGCCGGTCGGCGGAATGGTTCGGATCATCCATGAAGACAAGAATCTGTTTCAACTCCATCAGGTTGCGCCTCCTTGATAAACGCGGGTGACTTGCTCGGTTGCTGGCAGTTGGGATGCCGTCGGTAAAGCCTTGTCCAAGGCGGCGAAATTGCGCAAGAGGTGCCCCTTGATCATCTCCTTGAAGTCGGCCTCCTGGTCGCCGCGGTAGACCAGCGACGAGGCGATCTCGGCGGCCAGGATGGCGTAGCGGCACTTGGCGGGCAGGCGGTCCAGCCGGGTCCGGTACTCGGGCTCGCGTAGCATGGCGGGGAGGTGTGCCAGGATGGCCTGCTGGAACACCGGCTCGTCGCACAGCTCCGGGTTTCTCTGGAAGAAGGAGAAGAGCCGCGCGTAGTGCCCGTTGATTTCGTGGCTGATCGCCTCCGAGATCTCGGTGTAGGTGAAGCTGCTCCCCGCCTCGCGGTGGCGCCGGAAGATGAGCTGCGCTTCGTCACGGGCGCGCTGCTCCAGGATCCTCAGCACGTCGCCCACGTAGCGTTCCTTGTGCTGCAGGAACTCCTCTTCGGAGAGCATCAGGTTGGCGATGATCTCGTAGGACGAGGAGATGACGCCGCACTTGTTGGCGGAGGCGTCGCGCATGATGACGATGCCGCGGCGCTGCATCTGGGTTCGCGCCTCCGGCGTGATGAAGGAGTTGGCCCCTTCCACGATGGCGCGGGTGGTGGGAGTGCCGTCCTCGCGGAAGAAGCGGGCCCAGTTCTCGGCGTCGATGGTTTCCGGGCGGCCGCCGGCCGGGATGAAGAGGTCGGTGGGGACCGAGAAGAGGAGGTTGCCGAACTCGCGGTGGAACTGGTCCGTGGTGACCCACTGCTCCTCGACGCCGAGGCCGGTGCTCACGGCGCGCTTGAAGAGCTCGCGCAGGCCGTCGGTGCGGCGCTGGTTGCGGTACAGGATGAACCCGCCCGGGTGCAGGCGCGCGGGGTTGAAGGCATCCAGGTCCTCCTTGAGGACGATGCGGGACAGCTCCTCGTGGTCCATCCCCTCCGGGTCGAAGATGGCGCCGCTGCCGTCGAGGATCAGCTTGATGCAGGCCTGCGGGGAGCGCTCCAGCATGATGCGCAGCGCGTTGCCCGCCACGTCGCCGGAGGGGCCGCCGGTCAGTTTCACGCTGAAGCGGTCGCGCCGGATGTCGACGCCCAGCTCGCGCATGGTGGTCTCGGCGAACTGCATCACGCCGGTGGAGGTGACGCCGTACTCCTTGTGGTTGATCCCCACCCTTTTACTGGAGATGAGACCGATGCCGAGCAGGTAGCCCCGTTTCAGCGACTGGCGCGCGATCATCTCGATCATCACGTCGTGCATGTTCTCGTCGGGACCGATCTCGATCGGCTCGTCCTCGCCGTAGTAGTCGACCACGCGCGGGTCGCGGGCCCGGCCGCCGTCGGTGACGAAGATGTCCAGGAAGGCGTTGATGAAGCCGAACTGCAGCTTGTACAGGCGCTGCGTGGAGAGGTCGTGGGCCTCCAGGCGCGCGGCGTCCAGCACCACCACCATCTTGGAGCCGCCCTCGTAGATGTCCTTGTTCTTCAGGTGCTGGGTGTGGGCCAGCACGTAAACCTCGCGGAACAGCGTGCTCGCCGAGGTGACGTAATCGTCGCGGTTCTTGGTGATGATGGTGCGCCAGCCGCCCCGGGCGATGTCCGAGAAGCCGATGTGGTAGCCGCAGCCGTAGCGCCCGAAAAAGAAGGTGATCCGGAACGGGAGTTCCGGCGGCAGGTCGGCGGTGAACTCAGGCGCCAGCTCGGCGAGATAGGCCGGGTCGAGCCGGAAGGCGAGCGCGTGCTTCTCACGTACGTAGAAGTTGGTCTTCAGCGTGTTGCGGATGAAGGCGATGGCGCAGCGGAAGATGGAGCGGCGCAGGTCGTCGATGTAGCGGTGGCCCGTGTTGTACGACTCGATGAAACGAACCGTCTCCTCCAGGGTCTTCTTGTAGAACTCCTCGCGCAGGGAGAGCCCCGGCTGGAACCGGGTCCGGAACAGCTTGGCGAGCTGCAGGGCGATGTCCGGGTGGGAGTGGAACGCGAGCCGCACCTCTTCGTGGCTGAAGGGGTCGGGGTGGTGATGGGCCAGGTTGGTGTGGCAGAAGGCGATGAAGGCGTTGACGAGGCTCGCCTCCTCGCCGGTCATCACCTGGGTGGTGACGAACCTGCGGTAGGTCATGGAGGCGGTGGAGAGGATCTGGGTGTTGTAGAGCTCCATCTGCAGCCGGTCGAAGAGCTCGCTCCCCTTGGAGAGCTGCGTCTGCTCGCCGCGTTTCCGGACGTAGAAGGTCCCGAGGAAGTAGGGGTGCACGCCGTTGGAGATGGTGAGGCAGTAGGCGCGCTTGACCCCGAAGTCAAGCCGGTTGAAGACCTCCATGGTCTGCAGCAGGAAGTCGTTCTGGGGCGGGTTGCCGACCGCGAAGAGAACCCGGGTTTCCGCGTCGGGGCCCAAGTCCTCGGTCTGCTCGACGTCGAGGAAGATCCCCCCCTGGCGGTTCCCTTCCTGGAAGACCCAGAGGATCTGGGCCACCCGGTTCGGGGGGGAGATGCGCACGTACTGTTCGTTGTTGAGCCAGAGTAGCCGCAGCAGCGGATCGAGCTGGTTCATATCGAACAGCGGGTAGCGGCTTTGCAGCGCCTGGGCGATCCCCTCCCTGATGGCGGGGGGGATGACCACCGCCGGGGCATTGGCGATCTCGCCGTGCTCTTTGCGGTCGAAGTCGAAACGCTGTACCTCGAGCCCCTGCTCCAGCCCCGGAACCAGGCCGCTGGAGTGGGTGAACTCGGCGTAGGAGATGTCGCGCTCCTGCAGGGTACGCAGGGTGTCGTACAGGGAGCCGGGCTGGTTCAGGCGGGCGAGGATCAGCGTCTTGGCCCGGTCCGCCACGGTGAGCTTCTGGTTGTGGGCGAGAGTCCGCAAGCCCACCGCCAGGGCGTGCACCGCCTCGGCCTCCTCCTGCATGGTGATGAAGAAGTAGGAGTCCATCTGCGCCTGGAGCCAGGCGAGGTTGTCCCTGGTGCACCCCTCGTTGGCCCCGATCAGGCGGTCAACGGCGGCAAGCACATTCGTCTCGGCGGCGCACATGTCACTCCCCCTGGACCGGCAGCAGTCCTTCCATTTCCGGTTTGAAAACGCTCCAGACGCGCTGGCGCAGCTCACCCAGGAATTCGTTGGTGATGAACTTGGGCAGGGTCACCTTCGGGTTCGGATCGTTCATGACCTGCGAGGGGAGGGTGTACTCCTTTTCCTCGTGGAACCCTTGGCGCAGCTCCAGGGCCAGGCCGCGCAGGTAGGCCCGGCGCACGGCGGCGACGATGTCCTCGGAGGCGATCTCAAGGCCCGCGGCTTCCTTCAGGGCGCGCACGATGATGTCGTGCCCGATGCCGACGCCGACGAACTTGCACAGGCCGATCATGTCGTAGCCCACCTGCAAGAGGCCGCCGGTGGTAATGGCCTGGGTCCACTCGTCGAGGGAGTGCTTTCCTTCCTTGGCGAGCATCATGTGGGTGCCCATGGACATGTGTCCGCCGGCGATGGCGAACATGTAGCCGGGGTTGGTGTCCGGGAGGTAGGCGGGGAGCTCAAGTCCCTTCACATGCATGGCGTAGGCGGTCTCGCCGGTCTCCTCGGAGAGGCGCTTCACGCCGCGGGCGATGCCGGGGAGCTTGCCGCGGCCGGCGTCTTCGATCAGCTCGGCGATCTTGTCGTAGTCGCCAAAGGTGGCGCCGTTGAAGAGCGGCTTGTCCGGGTGGCGCTCGTTGTAGTCGAGCACGTAGGAGATGGTGGTCCCCAGGGAAATTGCGTCCATGCCCAGCAGGTCGCAGCGGTGGATCAGGTCGCAGACCTTGGCCGGTTCGTGCACGCCCAGGTTGGACCCGAACAGGATGAGCGGCTCGAAGTCGAACTTGGCCGCCAGCTTACCGCGGCTGCCGTCTTCGTTCTTGTAGAAGAGGTTGTTGTGGCAGCGGATGCCGCAGCGGTGGCATGCCTCGGTGGCGATGTCGAATTCCTTCTCCACCTCGTCGCGGAACAGCCGCTCCACGTCGGTGTTCCCCTTGGGACGGAAGTTGTTAAGCGGGACCGCGTGGAAGACCTGGAGCACCTCGATGTTAGCCCAGGTGCCGCCGCCGCCACCCTGGCTGGCCGGCTGGAAGCGGGCGCTGCCGCCGCTTTTCAGGATGTCGCGGTTCACGTCGCGGATCTCGGGGGTGATCTTCTGCAGCTTGTCACTGCTCAGCGCCACGACGGCCAACAGGTTCTTGTACCCCATCAGGCTACCCATGCCGCCGCGGCCGGCGAAGCGGCTCTTGGGCTCGCCCGACTTCAGCTCGTTGTCGGTGCTCATCACCACGGCGCCCATGTAGTTGTTTTCCCAGTTCTCACCAGCGGGGCCGATGGCGGCGAAATGGGCCTCCGGGTACTCCTGGTACAGGGCCATGATCTTGGCGTGGCCGGTGAGGCCGATCAAGTGGTCGGCGGGCTTCAGTTCGACCTCGGGACCGTTGGCGCTTTCCTTCAATAGGGCGTACACCGGCTTGTCGGAGCGGTTCTCGAAGATGACCTCGTCCAGGCCGGTCCACTTGAACTTGTTGCCGAAGTTGCCGCTGCCGGTGGACCACATGGCGCCGGGGCGCCCGGTGCCGGATTTCTTGAGGGGACTGTAGCCGGAGAAGTAGCTGCGCATGCCGGTCATGATGCTGGTGCCGGTCAGGAGGCCGGTGTTGAGGATGACGGGGTTTTCCGGGCAGTAGGCCTCGGCGATGTCGCGCTCGGCGAGGATCTGGAAGCTCCTGCCGAAGCCGCCCAGCACGTCCTCGAGGTTTTTGCAGGGGACTTGGGCGAAGGTGGTTGTGCCGGTGGCAAGGTCGACGGTGCAGCGCTGGTAGGCGACGCTGGCCGGGTTGTTGCTGATGGTTTTTTCGCTCATATCGTAGCTCCGCAAAAAGTTATGGAATCGCGGGGACTGGCTCCGCCAGGTGCCGGTCTCCCTGGTCGTTAGGTGGCGATTGTAAAAAGTCCCCCTTGTCAAAGGGGGATTTAGGGGGATTTGCTTTTTGCTTGGGGAGAAGCAAATCCCCCCCGGCCCCCCTTTCACAAGGGGGGAGCCTGTAAGGCAAGGGGACAGGCACATGCGGAGCCAGTCCCCATGGCGAGTTACCCTCCGCCCATGCGCGGCAGCAGGGAAACGATGTCCCCTTCCGCTACCGTCTCGTCCCATCCTACGTGCAGACCGTTGACCAGGACCGTGCCCACGTCCTGCCGGGCAAGTCCAAGCTGCTCCACGATCGACGCGATCTTCTGGTCCGGGGTAATCTCCCAGTCCGCTTCGTCGAACTTCTGCCTGCGCAGGGACGCGTAGAGTTTTACCTTGATCTGCATGTGAAACCTCCCGTCATGACAACGGAAAAAGGGGGCCCTCCGCCCGCACTCCCGCCGGGGTGGCCAGGAGGACCTGGCTCCCCGGTGAGGACGGAGGGAGGGTAGTATGAAAGGAGCCGTATTACAAGTGGTTACTTAGAAGCCGAGGTAGGCTTCGCGGATGGACTCGTCTGCCTCGAGGTCCTTGCCGGTCCCCTGGCCCACGATGCGCCCGTTTTCCATGACGTAACAGTAGTCGGCGACCTTCAAGGTCTGGTGCACGTTCTGCTCGACGAGGAAGATGGTCAGTCCCTGCTTGTGCAGCTCCTGGATCACCTTGAAGACCTCCTGCACCATGATCGGGGCGAGGCCGAGGCTCGGCTCGTCGAACATGATCACCTGGGGATCCTGCATCAGGGCGCGGCCGATGGCCACCATCTGCTGCTCGCCGCCGGAGAGGGTCTCGGCGGTCTGGGTGCGCCGCTCCTCCAGCCTCGGGAAGATCTCGTAGATCCGCTTCAGGGTCTGGGCCCTTTTGCCGTGTGCCCTCTTCAGGTAAGCGCCGACCAGGAGGTTTTCCTCCACGGTCATCTTCGGGAAGAGCTGGCGCCCTTCCGGGACCAGGGTGATGCCGAGGTCGACCACCTTGTGCACCGGCATGCCGGTGACCAGCTTGCCATCGTAGTGGATGGTGCCGCTCGCGGTCGGGATCAGGCCGCACAGCGATTTGAGGGTCGTGGTCTTGCCGGCGCCGTTGGCGCCGATGAGCGCCACCAGCTGCCCCTTGGCGACCGAGAAAGAGATGTTCCACAGGGCCTGGATGTCCCCGTAGTTGACTGAGATGCCGTTGACGTCGAGTAGATTCATGCCGCTTCCTCTCCAAAGTACGCTTGCACGACGTGCGGATCGCTGGACACCTCGGCGGGAGTCCCTTCGGCGATCTTCTTGCCGAAATTGAGCACCACCAGGCGGTCCGAGATGTTCATGATGACGCGCATGATGTGCTCGACGATGAGGATGGTGAGACCCTGCGCCTTGAGCTTCATGATCAGCTCGACGGTGCGGTCCGCCTCGGTCGGGTTGAGGCCGGCGACGACCTCGTCCAGGAGCAGGAACGACGGATCGAGGGCCAGCGCCTTGCTGATCTCCAGGCGCTTGCGCCCTGCTAGGGTGAGCCCGGCGGCGGAGACGTTGGCGCGGTCGGCGAGACCGGTGGTCTCCAGCACCTGCCAGGCGTGACGCTCGGCGTCGGCCTTTTTCGGGTGCTTCAGGAACGAGGCGATAGTCACGTTCTCCAGCACGGTGAGGCCCGCGAAGGGCTTCACCACTTGGAAGGTGCGGCCGATGCCGACTCCCGCCAGGTTGTAGGGGGGCTTGCCGGAGATGTCGTTCCCCTGGAAGATAACGCTCCCTTTGGTGGGGGCGTAGTAGCCGGAAATGACATTGAAAAGGGTGGTCTTGCCGGCGCCGTTGGGGCCGATCAGGCCTACGATCTCGCCTTTTTCCACGCTGAAGCTGACGTCGTCAACGGCGGTGAGACCGCCGAAACATTTGGTTACCGAATTTACCTTGAGGATAGGTTCAGCCATGAGTTAGTTCCCCTCTTCCGGTGCTGCCACGGCGGAAAGAGCCGCGGGTTCCGATGCCGGTTCCGCTTTCTGCTCGGGCCTGGTGGCACCCGCCTTGCGCTTGACCATGGTGCCCCAGAGACCGTTGGGTATGAAGATGACGCTGATGGCGATCAGCGCGCCCAGGATGATGAGATAGAGGAGCTGGAAGTCGGACAGGTAGGCCCAGAAGATCGTCTTGAAGGCGAAGATCAGGATGGCGCCCAGTGCCGGTCCGAACAGGGTCCCCATGCCGCCGAATACCACCATGACCACCGCCTGGTCGCTGACCAGGTCCCCGAGGGTCGAGGAGGGGTCGATGAAGGTGATCCAGTAGGCATAGATGCCGCCCAGGATGCCGGTCGGGAGCGCCGAGAGGATGAAGGATTGCATCTTCAGCTTGGTCGGGTTGAGGCCGAGCGCCTTGGCCCCTTCCTCGTCCTCGCGGATCGCCTTGAGCTTCAGGCCGAAGGGAGCGCGCTCCAGCAGGTACCAGAGGATGGCGAAGGTGGCGCCCACGGTGATCAGCATCAGGTAGTAGAAGAACTGCGGGTTCAGGAACGCCTCGAGCCTCATGCCGTCCGGGCCGCCGGTGAACTCAACGTTCAGGGCGAGCTGCTGGATGGCGCGGGAGAGCGCCCAGGTGGCGATGGCGAAGTACGCGCCCTTGAGCCGGAGAGTCGGGATGCCGGCGATGAGGGCCACGATGGCGGCAGCGACGCCGCCCAGCGGCAGGGCCGCCCAGAAGGGGAGGTTCGCCTGCATCATCAGGATGCCGATGGTGTAGGCGCCGATGCCGAAGAAGGCACCGTGGCCGAAGTTCAGGTAGCCGGTGTAGCCGGCGATGACGTCGAAGGCGATGGCGAGCCCGATCCACATCACTCCCTCGGTGAGGACACGCAGTACGAAGGTGTCGTGCACCACGAGAGGCAGGATCAAAAGGGCGGCACCGATGATGGCCAGTATGGTTGCGCCGCGATTTTTCATGTCAGACCCCCTTGCCGAACAGCCCGCGCGGGGAAATCAGCAGGATGATGTAGAGGATGGCGAAGACGGCGAGCAGGGTGTGGCTCGGGTTGAAGTAGATCATGAAGATCGACTGCACCAGACCCAGAAGGAGCGCCGCCCAGGGTACGCCGGCCAGGTAGCCCATGCCAGCGAGCACCACCACGAAGAAGGCGAAGATGGTGTACTCGTTGCCCATCTGGGCGCCGATGGAGAGGATACAGCCCAGGAGCACGCCGGTCATGGCCGAGATGCCGACATAGATGCCGTACACGTAGGAGCCGGTGCGCTTGCTGTTCACTCCCATGAGACCCGCGGCATCCTTGTGCTGTGCCAGCGCACGGACGCCGAGGCCGAAATTGGTCTTTTTCAGAAGGTAGTGCAGGATCAGGGTGATCGCCAGCGCGTAGCAGAGGCCTACCAGACGCACGGTCGGGATGGTCACGGTCAGCCCCAGCGGCTCCAGGTCGAACGATCCTTCCGAGAAGGCGGACGGGATCGAGTTCGAGTAGAAGCCGAAGGCGGTGAGAGCGAGCCCGCGGAACATGATGGCCAGGCCGAAGGTGAAGACGAGGCCCATCAGGAAGGGGTTACCCTTGGTCCCGGAAAGCACCCGGTGGATCACCGGCTGGATCACGTAGCCGACCCCGAAGTAGAGGACGAAAATGACCGGCAGAAAAAGGAAGGGATCGAGGCCGGTCCATTTGTTCAGGTAGTAGCCGGTGAAGGCTCCGAACATGATCCATTCCCCGACGGCGAAGTCGATGACGTGCATGACCCCGTAGGTGAGCGAGAATGCGATGGCGATGGTGATGTAGATCCCCCCCAGCAGTATCCCGTCGGTCAAGGCTTGTGGCAGCAGTTCCATCATAAAGCAAGTCCTCCAGCGTTGCGTTTCCAGCGAATATGGCAGCTACGTTGTCTGTGGTCCGTCTGGACCGGCGGCGGTCGCCCGCCCGGGCCGCTCTGGCCGATGTGTTGCTCTTGCGGGAGATGTTCCCCTGCCGGCGCTAACGTCCGGCAGGGGAACTTCAGGTACTAGCGGGACTTCCAGTCTTTCATCGGGTAGATGGCCGGGGCTTCGACGGAAGCCTTCGGACCGACGGTTTTGACGTGGCCGCCCTGGATCTGGACGGTGAGCGGGTCGAGGCCGACGTTGGCGTGGTAGAACTCACCGGAGGTGGCGAACTTCACGCGACCGTAGAAGGTCTGCACGTCGATCTGCTCGAGAGCGGCGATCAGCTTGGTGCGCATTGCCTCGTCCATGCCCGGCTTGGCGCCGATCTTCTGCAGAGCGGTCTGGAAGGCGATGCCGGCGGCGGAGCAGCCGCCCTGGGTGTAGTCGCCCGGGTTGTTGAAGGCTTTCTGGGAAGCGGCGGCGTAAGCGGCAGCGTTCGGCCAGAGCACGTTGCTCTTGGTCTTGGCGGTGCCGGTCCAGCAGGTGGTGCCGAAGATCTGCTCGCCGTCTTTGCCGACCGCGTCGATGAACGCTTTGTCGGTGATGCCACAGTGCATGAGGAGGGCTTTCGGGGTGTAGCCGATCTGCTTGAGGGCTTTCACGAACTTCACGTGCTCTTCGTCGTGGCCGCCGAAGGCGATGACGTCCGGCTTCATGCTACGCACGGCGGAAAGGAGCGGGGTCATGTCCTGGCCGGAGGGGACGATGCTGAACTTGACGATCTTCAGTTTGGCCTTCTCAGCGGCGGTCTTGTAGGCCTCGGCGGTTGCCTTGGAAAATGCGTCGTTGGAGCCGATGATGGCGATGGTCTTCGGAGCCGGCTTCATCTCGGTCAGGGTTTTGATGGAGGTAGCGCCGGTGAAGTTGATCGGCGGGATGGTGCCGAAAGTGTACTTGAACTTGTTCTTCCAGATCAGCGGGCTTTCGGCGGAACCGGTGATCATCGGGATCTTGTACTTGTCGACGACCGGGGCCACGGCGAGGGTAACGCCGGAGGAGTAGGGTCCGAGGATGAAGTCGACCTTCTCCTGGGTGATCAGCCTCTCGGCCGCTGCCGCGCCGGCAGCCGGGTTGGACTGGGCATCGGCGTACACCAGCTTGACCGGGTACTTCTTGCCCTGGATCACGATGCCACCCTTGGCGTTCACTTCCTGCGCCCAGAGGTCGTAGCCACGCTTGGTGATGTTGCCGCCGGTGACGAGGTCCCCGGAGAGTTCGGTGATGACACCGATCTTGAAGAAGTTCCTCTGCTCCGCGTGAACCGGGATGGCCACGAAGAGGGCTGCGATGAGCAGCAGTACCCTGACGAATCCAAACTTCATTGTGCTACCTCCTGTTGTTTGATGTGCCAAAAAAAGTTTTTGAAACAACCTGCATCGCATTCCATTCAGGGGTCGCGGCCGGTGCGGTGGACGACGTCGGCTACCGTCGGCCGAGGGAACCCTTCGCCCGCACCTCCCGGCGCTGGCAGCCCGTATACAGCAGAAAGCATGCCAAATGCCCCTTCCGTGCGGCAAAGGAGGATTTTGCAAAACGGGGTTTGGCGAAACTCCGCATGCTTACTGACAATGAACGGTGAACGGACCGACGCAGGGGGAGGAGCAGGGGGCTGGAGCCCCGCAGAGACGCCCTCGGTCGGAGGTAAAATTATTCAGATGTGAATAATGGCTGTATACAGGGTCGCGCCATCAGCAGGCGAGACCGTAGCGTTTTAATTTTCGCGCAATGGTCGGCTGGCTCACGCCGAGCGCCTCGGCCAAGTCGGCCTGGCAACCGTGGGATTTGATGGCGTGGGCAAGGAGTGCACGCTCAGTACTTTCAATGACTTGCGGCAGGGTCATGCTTTCCGGCCACTGCGCCGGGGCGGTTGCCTCGCTGGTGTCGCCCTTGGCGACATCGGCGGGAAGGTCCTGCAGACTGATCACCTCGGACTCGGTCATGACCACCAGGCGCTCGCACAGGTTCATCAGTTCGCGCACGTTGCCGGGGAACGGGTAGCCCAAAAGGGTGTCGCAGGCCGCGCGGGAGAGGCGTTTGCTGGTCTTGTGCTTTTGGGCGTACCACTCGATGTAGTGCAAGATGAGGGGGAGCAGGCACTCCTTGCGCTCTTTGAGGGAAGGGACGTGGATCGGGATTACCTTGAGGCGATAGTAGAGGTCGAGGCGGAACTTGCCTTCCTCCACCATTTGTTCGAGGTTTCGGTGGGTTGCAGCGAGGATACGCACCTTCACCTCCCGGGGGCGGGTGCTCCCCAGGCGCATGATGGTGCCGTCCTCCATGAAGCGCAACAGCTTAACCTGGGAGGGGAGCGGCAGTTCGGCGATCTCGTCCAGGAACAGGATGCCGCCGTCGGCGAGCTCGAAATAGCCCGGCTTGCCGCCGGACTGGGCGCCGGTGAAAGCACCCTTGTCGTAGCCGAAAAGCTCGGATTCTATGAGGGATTCCGGAATGGCGCCGCAGTTGATCTTGATAAGCGGCTTGTTGGCGCGTTCCGAGTTCTTGTGGATCAGATCGGCGAAGAGGCCCTTGCCCACGCCGGAGGGGCCGAGGATCAGCACGGTGGACTCCACCTTGGCGACCTTGAGCGCCTGGCGCAGCGCCTTCAGCATGGCGGGGCTGCGGGCGATAATCTGCTGGTTCTCAAGTTGCTGTTCCTGCTGCATTTCCAGCATCTGGTTGCGGTACTGGTCCCGGATCGCCTCCTGGTCCTCTAGTTCGCGCTGCAGGTTGTCGATTTCCGTGATGTCGCGCTCGCTGACGACGACCCGGGTGATGCGGCCGGCAGAGTCGAAAACCGGGGCCGCCGTCGTGATCAGCTTGCGCCCTTCGCGCTGCTGCAGGAGGTTCACCCGCGTCCCGGTCCTGAGTACCTCGAGGGTGGCGGACCGGTCGAAAACGCGGGCGTTGATCAGGTCGCGCATGTTGCGCCCGACCACATCTTTGGCCTGGACGTTGTTGATGCGCTCGGAAGCGGGGTTGATGCGCACGACGTTGGCGTCGGCGTCGCAGATCCAGAGGCCGTCGGAAGAGGAGTCGATGATGGTGTCTAGTTCGCGGGTAAGTCCCTGGAAGAACTCCATTTGCTTCGCCATTTCCTCGAGCTCGGTGCTCTCGACGAAGACGCAGACGGCACCCACCTGCTCCTGGTCCAACAGCATGGGGCTCACCCGCACCAGGAAGTTGGACTCGATGCCGCGCACCGAGATTTCGGTGTTGCGCGCGTGCCCCAAAAGCCTCTGCGCCACCTTGGGCCACAGGTCGGGGAGCACGTCGTTCAGGTGCACCCCCTGGAAGGCGCCGAAGCACTCGCGGACCGCGCGGTTGGCAAGGATCACCATGCCCGAGGTGTTGACGGCGAGGATGCCGACGTCCACGGCGTTGACCATGGCCTGGTAGAAGGCGTCCGAACGAAGTTCGCCTCCGCTTGAAAAACCGATCAATTCCACTGGGTTGAGGGAGTTGTTCACGGCGGTGCTTCTCCTTCTGCGTACTCTCGGTCACCCGGCTGGAGGGGCTTGAAGGACGGGTAGTTGTGGCGTATACCATACCCCGTCGAGGCGCATTATGCAGAAATGAATCAAATATTCAAGTGTAAATAATAGAACAACCCTGAAACAGTCATAGCTGTTCTTATCACCCTCAGTAGTGGAAGTCCTTTCTTTTCTCGTATGGCATTTTTGCGCTTACTTAGAGTGCGGCACATGCTTCCCTGCCAGTATACATATAAGCCGTTACTGTGAGGCACGTTTGGTCTCTCTCTCCAGGTTCCGCTCCCGATGAATTTACCCTTACGTCAATCGTCATGACAGCGCCTTCAGCCTTCTTGCGGGCACCTTGGTACGGTCTTTGTAGTAGGGGATGACCGTACGGACTGAACGCAGTCCGTTCTCGTGATCCGACACCTTTACCGGGATCCTCACATGGACCCGGTAGTCACCAACTACTAGGCAAAGGAGCTTCACCCATGACCGCTGGTAACGAGCAACTGATGGAGTTACGCAACAAGCATGTCCCCGGAGGGGTCGCACTTTTGAGCCCCGCCTTCATCGCCAAGGCCCAGGGGGCCATCATGACCGACGTCGATGGACGTGACCTGATCGATTTCGCCGGCGGTATCGGCGTCAACAACGTCGGCCACAGCCACCCGAAGGTCGTCAAGGCCATCCAGGAGCAGGCCGAGAAGTTCATCCACACCTGCTTCCACGTCGCTCCCTACCAGGGGTACATCGAACTGGCGCAGCGCCTGAACGAGTTGGCTCCGGGCAACTCCCCGAAGCAGACCATGCTGGCCAACTCCGGTGCCGAGGCGGTCGAGAACGCCATCAAGATCGCACGCTACGTCACCAAGCGTCCGGGCGTCATCTCCCTTGAGAACGGCTTCCACGGCCGCACCCTGATGACCATGACCCTGACCTCCAAGGTGAAGCCCTACAAGTACGGCTTCGGTCCCTTCGCCCCGGAGAGCTACCGCATACCGTCCGCCTACTGCTACCGCTGCCCCTACGGCGGGAGCTACCCGAGCTGTGGTTGCGCCTGCGCCCACAAGCTTGACGAGTTCTTCACCGGCTACGTTGCTGCCGAGCAGACCGCGGCTATCATCATCGAGCCGATCCAGGGCGAGGGCGGCTTCGTTACCCCACCGAAGGAATACTTCGAGATCGTGCAGAACATCTGCAAGAAGCACGGCATCCTGCTGATCATCGACGAGATCCAGAGCGGTATGGGGCGTACCGGCAAGCTGTTCGCCATTGACCACTGGGGCATCGAGCCGGACCTGATCACCACCGCCAAGAGCCTTGCCGGCGGCATGCCGCTCTCCGCGATTACCGGCCGCGCCGAGATCATGAGCCAGCCGCACCCGGGCGGCCTGGGCGGCACCTACGGCGGCAACCCGCTTTCCTGCGCCGCGGCACTCGCGGTTCTGGATATCTTCCTCAACGACGGCCTGCTGGACCAGTCCGTGAAACTCGGCGAGAAGCTGCAGCAGCGCTTCGACGATATGCAGAAGAAGTACGAGATCATCGGCGAAGTTCGCGGCAAGGGCCCCATGCTTGCTCTCGAACTCGTGCGCGACCGCAACACCAAGGCGCCCGCCGGCGACCTCGCCAAGAAGCTGGTCAAGCTCTGCTACGACAAGGGGCTTATCATCCTGTCCTGCGGCGCTCTCGGCAACGTCGTCCGCCTGCTGATGCCGCTGGTCATCACCGACGACCAGCTCGATCGCGGCATGGCCATCCTTGAGGAGTCCCTCGCCGAGGTGAACGCCGAGATCTAAGGCTCAAGGCAAAGCAGTAAGAAAGATACGGCAACGGCAGTGTCTGGCATCTTTCGGGGTTGGGGAGGAAGAGATGCACAGCACTGCCGTTGTCGTTTTTTTAACCGAAAACAGTTGGCCATCCCCCTTCGCCAAGGCACCGGGGGATTTAGCTGTTGCGGAGGTCAGAGAAAGGCGGACAGATTCAAGAATTCCTCCCTCGCCCTCCGGGAGAGGGGCGGGGTGAGGGCGTCTCTCGTCATTGACCACGGCCACCTTGCCACTGACCCGCAGCCGATGGCATAGTAGAGTGCGCAGTCGGCAGATTTTGGGAGGAGAGCACAGATGACAGAAAAGACCGATCCACGCCATACCGTGGTGGTGGGGTGCCTGGTGCGCAACGCAGACAACGAGGTGCTGCTGATCCGTCACCGGCAGCGGGGGTGGGAGATTCCACAGGGGCGGGTCGAGGAGGGTGAGAATCTGGTCGACGCGGCGCGCAGGGAAGTAGCCGAAGAGGCCGGTGTCGAGGTGGAGATCGGTCCCCTAGCCGCCGTCTGGTCCATGGTCGCCCCCACTTCCGCCCTCATCTTCGCCTTCCTGGGCCGCTACCTTGGCGGCGAGTTGAACCCCACCGACGACAGCGAGGCCGCCCTCTGGGTTCCGGAGCCGGAGGCTCTGGAGATGGTAACCAGCTCCGTGATGCGAGAGCGTCTCGCCGTACTACTGAACCACGACGGCAGCGTCAGCTACCGCTCGTATTCCATCAAGCCCTACCAACAGCACCTCGAACGCGATCTCCTCGCCTGGCCCGCCCCTCGCGGATAACAATGCGCCACCCCGAGAGCCGGTAACAACGAAGCGTAACACGTGAAGAAGCGTCCCCCCCTTTTGCGAAGGGGGGACCGGGGTGGATTTGCCTTTGCCTGCCGGCAGGGGGATTTGCCTTGGTAGCCAAGATGCCTTTCTTTATGGACAAACTGCACCGGATGACCCAAGCAGGTTACCTATTTTCTCGATACATTCCCTGAAATCGATAGGCTTGGAAATGTAGTCGTCCATCCCGGCGGCGATGCAGCGGTCCTCATCCTGTTTCATGGCGTGCGCGGTCATGGCGAGAATAGGTAGCCGTCCCCCGCGCCGCAGTTCCTGTTCCCTTATGGCCCGCGTCGCCTCGAAGCCATCGAGTCGCGGCATCTGGACGTCCATGATGACCATGTCGAAACTTGACCGCTGACACTTCTCCACCGCCTGCTCGCCGTCTTCCGCGAAATCTATGAGGTAGCCCAGCCTCCCCAGCATGGTCCCCAGGACCTGGCGGATAGTGGGATCGTCCTCGGCGACCAGCAGGCGCCTGCTGACTCCCGTTGCCGTAGTCGCAGCCTCTGCCGGTTGAGAGGGGGGGCGCGGCGAGGGAGGGTCCATCTCGGCTTCACCTTCGATGACGTCCAGCCGAACCGAGAAGGAGAAGCAACTTCCCGCACCAGCTTCGTCTTCCACGACGATGCTTCCCCCCATCCGCTCGACGATCTCCTTGCTGATCGCCAGCCCAAGCCCAGTGCCCCCGTGGCTACGGGTGTTTGAGTCGTCAACTTGGCTGAAGGAATTGAAGAGCAGGTGCCTCTTGTCTAGTGGAATGCCGATGCCGGTGTCGCGCACAGCGAAGTGGAACACCATCTCCCCGCCGTGGCGCCCTTCTCCAGCACGCACGGCTATGGCGACTCCGCCGTGTTCAGTGAATTTCACCGCGTTTCCCAGCAGGTTGGTGAGCACTTGGCGCAGTCTGATCTGATCCCCCTGCACGTGGTCGGGGAGACCGTCTTCCACCTGTAGATCAAGCTCCAACCCCTTACGCTTCACCTCGGGCATTACGATGTCGATCGCCTGGCCCAGGCAGGCACGAAGGGAGAACGGCCGGATGTCGAGGGAGAACTTCCCGACTTCTACCTTGGCCAGATCCAAGATGTCGTTCAGGATGCGCAGCAGCGACCGCGCCGACCGCTGGGCGGTCTGGATGTAATCGGCTCTTTCGATGGCGTCCGGTGTAAGCAGGGCGAGGTCGAGCATGCCCAACACTCCGGTCATCGGGGTACGCAGCTCGTGGCTCATGTTGGCCACGAACCTGCTCTTGGTGCTGCTCGCCGCCTCGGCGTCATGCTTGGCCTGGCGCAGCGACTCCTCCATCCGGTTGCGCTCCATGGCGATGGCAACCTGGTCGGCTACCGCCTTCATGAGGGAGAGGTCGTCATCGCTGAAGCTGGTTCTGCTGCGGGTGCCGAATGAGAGGGTACCGAGCACCCGCCCCTGGGCCAGCAGCGGGTGGCAGGCGTAGGCCTGTATCCCCATTGATCGCACCAGGTCGGCGCGTACGTCCTGCGACATGGGGATGTTCTCGGCGACGATCCTGCAGGCGTCGCGGGCCGCGCAGCCGCAGATCGCCACCCCCAGGTTCAGCCGCTCGATGGAGGCAGCCTGTTCCTCGGCGATGCCGGCGCAGGCGTTCAGTTTCAGACCTCCCTCAACTTCATCGACGAGGTAATTGAAGAAAACGTCGCAGTCGAGAAAGTCCATCACCTGTCGGCACAGGGCGTTGGCAAGTTGCCTTGGGGACTTGCTCTGCAGCAGTCGGCTCGCCGTATCGGCCAGCAGGTCGAGCCGCTCGTTGCTGCGCTTTAACGCGGCTTCGCGTTCCACCTTCTCGTGCAGTTCGCTGGTACGCTGCTCCAGGGTGCGCTGCAACTGCGCCTCGCTCCGCTTGAGTGCCTGTTCGCTCTGTTCCAGGCTGCGGAAGAGAACCGCGGCGGGCTCTTTCAGTCCCATCGAAACGATGGCCCGGTAGATCAGGAAGGAGGAGAGGAAGAGAAAGAAGTGCCCGATCTTGTTGGCTTGGCCGTAGACGCTCATGTATTGCGTGAACGCGACATCGGCGCCAGCTGCGCTGAACGTGGAGGCGAGGAGAATATCAAGTACGCGACGGTCGAAACGTTCCCTGTTGGCCCACAGCAACATCGCCGAGGCAAGCAGGATGGCTATGATGATGTACTCGCTGTAGATCTTGAACGGCGTCAGTCCCTTTCCTTCCACATAGCATTGAGGAAATTGTCCCGAGAAGATGGCCAGGATGAGCAGCACAGCTGTGCCGCCGAAAAAGGCCAGGGCTGTGGCGAGATTGAGCTTTCGTTTGATGAAAAATGGTGCCGTCAGGAAGGAGAGGCTGACCACGTAGCGGGATGAGATCCAGAGTTGGGTGGGGAGGTTGGCGTCGTATCCGACGAAGATGCCGATCCCCTTGTAGGAGAAGGTGTGCAGCAGTTCCAGGACGCCTGAGACTGCGAAAGACATGGCCAGGAAAAGAAAATAGTGGTTGTCCAGGAATTTACGGGAGTTCCAGGCCAACAGGAAGACGCCCAGCGTAACCAGTACGCAGAAGACCTCAACCATGGTGTGGAACAACAAGTACGAGTAGCTGCTGCAGACGTAGAGGATCAGTATGGCGAGCAAGAACAGGACGAGGGAGAGGATCCTTGTTTCCGTTCGTTGTGCTTCGTTGTGGGCGGTCGCCTCGCTCACGGATCCCTCCTTCACACTGCTTTTATAAACGGAAGCTCAATAATTTGCGTTGGGAATTTATCATCTTGTCAGGCCTGCAGTCAAAGGGTTTTTGGGAGTTATCGTATTGCCATGGTAGGTTTTCCCTAGTTAGTCGGGCGGCCACACCGCGTCCTCGCACCTGCACACAGGGGGAACGTCGATTGACTCATAGGTTAATAAGTATTATATTTTGTGTCTGCCATCCGAGGAGGAAGATAGTATCCTGTCCCGGGACAGGCTAAAAAATGAGAGGAGGGAACAATGTTGCGAAAAATTGCTGTTGCTGTTGTACTGACTCTGTCGGTTTCAGGTGTTTCCTATGCCGGGCTCGATGCTGTCAAAGGGCTGGGTAAAGACTTGGGCAAGGAAGCTGCGTCCACCGCCAAGCAGGGCGCTCTCAGCGCTGTGACCAAGAAGCTGAAGAAGGTCCAGAACGAGAAAGGGCCGATCAAGTTTAAGACCGGCAAGGCTGAGGTTGATCCTGCTTGCGACAAGACCATGACTGCCATCGCAGCGATCATGGCCGATTACCCCGGCTTCCATGTCCAAGTTGACGGCCACACCGACAACGTCGGCAAGCCCGACGCCAACATGAAACTCTCCCAGGACCGCGCCGATGCCGTGGTGAAGTACCTGGTCGACAAGAAAGGCGTAGCGGCAAAC
Organism: Geomonas agri; assembly: GCF_020179605.1. NCBI lineage: Bacteria > Pseudomonadati > Thermodesulfobacteriota > Desulfuromonadia > Geobacterales > Geobacteraceae > Geomonas > Geomonas agri. The sequence continues at coordinate 1,183,884 of NZ_JAINZO010000002.1, forward strand.
CGTCTCTCCGCCAAAGGCTTCGGCGACACCCAACCCATCGCCGACAACAAGACTAAGGCCGGCCAAGCCAAGAACCGCCGTGTCGATTTCACCGTCACCAAGATGTAGCCGACAAAATGGGGGAGCCCTTAGCGCTCCCCCATTCCTCGCATCCCCCCCCGTCCGCCGTCTCCAGTCCCCTCAAACTTCGCCGCCCCAGCGCAGACCACCCCAGGAATCTTCTACCGGCTGAAAAGTGCTCCCCGTCTGCGAACGTCATCGAAGAATCTGGTGGGGCCAGCGATATGTTGCCTCGAAGCACTGCACGTGAACAAGGGTTCCCCCCTTTGCAAAAGGGGGGACAGGGTGGATTTGCCTTTCTTTTCGCCCCTCTCTCACACATAAGTTGATTGATGCTAACCGGAATGTTAAGCTGCAGCACCTAACGCCGCCACAGCTTCGTTGCCCGTCCCCTTTTTGGAGAGAGCCATGGAAAAGATCCTCGCCGTAGAAGACAGCAAGGTCGCGCAGGCCCAATTGCTGGACATCCTCAGCGATGAGTATGAGGTCACGCTGCATGAAGACGGGGCCTCGGCCAAGTCCGTCGCACTGGAGATCGGCCCGGATCTGATCCTGCTCGACATCAACCTCCCCGGGATGAATGGTTATGACATCTGCCGCCAGCTGAAAGCGGACGCTGCAACACGCGAGATCCCTGTAATCTTCCTGACCAGTTGCGATACCAGCGGTGAAAAAGTGAAGGGGTTCGAGGCGGGAGCGGACGACTACATCGTGAAGCCCTTTTACCCGGAGGAGTTGGTAGCCCGCGTCTCGCTCCATCTGGCGTCGCGCAGAGAAAAGCAGATGGCGGTCGAGTTCGAACGCTTGAACCTGTTGCGGGAAATGGCCGTCGCCATCAGCCACGAGTTCAACAACCCCCTGACCGCCATACTCTGGCATCTGCACCTGGCAAACAAGGAACTAGGCGAGGGGAATGAGAAAGTTCGCACCCATCTCTCCGATCTCAAAGGTGAACTGGACAGGGTCTGCCGCATCGTAGCCCGCCTCGCCGAAGCCTCCCGCGACGCCAAGACCGAATACGTCATGGGCGAAGCCATGATTGACGTCAACAGCATCTGAGCTGCCTTCCGAAGAGCGCGTCAAGAAGCCTCCCCTGTTTACTAACGCCCATCGGGGCGTTGCGGGAAGCGTCGAGGCCCGCGCCACCGAAGCACTGCCCGTGAACAAGCGTTCCCCTCTTTGCGAAAGGGGGGGCAGGGGGGGATTTGCCTTTAGTTGCCGCCCCCCCACACAATACCCCTTCTTTTTAAGCGCCATCTGTGCCTGTTACCCATCACTCCATAGTAGTAGGCTGTAGATCTGACGCAAAGTTGCCCGTAGCACCAAGCACCAAGGTGGAAGTATGAAACACAGAAAGCCGGAAATGATCAGAGGAGCCAGGGCTAACGTTCCCGTGGCCGCCAGCGCCATGGCCTATGGCAGCGTGCTCGGCGTGCTCGCCGCGCAAAAGGGGCTGAGCTGGCTCGACATGATGTACATGAACACCGCAGTTTTCGCCGGTGCTGCCCAGTTCGTCATGGTCGACATGTGGTCGAACCATATGCCCATATTCGAGATGACGCTTGCCGTTCTGGTGATCAACCTGCGCTACCTGCTGATCGGCGCCTCCCTGGGCCCGCTCTTCTCCGGACGCGGGCTGCTGCACAAGATAGGGATGATGCACCTGGTAGCCGACGAGAACTGGGCCGTCACCATGTCCGAGCAGAGAAACGGCACTGCCACTACCTGGTTCCTCTTCGGCGGCGGTATTTTCCTGTACCTCGCCTGGAGCAGCGGCACCCTCATTGGTCTCTTGGGCGGCGGCTTCATAACGAGGCCCGAAGACTATGCCCTCGATTTCGCGTTCACTGCCGTGTTCACCGCGTTGGCTGTCGGATTGTGGCGTGGCAAGAGCGACGTGCTCCCCTGGATTGTCGCCGGGGTCGCCGCCTTGTTGGCCCACAAATTCCTGCCGGGTAAGTGGTATATCGTGGCGGGAGGGCTGGCCGGCGCAATCAGCGCCATGTTGGGGCCGTGCGAGATCGAAGAGGTGGAGGAGGCGGAAGATGTTCCCAGCTATTAATCCGCAGGTGTTGATCGCCGTAGGGCTGGCCGCCTGTGTGACCTATTCCTTGCGGCTGGGCGGGTTGCTGTTGGCGTCCCGTTTCCCGCGCTCGGGTCGTTTCCGCCGCGGCATGGACGCCCTGCCCGGCGCCCTCTTGTTCTCGCTCGTTTTGCCGTCCATCGTCGCCGAAGGCGTGTGGGGCCTCATGGCCGCCGCCCTCACCGCCATTGTCGTGCTCCGCACCCGCAACACCCTCGCCGCCATGCTCTGCGGTATGCTCGTCATTTTCGCAGTGCGCAAGATCGGCCAGTAGGCCCTGAGCTAGACCGCTGATGTGAAAAGGGGAGCCGTAACCGGCTCCCCTTTTTCTGTTGCGGGCCATGACATATATCTGCTCGAATGCCCGGTCCCCCGCCGTTGCCGTCGCAACATTGCTCCTTCGCATGGCGATGATACAATGGGCCGCTGTGCCGTTAAACCCGATGTTTCCCGCGTGCATCAAAGACGGTAACCGGAGGCGCATGCCATGGCTTGGGAACCTATGACGCTTGATGAATATGCGGAATTCCAGAAATCAACTGGCGTAAAGATCATAAAAGTAGGAGATGTCTGGTGGAGACAGGTCCATCACTTTTTCTTCAGGCCGCTTTTCCCCTTCGCCGAAGTAGCCCCTGAACCGAGCCGATACCCTTTGCCGGCGCGCATCGGCGGAGTCATTCACTTGGTACCGACTGGGGCGCCAAGCAACAGCTTCATGAACATGTTCGTGTATGACCAGCTTAAGGACTACAGCCTGGACAGCGTGGGTGCAAAACAAAGGTGCATCGTGAAGAAGGCACTCTCCAACTTCACCGCCAAGAGGATCACCGATCTGGAAGAATTCGTAGATGGCGCCAGCCCCTTGTATATTTCTTTTTACAGCAGAACCAAATACTCCTACCAAAAGGAGCGGCTGCAAAGAGAGAAATTCACAGCCTGGGCCAGGCCGATCTTCAACAATGCTAAAGTCGTCGTAACCGGTGCCTACCGGCAACAAAAGCTTTGTGCTATAGACATTTCTTACCAGGTGGAGAACGTCATCATCGATGATGTCTTCTTCTCAGATACCGAAAGTCAGATTCTTAAAGTGACCGACTTCATGGTGCACACACTCAGAGAATCAGCAAGAAGTGCCGATGCCAGCATCTTGTTTAGAGGCTTTCCGACGGGCAAGCAGAGTTTGGACAACTCCAAGATAACCCGGGGGTGTAGTATCCGTAAAACGGCTGCTTTCACGAAGATCAATCCGTTCGCTCTTCGTGTAGCGAAAGCGCTACTGCCAGAGAGCTACCAGAAACTCATAGCCGTGACGGATCCCTAGTAGATGTGGCAGGTAAAAACGGACTACCGGAAGCGGTGGCAGAAGCGGTAGGTGATTTCATAGATGACTACGGTTTTCTGGTAGGATAGCATGTGCGGTAGTTGGGGCCCCATTTTTCATGAACCACCTCCGGTGCCGTCGACAGCACTCTCTGTGATGTTAGCAAACGTTCCCCCGCCAGTTTAAATCTTCACCGTCTTGTAAAGGAAGTTCTTAAACCGGAAGAAGCGCTTCCTTTCTTCTTCGTCCTCCTGGGGAGAGCCGGTGACGGCTTTTAGGTGTCGGGCAACTTCGGGCATGCTCTTGCCGGCTACACTCCGGCTCCTCTCCACTACCAACCGCACCACGTCCTTCGAGATCCTGCTCTGTGAGTACGGCTCATAGACACATTCCCAGAAGTCCTTCCCCGCCTCGATGTCGCTGAGGATGTCGCTGGCTACTTCCTCGGCCAGCAACTCGAACGCCGGGACCACCTGCTCGCGGGAACCGTCCCTGATGGCCTTCCTGATGTCCTCGCCGGTCACCATCTTGCCGGTCCTGAAGAACAGGGCGCGCAGCAATATGCTTCGCAATTCGCGGATATTCCCCTTGTAGTTGTGGCCGACCAACGCTTCCTTGGCGTCCTTGGAAAGGCTGGGCTCGTCATTGCGGACCGCCTCTTCGGTGCTTCTGTAGGTCCGGTAGAGCTTGCCCAGGAAGTGGGTGGAGAGGTCGGGGATGTCCTCGCGCCGCTCGTTCAATGAGGGCACCACTACCGAGAGTTCGGTGAGACGGTGGTACAGGTCCTCGCGGAAGTTGCCGAGGGCGATCTCCTTCCTCAGGTCCTTGTTGGTGGCGGCCACCAGCAAGACGCGGCTGATCCTCTCCCGGTTCTCGCCGAGGCGGACGAAGCCGCCGTTGTCGAGAAACCGCAGCAACTGCACCTGGGTCTTAGGGTCGGCATCGCCGATCTCGTCCAGGAAGACGATGCCGCCGGAAGCCTCCTCCAGGATGCCCTTCCGGTCGCTGTAGGCGCCGGTGAAGGCTCCCTTGATGTGCCCGAACAGTTCGGAATAGGTCAGGTCCCCGCTGTAGGCGGCGATGTTGGTCTTCTTGACGGGAAGCTCGCCGTCGGGGTTGATCTGCTGCCGGTACAGTTCGTTGAGCTTGTTGTACAGGTTGTTGAAGAAGAACTCCTTGCCCGCGCCGGTGGGGCCGAGCACCAGGATCGAGGGGAGGCCGATGGTGGCTTCTTGCAGGACGTGCCGGCTCCAGAGGGCGATCCGGTTGGAGAGGGGCTGCGAGACGGTGTTGATGAAAGCGACGATCTCCTGGGCCTTGCGGCTGTTGCCAATGATGTTACCCAGGCGATAGGAAGAAACCTTGGGGTCCTTGTAGGCGATGTCGCTTTGCAGCTTGTTCACCTCGGACTGCAGCCGCTCGATGCGCTGGATATCGGAGATGTGTCGCGAGGTGAGGCGGTCGATAATCTGCAGGATGCGCTTGTGCTCTTCGGTGAAGTACCCTTCCTGTAACGAGTTGAGGCAGATGACGGCGATCACCTCGTCGTCGCTGATCACCGGAACGGCCATCTCGCTCTTGATCAGCTCGTTCATGGGGCGGTGGAACCCCTCGTGCTGCGTGGTGTCGGTTACCTGCCCGATGATCTTCGGTTCCTTGGTCCAAGCGACGTAGCCGGTGAGGCTGCGCTCTTGCGCGGGAAGGTCGCTCCCGCCGATCTTGAAGGGGGGGATCTTCTTCTTTAACCATTCCTTGTTCTTGGCGCCGACGATGGTTCCTTCCTCGTTCTCGACTACCAGGTACTTCTCTCCCTCTCGCTCCTGTACGATGGCGATGCTGCCGGTGTCGGCGCCGATCAGTTCGGTCGCCTTGGAGAGCACCTTGGTCAGGAAGGGGTGCAGGCCTTCGTTACGTTCCTGCAGCAGGTCGGAGATTTCGGAGAGGACCTTGATCTCCAGGTGCTCGCCGCCGACCTCGTTGATGACTCGCTCCACCATCTCGGCGTGGGTTTGCAGCAGCCCCTCCTCGAATTCCGAGAAGCTGGCGAGCTGGCGGGTGAAGTAGTTGATCAGGCAGATAAGCCGCCGCGTGCCGGGCTCGATGCGCGGCACCATGTACAGGGTTCTTAGTCCCATCTCCTCGGTGAGAGCCCGGCGCTGGATGGTCTGGTCCTGCAGGTCGGCGATGAACAGCGGCTTCAGGAGCTGGTCATCGGTCACCACCCCTGCCTCGTTGACGTAGCGCGACACCAGCGATGTCCCGTGTTTCAGGTCGATGCTGCCGACGTTGTCATAGCGGGCTTTGAGGTCGGCGTCCTCTGCGTGGCTCGCCAGCACTTCCATGCCACCGCGCGCGGGGACCAGCACCGAGGCGAGGGTGAGCCCGTCGATCAGGTTGACGGCCGAGCGCACCATGAAGCTCGCCGCCTCCCTTCTCTTGTAGACCTCGACTCGGCGCGCCAGCAGCAGTTGCTGGTGATACTTGCGCGCATGGTCCACCCGCTCACCCGCCCTGGCGAGGAATGGGACCAGCAGCTCGATCCGGTCCCGGGATAGAAGTTCCCCGTCGACGCAGACGACGCCGATTGACTTCCCGTCGTTAGTGATGGGGAGCATCGTGGTGCCGTCGATATTGAAGCGCCGGGAGAAATCCTGGTCCAGCGGGAGCCCGCTCTCGGCAGGTAGCAGGAACTGGGAAGGCATCTGGGTCACGAAGGTGTTGGAAACGCCTGCTTCGGCGGAGATGATAGGGAAGGTTGCCTCGCGGATCTCGGCGGCGAAGCTGCCGCAGGCGAAGGCGCAGGAGAGCGCGCCGCGGGTCAGGTCTTCGAGGTAGATGCGCACCCGCTCCTGGTCCGAGACCAGCCGGGCCCCCTCGCCGACCAGGTGCAGCATTTCGTCGAGGTTTTCTTTTCCGAAAGAGGCGATGCGGTCGCCTAACGTCTTAAGTTGCAGCTCTGTTACGGACATACGAGCCTCTGAGTATAAAAATTACACACGGGAGCACACTAGAGGAATTGGCGGCGGGTGTCAAGGGCGGAGCTGGTGGGAGTGGTGGCCGGAGGGCCGAAGGTTGAGCGGAGGGTGCGTGTGGGGCGAAATAATCATTCGCCCCTGGCCTTGGTCTTTAGTTGAACCCTTTCCTGATCTGGTACAGCTCCTCCAGGTTCAGGCCGTTGAGCTCGAAGAACTCGCGCTCGAGTTCTTCAACGTAGAAACGGTCCAGGCCGGAGTTCTCCAGGAAGTCCTCACGCAGCGAGGAGTTCTTCTCCAGGATGATCTGCGGCAGCAGGTTGTGGATGTAGACCGCTTCTTTCTTGATGGTGAGGATCACTTCGTGGAACAGGCGGTCCGGAATTTCCTCGCTGATGAGCTTCTTGTTGAGGAGCTCCTCGGTGAGCTCCTTCTTGAGCGCATCCTGATCTGCTTTCGTGGCGTACTTGGAGTAGAAATTACGGATGCGGTCCTTGACGTGTTCAAGCAGGGTGAGGTGCAACCGCTCGTCTCTGTCGATCTTCACCAACTGCTCCAGGAGGGCCGTGGTGGTGAGGCGGTTCTCCTCGATGAGTTTGAGGCCGGAGGCCAGGTGGCTCACCTTCTTGCGGCCGTAGATCCCAAGGTACTTGTCCTCGAAGATGCCGGAGAGGAAGAGCTTGGTGAACAGGTCGGGCGCCAGCATGTCGAAGGCGTGCTTGTTGCCCAAGAGGCTTCGGATCATCTCCTCAGAAATCCTTACGTTCTCCATGAACGCCAGCTGATTGATGGCCGAAGAGGTAGCGTCATAGCGGTCGAAGTAGGTGATGATGTACGAGTATCCTTCGAGGATCGAGATGTCGGCACCGTCGCGGATTTTCTCGTCGCAGGCCTTGCTGGCGTCGAGCAGCATCTCCTCGAAGGCGTGGTCGCGGTTCTCGGCGGCCTGCTTCTTGGCGAAGAGCAATTTCAGCATGTCTTCCGGCTCGATGGTGCTCTCGATGTGGCGCTCGGAAAGGAACATCCCCTCCAGGATCTGCCTGGTCTCGGAGATGTAGTTGCTCTCCTCGAGGTCGACCAGCTTCTTGTCCTTCTTGAGCATCTCGTCCAGCGTATAGAAGAGCGCACCGGGGATCTTGTTGCGCACCGACAACGTCTTCAGTCGGGTCAGGCGCGCGTTCTCCAGCTTGTTGATCTCGCCCTTGCGGTTGCAGGCGATCAGGATGTTCTTGTACTCGTCGACTATGCGCCGGTTGTCCGGATGCTTGTACATCACGTCGATCCGGATGCGCTCCTGCTGGTACCGGTCGATGCTGTAGCGCTCGGCCAGCTGGGAGAGGGACTGGAAGTTGGCATCGGTGATCTTCTTGTTGTTGAAGTAGAGCGACTTGAAGGCCTCGCTGTACTCGCGGTGCCGGATGTTGATCAACTTGAACAGGAAGAGGTGGGCGTTGGGGTCGTCGATGATCTCCAGGATCTCGTGGATGATCAGGTTGTCCTGCTCCTCGCCGACCGCGTCCGAGCGCTTGAGGGCCTTGCCCAGCACCCTGAGGATGCGCTCCTGCTGGTCGTGCATGGGGCCGGAGAAGTCGGCGCCGGTGAGGGCGAAGAAGTAGTTGAAGATGGCGTTGCCGTCGAAGAAGATCTTGTCGTAGCTTACGTACCCCTCGGTGCGGTCGCTGAACCTCAGGGTGCCGCTTCTTTGATCGTTGTGGGTGCCGTAGATGATGAGCCGGTTGGACACCTCTTCCTTGGCGAGGTCGGCGATGGGCTGGTCTACGCCGAACATGTACTCGCAGAAGGAGCCGCCGTTGCCCCTGTGGCTGATGCCGTTTTTGCCGATGATGAATTCGTTGCCGGGAGAGAAGAAGCGGATTTCGTCGGGATCGGAGGGGTCGGTGTTGAAGAAGTAACGGTTGTACGCCTCGCTGCCCGCGGTGATGGCGTAGAACTCGATCTGGTCGTTCGCATAGCCGTGCAGCCGAATGTCTCTGAACATCAGTTCCGTCCGTTTCTCAGGTTCATTTGGTTCGTCTTCAAAGCTCAATCATCATGCCGTCGTAGGCGAACTCAACGCCCTGGGGGAGTCGCTCTCCGTCGCGGTGATGTACCTCGTGGGTGAGGTGTGTCAGCACGGTGCGGCTGGGTTTCAGGATCTCCGACATCTTGAGCGCACCCTCGATGTTGAAATGGTTGGGGTGCGGGGAAAAGCGCAGGCCGTCGATGATCATCAGGTCGAGTCCCTGTAACAGCGGCAGCGACTGTTCCGGGATCTCGCTGCAGTCGGTGAGGTAGGCAGCGTTATCGAACCGGTAGCCGGTAGCCAGGAAGGAACCGTGCCTGATCGGCACTGGTGTGACGCGGCAGCCGAACAGGTCGAAGGGGTCCACTACGGGACAAGCCTCCAAAAGCGGCCAGTATCCCTCCGAGTGGAGCCCCTCGAAGATGTACGAGAAGTTGGTGCGAACCTGGTCAATGGATTCCTGGCTGGCATAACACGGGATCACCCTGCGGTGGATGAAGTGAAAGCCGCGCAAGTCATCGATACCATGGATGTGGTCGGCGTGGGTGTGGGTGAGCAGAACGGCGTCGATCTGCGGAATCCCTTCCCGCAGCGCCTGCATTCTCAAGTCGGTCGAGGTATCGACGAGGATGCGTTGGCCACGGGACTCGACCAGGATGGAGGCACGTGTTCTCTTGTCGCGCGGGTCAGAGGAGCCGCAGACCTGGCAGTGGCAGCCGACCATGGGGACCCCGGTCGAAGTGCCAGAGCCGAGAATGGTAATTTTCATGTGTCGCACCTCGGAATGCGGGTAAAGTACCATGATCCTTTAAGTGAGGCAAGGGGTTTATCCCTTGCCTAGCGCGGGTTTTGCGGCTATTATCTGAGCCTGTTGCCAGTGGCGGTTTCTAATGATATCGTCGCAAAAACTTTAGCAGAGGTTCACAATGCGTGTCGGCATCATCGCCCCCAACTACTATCCCGCGGAAACCGGCAATGCAGTCACTGTAAGACGTATCGAGGGCCAGCTCAGGCTCTTGGGTTGCGAGGTGCGGGTTTTCCCGGTGGGGCCGCTGTCGGGCGAGCGTCTGCAGGCTGAGGTCGAGGAATTCGCACCGCAGTTGTTGCATGCCTTTCATGCCTATCACGGCGGGAGGGTTGCGCACGCGCTGTCGAAATCGCTTGGCATCCCCTACCTGATCACCCTGACCGGGACGGACATCTACCAAGCGCTCTCCGATCAGCGCGGCCTGGAGATGCACGGGGCCCTGCGCTGCGCCTCCCGGTTAGTCGCCTTCCATGCCTGCGTTAAGAAGCGCCTGGGTGAGCACCTCCCGAGCCTGGAAGAGCGCACCGTCCTGATCCACCAGGGGGTTGAGCTTCCGCCCGAGTACGCTCCATTAGAGAAGGGGGCGCGGGATGAATTTGTGTTCCTGCTGCCTGCCGGGCTGCGTCCAGTGAAGAACGTGATGTTTCCCCTGGCCCCCCTGGCCGAGCTACAGGCCCGCCATCCTCAGGTCCGGTTGGAACTGGCCGGTCCGGTGCTCGAGCCGGCCTATGCCGCCGAGGTCATGGAAGCGTTGGAGCAGTATCCCTTTGCCCGCTATCTCGGCGTGGTGGCTCACGACGCCATGGGCGAACTGTACCGGCGCGTCGATGTCGTGTTGAACACCTCCCTCACCGAAGGGGGCATGGCCAACACTGTCCTCGAGGCGCTTGCCTATGCCAAGCCGGTCCTGGCTTCCGATATTGAGGGAAACCGTTCCATCATCAGGGACGGCGTAACCGGCCTGGTTTACCACAGTGGAGCCGATTTCTGCGCCAAGGCCGAGCACCTGGTGACCGACGCGCACCTGCGTGACCGGCTAGGGAAGAATGGCAGGTGCCTGGTGGGTGACAGCTGCTGTCCCGAGAAAGAAGCCGGCGCCTACCTCTCTCTCTACTGCGACATCCTCACCGCCTAGCCCGCTCCGCGCGCTGCGCGCCCCGCCTCCCCCCACCTTAAAATGGACATTAGCTATTGCCAATGAGTCTCCTTCCCGTACACTATCCCTTCGTGGAAAGGGGGGAGATATGAACCGTATCATCGACATAACCGAACTGGCTCTGCGCGATGCCCACCAGAGCCTGATAGCCACCCGCCTAGGCATCGACGACATGATCCCCGCCTGCGAGGACCTCGACAACGCCGGCTTCTGGTCCCTGGAGTGCTGGGGTGGCGCCACTTACGACGCCTGCATCAGATTCCTGAACGAGGACCCCTGGGTGCGGCTGCGTACCTTCAAGTCGCTCATGCCCAAGACACCACTGCAGATGTTGCTGCGCGGCCAGAACCTGCTCGGCTACCGGCACTACCAAGACGAGGTGGTGGACCGCTTCGTCCAGAAGAGCGCCGAGAACGGCGTCGACGTCTTCCGCATCTTCGATGCGCTCAACGACCTGCGCAACATTGAGCGCTCGGTTAAGGCGGTCAAGAAGGTCGGCAAGCACGCCCAAGGCGCCATCTCCTACACCGTGAGCCCGATTCACACCACCCAGGCCTACCTGGAGCAGGCGAAACGGCTGGTGGAAATGGGGTGCGATTCCATATGCATCAAGGACATGGCGGCCCTCATCAAGCCGCAGGCGGCCTACGAGCTGGTGCGCGGTATCAAAGAGTATTGCGGCGAGCAGACCCGCGTGCAGCTCCACGTCCACGCCACCACCGGCGTGACCATGGTGAGCCTGATGAAGGCGGTCGAGGCGGGCGTGGATTGTGTCGACACGGCAGTCAGTTCCATGTCGCTGGGGCCAGGGCACAACCCTACGGAGAGCTTCGTGGAGATGCTGGAACATACCGGCAACGCCACCAGGATTGATCTCGGGCGGATGCTGCGCGTCAAGGAGCACTTCTCCAAGATACTGCCGCGCTACCGCGAATTCCTCTCCACAGTCACCGGCGTCGAGACGGAGATCTTCAGGAGCCAGATACCCGGCGGGATGCTCTCCAACATGGAAAGCCAGCTGAAGCAGCAGGGGGCGGCGGACCGCATGCACGAGGTGCTGGACGAGATTCCTGTGGTGCGCAAGGACACGGGGTACGTGCCGCTGGTGACTCCCACCAGCCAGATCGTGGGGACACAGGCGGTACTGAACACGCTGATGGGGCGCTACAAGGTGCTGACCGGCGAGTTCGCCGACCTGATGCTTGGCTACTACGGTGCCGCCCCCGGTGAGCTGAACCCCGAGGTGGTGGAGATGGCCCGGCGCCACGCGAAGAAGGAGCCCATCACGGTGCGCCCCGCCGACCTGCTCGAGCCGGAATGGGACAAGCTGCGCGCAGCGGCGCTACCGCTGGAAGGGTGTGACGGCAGCGACGAGGACGTGCTCACCTACGCCCTGTTCCCGCAAGTGGCGCCGAAGTTCTTTGCCAGCAGGCGCGAAGGGCCGAGGAACGTGGGCAAGGACCCGGCCACCGGCGCTTCCGAAACCAACATCCCCGAGGGGCATCCCGGCAAGATCACCGGCCCCGTTACCTACACGGTCACCTTGAGCGGTCAGCAGCACAAGGTCACCGTGGCGCCGTACGGCCAGGAATAGACGCCGCACCCGCTAAAGGAGCGCGCTCATGTCGATAGAGGAAAAGGTCAAGGAGCTCAACGAAAGGAAAGAGAGGCTGAAGCTAGGCGGGGGGCGCGCCAAGATCGACCAGCAGCACGCCCAGCAGAGCCTCACCGCGCGGGAGCGTATCGAGACGCTGGTCGACAAGGACAGTTTCCAGGAAGTTGGTCTCTTCGCGAGGCATCGCTGCACCAATTTCGGCATGGCGGGCAAGGAGTTTCCGGCCGAAGGTGTCGTGACCGGCGCGGGCACGGTGGGGGGGCGGTTGGTGCACCTGGCCAGCCAGGATTTTACTGTGGCAGGGGGCTCGGCTGGGGAAGTGCACAGCGACAAGATCGTCCAGTCCATGCTATCCGCCCTGAAGACCGGCACCCCCTTCGTGTTCATGAACGATTCCGGCGGCGCGCGCATCCAGGAAGGGATCGACTCGCTGGCAGGCTATGGCAAAATCTTCTACCACAACGTGATGCTCTCCGGCGTGGTGCCCCAGATCTCGCTCATCTGTGGTCCCTGCGCCGGCGGCGCAGCTTACAGCCCGGCCCTCACCGACTTCATCATCCAGACCGCCGGTGCGCGTATGTTCATCACTGGCCCCTCGGTCATCAAAGAGGCGATCGGCGAAGAGATCACGGCCGAGGCGCTGGGGGGGCCTCTTTCCCAGATGAACTACGCCGGCGTCGCCCATTTCATCGCGGAGAACGACCTGGTAGCGCTGCGCATCTGCAAACGGCTCCTTTCCTTCCTTCCGTCCAACAACCTCGAAGATCCGCCTCAACTGGAAGCGCACGACATCGTGGTGCCGGACAAGACCCTGAACACCCTGGTCCCCACTGATCCGAAGAAGGGGTACGACGTGCGCCAGGTCATCACGCGCCTGGTGGACGGCGGTGACTTCCTGGAGGTCCAGCCGCTGTTCGCGCCCAACATCGTAGTCGGTTTCGCCCGCATCCTGGGGCGGAGCGTCGGTGTCGTGGCCAACCAGCCCAGCGTCCTAGCCGGCGCCCTCGACATCAACGCCTCCGACAAGGGGGCACGCTTCGTCCGTTTCTGCAACGCGTTCAACATTCCGCTGATCACGCTGGTGGATGTCCCGGGATTCCTGCCCGGCGTGCAGCAGGAGCAGGGCGGGATCATCCGTCACGGCGCCAAGATGCTCTTCGCCTACTCCGCAGCAACGGTTCCCAAGATCACCGTCATCATGCGCAAGGCCTACGGCGGCGCCTTCCTGGCCATGTGCGGCAAGGAACTGGAGACCGACCGCGTCTTTGCCTGGCCCACCGCGGAGATCGCCGTGATGGGGCCGCAGGGAGCGGTCAACGTCATCTTCAGGAACGAGATCGCCCAGGCCGAGGATCCGCAGAAGAGGCGTCAGGAACTGATCGAGTCCTACCAGAGCACCTTTGCGACGCCGTATGCCGCGGCCGGGAGGCGGGACGTGGATGACATCATCGAGCCTGCCGAGACCAGGCGTCACCTGGCCATGACGCTCGACATCCTGCACACCAAACGCGAGTTCCGGCCCATGAAGAAGCATGGGCTGATTCCGCTGTGAGGAGGGGACCGTGGAAGAGATCGCGGGGAAAGATGAAGAGATAACACCTGAATTGCTGATGGTTATGTCCGCCTCGATTGCGGCCTACCTGGGCAGGACGGTGCGCATCCGCAGGGCCAGGTTCGTCGACCCGATGCAGGTAAACGCCTGGGGGCAGTCGAGCCGCGTGGTGCTGCAGGCGTCGCATAACCTCAACGTACGGCATTCGTAGCAAGGGAAGTCGTGCCTTGGGAAGAGCCCTCACCCCCGCCCCTCTCCCTGAGGGTGAGGGGGGACTTACAATAAATCCCCTCTCCCGCCGGGAGAGGGTGGCCGCAGGCCGGGTGAGGGCGCTGCCACAGTGGGGGCGTTGGCCCCCGGTAGACGAACAAAGGATGCTATCAATTGTCACCGACAAGGAGACCATCGTGCAGCTTACAATGACCATCGACGGGAAGAAGTACCGGGTGGATGTGGAAGTCGAGGAGGGCGAAGAGGTCCGGTTGGCCGAGTCGTATCCGACCACCACGGTGCAGGCGGCACCGGCGCCGATGACGCGCATGCCGATGACCGCCCCGACACCGGTCACCGGTGCGCCGCCGGGAGGCGCTGCCGCCGGATCGGACAAGATCTGCCGTAGCCCGATAGCGGGCGTGGTCTTCAAGGTGGTGGCGCAGGTGGGGCAGCACCTGGAGGTGAATGATCTCCTCGTGGTTCTCGAGGCCATGAAGATGGAGACCAACATCACTGCGCACATGTCCGGCAAGGTCGAGAAGATCCTCGTCTCCGTCGGCGAAGCCGTCCAGCCCGGGCAGCCCATCGCGGAGTTCGCGTGAGGTGATGGGACGTTCCTCTACCGTCGAACGAGGAAAATTAAATGTATAGAGTTTTTTGAATGTAGGCGGTACAATCGGCGGTAGTGGTAGTACCAAGGCTGTAAAGGAGGCAGGCGATGAGAAAGATTAGGCTGTTACTGCTAGTGTTGGTAGCCGCGTTCTTTGCTGTCTCGACCGGCTATGCCGCTGAGCACAGCTTCAAAGCAAAATTGACCCCGAAAGAGGAGGTCGGCAAGCCTGACGCCAAGTCTTCAGGCAAGGCTGAATTCAAGCTCAGCAAAGACGGCAAGGAGCTGACTTACAAGCTCTACGTCAAGAACATCATGGACGCCAGCGCGGCTCACATTCATGTCGGCAAAAAGGGCGAGAATGGCCCGCCGATTGTTGGACTCTTCAGCGGTGGCAAGAAAGGGAAATTCTCGGGCGTGCTCTCCGAGGGTAAAGTCGGTGCCAATGACCTGATGGGCGACTATAAAGGGAAATTCGACGAACTCGTCAAACTGCTCAGGTCTGGCGACACCTACGTGAACGTTCACACCGACAAGTACCCGGACGGCGAGATCCGCGGTCAGATCAAATAACGCAGCGGTTATCCCGCCTGCACTATAACGCCCGCCGGTAGCGGCCCTTTGGACCACCTGCCGACGGGCTGTTTTTATGCCGCGTCACCCTCTTTAAGCCTCGTCGATCAGCACTACCTCACCCGACTCTATATCGGGACCGGCGGGCAGCTCCACTCCCAACAGCCCCTTGGCCTCGTGCTCCGGCAACTCCTCGATCCCCTGCATCTTGCGCTGGATGCGACGGGTCCTCGTCGCGGCGGTGTCGATGCTGGAGGAGGCCTCATCCAGCTTCTTCCTGGTCTTCTCAAGCAGCGTCCCGAAGGTCATGAACTCGGTCTTGATGGCTCCCAACAGGCGCCAGACGTCGCTGCTGCGTTTCTCGATGGCCAGGGTCTTGAAACCGAGGCTCAGCGAGGAGAGCAGGGCGGCGATGGTGGTGGGGCCGGCGACGATGACTTTGTGCTCGCGCAGGATAGCGTCGAAAAGACCGGGCCGGCTCAATACCTGCGCGTAGCTCGCCTCGTTGGCGAGGAACATGACGGCGAAATCGGTGGTCTCGGGAGGGGCGAGGTACTTGTCGCAAATCAGCTTGGCCATCCCTTGGACTGTCTTGTCGAACTGCTTGGTCGCCTCGAGAACGGCCACCTGGTTCCCCTGCTCCTGGGCTTCCACCAGGCGCAGGAAGTCTTCCTGCGGGAACTTGGCGTCGATGGGAAGCCAGAGTGGCTTCTCGTCCCGTCCCGGGAGCCTGACTGCGAACTCGACCCGGGCATCGCTGCCGGGCTTGGTGGCAACGTTGGTGCCATACTGATCCGGGGTGAGAATCTGCTCCAGAAGGTTGTGCAGCTGGACCTCGCCCAGTGTGCCGCGGGTCTTGATGTTGGAGAGGACCTTCTTCAGGTCGCCGACTCCGGAGGCTAGCGACTGCATCTCGCCCAGCCCCTTGTGCACCTGCTCCAACTGCCCGCTAACCTGCTTGAATGACTCGCCCAGACGCTTTTCCAGGGTTTCATGCAGCTTCTCGTCCACCGTGGCCCGCATCTGCTCAAGCTTCTTGGAGTTATCCTCCTGCAGCCACTTGAGCCGTACTTCCACTGTCTCGCGTAACTTGTCCAGGCGCTGTTCATTGCTGGCGGTGAGATTGGCGAGCTGCTGCGTGAATCCCTCCATCTGGCCTTTCTGCAGCGACGCGATATCTACCATCCTCTTCTGTACTGCTTCCCCGAAGTTGCGCAGGTTTCCGCCCAACTCCTCGCGGTTGCGGCGCAACTCGTCCTGTAGGGTCCGCTCCAGCCGCTCCAGCCCCTTTTCAAGCTGATCGAAGCGCGCCTCCGAGGATGAGTGTCGCTTCAGGCTCAGGTAGCACAAAAGGGTCACCACCAGCGTGGCGGCAAGGAGCAGCAGGGTGATCAATTGCGTGACGTCGGCGCTCATGAGTTACTCCGGCAGCGATTTCAGGAAGTCGATCAGGGTCTTATTGAATATCGCGGGCTGCTCCATGTTCAACATGTGCCCAGCCTTGTCGATGATCCTGCTTTTGCAGCCGACTAGGCCCTCTATGAGCACGTTGGCTACCTCCAGTGGCGCGGCGCGGTCTTCGGCTCCGGCCAAAACCAGCGAGGGGAACGGGAACGATTTGAGGTCTTCCACGTAATCCTTCCTGTCCCTCATGGCTAAAAGTCCCCCCGCCAGCCCCTGTGGGGAGGCGCTGCGCATCCAGGAGGTGACCAGCGCGATCAATGCGGGATTGCGCTCAGCCGTTTCGGTCGCAAAAAGAAGTTCCGCGAAGATCTTGATGACGGGGTTCGCGCCGAGCCGCTCGGCCTCGGCGGCCATCGCGCTCCTGCGCGCGCGTCCCGCCTCGTCGTCGGCGTTGGCGCGTGTGGCGATGAAACAGGCGGCACGGACCCGGTCAGGGTAGCGCTCCATGAGGTTCAACAGGACGTAGCCACCCATAGACATGCCGCTCACCACCGCCTTGTCGATCTTTAGCGAATCCATCAAGGCGATGATGTCATCGGCAAAGACGTCCATGCTGTAGCCACCTGCAGGGGCGTCGCTGGCGCCGAAGCCGCGCAGGTCGGGCGCAATGACGCGGTAGCCGGCATCGGCCAGGGGCTGCAACTGCGGCTGCCACATCTGGCGGTTCAGCGGAAAGCCATGGATGAGGATGATAGCGGGACCGGATCCCATGCCGTCGTAGGCGATATTTATATCATTAACATTGAGATTCATGGTTGCTCCTAAGAGGTTGCGGTGAAGTCTCCCCTCTCCCTCCGGGAGAGGGGCTGGGGGTGAGGGTGGTGCCTAAGTGATGCCCCTTTGTAGCTGTAATCGATGTAAAAGCTCCCTCACCCTGACCCTCTCCCGGAGGGCGAGGGAGAGTTTGGGTGGGTTCGGGGACGTTAGTTCGTGGGACCCCACAGCCGTTCGCGCAGGCCGGACCTTCTGGTCACTCGGCGTTCCACTGCGGTGACAAAGAGGGATTGGTCGGTAAGCAGCTCGACCGATTTTTTCGCTCTTGTTATCGCCGTATAAACAAGCTCCCGCGTCAGCACCGGGTTGTCGCGGTCGGGGAGAACCAGGAGGACTTTCTCGAACTCGGATCCCTGGCTCTTATGGACGGTCATGGCAAAGGCGCATTCGTACTCGGGGAGACGCAGCGGCAACACTTTTCTCATGCCGCCGGAACCGGAGGGGAAGAAGGCGCGCAGCTCTCCGCCGTTTTCGGCGTCGGGGAGGATCAGGCCGACGTCGCCGTTGAACAGCCCCAGGTTGTAGTCGTTCCTGGTGATCATCACCGGCTCGCCGGCGTAGCAACGGCCGTGCGGATGGATCAACCCGGCCTGCGCCAGTCGCTGCCGTACCAGCAGGTTGAGGGCTTCGACGCCGTACGGGCCGCTGCGCATGGCGCATAGGATACGGAACCGGCTGAACTCTGCGAACGCAGCTTCGGGCGTTTCGGTGCGCAAATAAGCGCCATAGCCGTCGGTGATGCGCTTGGCGAGGGCTTCGGCCAGCCCGGCGGCGGGCGGTAGCGAGGCCAGCGCCACGTCGGTAAGGGCAGGATCGAGACAGGCAGCCAAGGCTCCCGAGGCGTCACCGGCATTGACCAGGGTGGCAACCTTGCCTATGCCTCCCGAAGACGAGAAGCGATAACTTTTCCGCAGCAGGACGACGGCATCACCGAGCGGCCCGATGCCAGGCTGGATCTCGACGGTATCGCCGGCCACGTCGGCCGCTAGTTCTACGAAATCGGCGGAGAATCCATGCGCCCCGCCGGTGTCGCACATGTCGCCCAACACAGCCCCGGCTTCCACGGAGGCGAGCTGGTCCCGGTCGCCCAGGAGGATCAGTCGGGTATCCTGGCGCAGCGCGCAGACCAGCTTCGCCATGAGCGGCAGGGAGACCATTGACGCTTCGTCGACGATGATCACGTCGTAGGGGAGTGGGTTGTCGCTGTTGTGCCGGAAGCCGCTGGAACCTTTCAGGTAGCCGAGCAGTCGATGCAGGGTGAAGACTTCTTCCGGGATCAGCTCCCGGACCCCGGGGTCGGCCTTGTCGAGTCCGCCGGAGATGGACTCCTTCAGCCGTGCCGCGGCTTTCCCGGTGGGGGCGGCCAGGGCGATGCGGAGGGCGCTGCCGGCTCCGGTGCCGGCCTGTTCCAGCAGCAGCGAGAGCACCTTAACCACGGTGGTAGTCTTGCCGGTCCCTGGCCCACCGGAGATGACGCAGAAACGCCTGGTGACGGCGGCGAGGGCGGCGATGCGCTGCCAGTCGGTTTCGCCCGGCGTGGGCGGGAAGAGGCGGCTTAAGCCCTGCCGCAGTCGTTCCCAGTCAAACGGCGCCGGTTCGCCCCGGTTCAGAATCGCCTCGGCCAGTTCGCTTTCGTAGCGCCAGTAGCGCTGCAAGTACAGGCGGCCCGTGGTGTCCAGGATGAGAGGCTTGAACTCGCCGGGGGCTCCGACGGCGGGGGAGGCTTTCAGCCGATCGCACCAAGTCGCCGCTGATTCGAGACGGAACCCGGCGGCACGCCCTTCCTCCAGGGCGGAGCCGAGATCGAGGCAGACGTCGCCCGCGGTTACCCCACGGCTCAACAGCGCAGCGGCCGCCTCGACGTGCTGATCGCGGCTCCCCGCCAGGCGGCAGATGAAGGCGGCGAACTGCCGGTCTATGTCGTTGAGCTGAATCCCTTCGGGAGTCATAGATTCACCTTTTAAGACGAGAAGCGGGAACACAGGGGACACGGAGGTCCACAGAGGTCACCAAGGAACACCAGTCAGGGGCAAACCAAAAAGACTTCTTTGTCCTCTGTGCTGCCGCGGCTTATCCTCTGTGCCCCCTGTGTTCCGCCTTTTGCTTTTAGCTTTTATGCCAAGTCGAAGCTGAGTTGATCGTCGGCACCGCTCTTTTTCGACTTCTTGCCGGCTCTCCCTTGCCCACCTCCTGGAGAGGGCTGGGGTGAGGGAGGCGGTTCAGCTGCCAGTACTGATTCCGGCAGCAGCACAGCGGCCAACTCGGCGATGAACTCCTTGGGCGGCCGGTCGGCGAAGACGCCGTTGCCGGTGCCGTCGATGCCGCGCAGGAACAGGTAGAAGATCCCGCCGAAATGCCGGTCGTAGTCGTAATCCTCGATGCGCAGTCTCAGGTAGTTGTCGAGCGCCACGGTGTAGAGGAGGTACTGCAACGGGTAGAAGCTCGCCTCCATTTCCCTTTTCAGCGCGGCTTGGCCGTAATCTCCGGGGCTGTTGCCGAGGTGGTTGGACTTCCAGTCCACGATGTAGTAGCGCCCGTTGAGCTCGAACACAAGGTCGATGAAACCGAGCAGCATCCCCCGCACCGGAGAGAAGGAGAGTCGGCTGAAAAGTTCTGCCATGTCCACCGGGAACCAGGCCGCCGCACCATCTTTATTCATGAAGCGGGTGACCGCTTCCTTGAGCCGCTCGGAGGTCACCTGGGCCAGCGGGAAGAAAAACTCCAGCTCAGTCAGGCGCTGCTCTAGTGCCACATGGGCCAGGGGGATCCCCTGTTCTCCCAGCGGTGCCCGCAGGACGTTTTGCACCATGTCGCGCACGGCCCTGCTCCACTCGGCGGCAAAGCCGTGCTTGTCCAACTGGTCCTGGACCAGCGGCGCCAGCTGGTGCTCGGCCTGGGTGAAGTCGAGGTCTTCGAAGATCTTGTGCAGGAAGATGCCGGCCTTGGCCCCTTTGGGGAAGGCGAAAATGCCGGTCGGCTCGACCTCGCGTACCGGGCTTTCCTCGGCCGGAGTCACTTCGTCGCGGTCCGGAAGTTCGGCGGTGTGATGCTGGCGGCTGGAAAGGGAGGTGAAGCTGGCCACGCGCCAGTCGCGGGTGATGGTCCCGGTGAAGTGAAGCGGAGCCAGTGCCGGCACATCCTCTGTGCTCGCGCGGAAGCCTAGCAAGTCGGCGGCAGGCATGTCGATGTCTTCGATGCTCCCCGCGGACGCGGCTGACAGTTCGGCCAGGCGCTCCTTGATCTTTTCGTCAGATAGCTTTACCTGCCCCGTCACCTCGTCCTGGTCCGGGTGCAGCAGGTAGTGCAGCGAGCTGTCGGCGGCGTCCTTGAAGGCACCCCAGACGACATAGGTGCGGTGCTTGCCGCGGGTGAGCGCGACGTAGAGGAGCCTCAGGCTTTCGGCCAGTGCCTCCCGAGCGGCTTTGGCCTTGCTCTGCTCCATCTCTTCCGAGCCGATGTCGAGCACGACCTTGCCGGTCTCGTCGTGGAACAGCGCCCCCTCGTCCTTGCCCCCCACCTCGGCCCAGCAGAAGGGGAGGAAGACGATGGGGTACTCGAGTCCCTTGCTCTTGTGGATGGTCACCAGCTGGACCGCGGCCTCGTCGGTCTCCAGACGGACCTCGTACTCTTCTTTCTTGGGCTCCTCGGTGATGCGGCAGGAGAGCCAGGTCACCACCCCTTCCATCCCCAGACGTTCCTTGACCTGGGCCTGGTGGATGACCTCGATGGCGTGCAGCACGTTGGTGAGGCGCCGCTCCCCCATTGGCCCGGCCAGCAGCCGCTGCCGCACCTTGCGCCGCTCCAGGAACTGCAGGGCCATCGCCACGCAACTCGCATTGTTCCAGGTGTCATGGTAGCCCCGGAATTCCTCCAGGATTTCCTCCCACTTGTCCTCGTCGTGGACCAGCTGTGCCAGCTCGGAACCGGTGACGCCGACCAGGTCGGTGGCAAGCGCACCGCGCAGGAGTGCCTCGTGCCCGGGCTGCGCTACCGCCGAGAGGAGCCGCAGCAGTTCCGCCGCTTCGTCGGTCTCGAAAAGGTTCCCCGCGCTGCAGAGGACGCTCGGGATCCCCCTGCGGCTCAACGCCTGCTGCATCAGCCGCGCCTGCCGGTTGGCCCGAACCAGGACCGCCACGTCGCGTGGCCGTACCGGCCGCGGCACCCAGCGCTCGTCCTCGCCATCCAGCCGGAGCTCTTCGATGGTGAGTTTGCCAGCCGCCCCGTCACGCAGGATGCGGGCGACCTCGGATGCCACCGTTTCCGGGAGGACGTCCCAGGCTTCGCCCTTGTTGATCGGCTTGCCCGCTTCCTTGCGCGGCGCGAACCAGAACTTAAGCGGCGCCTTCCGTTCCCCCTGCTCGGTGAGGATGCTGCGCTCCTTCGGCGCCGCTTCGACCTCGTTGAAGCCGATCTTCTCGTGCAGGAAGGGGAGCTCCCGCGAGGTGAAGAGCTTGTTCACCGCCTGGATCAGTCCCGGCTCGGAGCGGAAGTTCTGCAGCAGGGTGTGGCGCTGCTTGGTCGCGTCGGCCGCACCCAGGTAGGCGTAGATGTCGGCGCCGCGGAAGCTGTAGATGGCCTGCTTCGGATCACCGATCAGGAAGAAGGGTGCCTCGTGCCCGACCGGGAAGACGGCGTCGAAGATGGCGAACTGGACCGGGTCGGTGTCCTGGAACTCGTCGATCAGCGCGGCCTGGAAACGCTCCCGGATCAGCCGGGGCAGCGGCGAACCTCCGCGGGTCAGGGCGGCGTGCAGGTCGCCCAGGAGGTCGTCGAAGCAGCGCACGTTCTTGAGCCGCTTCCTCTTGGGGAGCTCGGAGCGCAGGTAGTCGAAGTAGTTCCGCTTGAGCGCCAGCAGCCAGTCCGCCTCATCATCGGTTGCGACGGGAGCATCGGGGATGACGGCGGCGTAGGGATCGCTGCAGACCCTCTTGGCCAGCTTGAGCAGGGAGTCCGGCGTGATCTTGGCATGGTCGGCCGCGGCAATGCGCTCGACCGGCTCGCCGTAGCAGTTGATGCGCCAGTAGTCCTGGGCTATCTCCTTGAGGATCTTTTCCTGGTCGGTCAGAAGTTCGGTGTCGCACAGCGACCCGCTCTCGAAGGGGTTG
Organism: Geomonas agri; assembly: GCF_020179605.1. Classification (NCBI taxonomy): domain Bacteria; kingdom Pseudomonadati; phylum Thermodesulfobacteriota; class Desulfuromonadia; order Geobacterales; family Geobacteraceae; genus Geomonas; species Geomonas agri. The sequence goes on from NZ_JAINZO010000002.1 coordinate 1,206,213, forward strand.
TCCTGCAACATCCTCTGGCAGAAGCCGTGGATGGTGAAGATGGCGGCTTCGTCGAAACTGCGCACGGCGTTGGCGAGCAGACGCCGCGCCTTGTCGCGGTCGGTGCTCCGCTCCAGGAGACCCGCAACCAGGAAGTCGTCACTCTTGCCGACCTCGAAGGCCGTCTCCGCATCCTTGAGTTTCTGCCGGATGCGCTCCTTGAGCTCCTTGGTGGCGGCCTCGGTGAAGGTCACCACCAGGATGCGCGACACGTCGAGCTCTTCCTCGAGCACCAGGCGCAGGTAGACGCCGGCGATGGTGAAGGTCTTGCCGGTGCCGGCACTCGCCTCGATCAGGTTGCGCCCGCCCAGCGGGGTATGTAGCAGGTCAAATCTCTTCATTTAGAGTATCCTCCCTCTCCCTCCGGGAGAGGGTCGGGGTGAGGGCGTTGCATCAGGCACTATTTTCCCTTCGTGGCGTAGCCCTCACCCGGCCTCCGGCCACCCTCTCCGATGGGGAGAGGGGATAGGGGGGCGACCTACTTCTTCTTGCCGCTCTTGACCAGGTTGTCCAGGAGCGGATCCCAGACTTTGCGGGCCAGGGCCTGGAACTCCTCGTCCACAGGGGGATCCTCGCCGAAGCAGCGGCGGCAGTACTCGTCCTGGACGTCTCCCTTCTTGTACTCGCTGCCGCGCCACGCCGCTTTGGCGGCGCCGAGAGCCTTGGCGGCATTCTTGGGCTCACGGGCGTTTTTGACGTACTCGAACGAGGTGTCGGGGAAGAACTTGAGGGGCTGGCTCATCCCCTTCTGGTAGAGCTCCAGGAGCCGGTTCAGGTGCTGTTCGCTTTCTTCGATGGCGGGGAGGTGGACGGTGCTCTTGGCCGCGACGAAGGTGCTTTGCACCGGGTAACCCTCGACCTGCGCACAGTTGAGCACCAGGTGCTCCACCCAGAGCCGCAACTGGTCCTTCGGCTTCAGGTCGGTGTAGCGATAGCGCACCATCCTGTCGGCGCGCAGGTTCTCCAGTCGGCCGATGATGCGCCCGGCGGGAAACTTCAGGTCGATGTCCAAAGCGGGGAGCGGGGTGCCGGTGCAGACTTCGGTCACCTTGCCGGCGAATTCCGCCGCCGGGTCGCCCAGCTTCTGGTACAACGCCGCGCCGCAGACCCCGGGGGGGAGATCGCCGCGGGCGCAGGCGACGGCGAAGGGGGCCTCAAGTTCCTCACCGCGCAGCACCGCTGCCACGATCTCCTGCTCCAGTTGATACTTCTCCAGCGAATCGAGCGCGAACGGTTCCACCTCTTCCAGCGGGTCGTCCCCCTCCACGATCCGGACGCCGAGCCGGCGCCGCAACAGCTCCTTGGACGGGTTGCACAGGAAGTCGATCAGCGCCTTCAGGGTGACGGTTGACGCCTCCTCCCACGGCGGCAGGGGGGTGGCCAAAAACGGTGCGGCAGGGGCGGGAGGGAGCAGTTTTGCCTGGGCACCGGCGCAGTTTTGCTGCGAGTAGCTGAAGAGGTCGTTAGTGCCGGTAAAGTACCGGGGACTGAACGGCTGCAGCGGGTGGCGCTGTGCGGTCCCTGCCGGCACTCCTTCCGGCGTCACAAAGCATCTGGCCAGGTAATCCTGCAGCTCGCTCACCAGCACGCATGGCGGCAGTTCGGCGTTGTCCTTGATGCTTTGCCCCACGTAGCTTATGTGCAGCCGCTTGCGGGCGGAGAGGAGCGCCTCCAGGAACAGGTAGCGGTCCTCGTCGCGCGGGGAGCGGTCGCCGGGGCGGCGCTCCCTGGACATCAGGTCGAAACCTTGCGCCGGGTTCTTGCGCGGGAACTGCCCCTCGTCCATGCCGATCAGCGCTACCACCGGGAACGGGATGCTGCGCATCGGGAGCATGGCGCAGAAGGTGACCCCGCCGGTCAGGAAGCCAAGGCCTCGCTCCGAACTGCCGAGCTGCTGCTCCACCCAGTAGCGCACCACCTCGAGGCCGATCTCATCCTCGAAGCCGGCCTGGCTGCCGCATTCACCCAGGTTCTTCACGATCTCGATCAGGGAGAGGAGTTCGCGCTCTCCCTCCTGGTCCGGGAGTATGAAATCATCCAGGATGCGGCGCAAGACCGGTACCCATTCCGCAGCCGGCCGGGGACGGGAAAGGGCCTGGGTCTCGGCGAACAGTTTTTCGCAGAAGGAGAGAAAGCGTCCCAGCACCAGTGCCACGCCCCCCTCCATGTCGTCGAAAGGAAGGATGTCTTTGTAGAAGGAGCGCCCGTCGCCGTTCATGGCGTAGCCCAGGAGCAGCCGGTCCAGCCCCGCCGACCAGGAGTTCTCGTGGAAGGGAGGGACACCGTGCTCGGCACGCTGGCCGGCGTCGATGCCCCACCTGATGTTGGCCCCCCTGAGCCAGTCACGCACCGTCTCCAGTTCGTCCTCGTTCAGACCGAAACGCCGAGCGACCGGCGCCGATTCCAGGATGTCCAGCACGGTGGCCACGCCGTAGCGCCCTCCGCACAGGCCAAGGATGGACAGAAGGACCTGGGCCGCCTCGCCCTCGTTCTTGAGGCTTCTGTCCGCGATGGAGTAGGGGATGCGCTCGGCTCCGGATTCCGGGTTGCCGAAGACGGCGGAAATATAGGGGGCGTAGCTTTCGATGTCCGGGGTCATCACCAGCACGTCGCGCGGCGACAGGGACGGGGCGGCATCGAAGATCGAAAGCAGCGTGTCGTAGAGTACCTCTACTTCGCGCATGGGGGAGTGGCAGGAGTGCACCTGGAGCGAGAGATCGCCGGCCGCGAGTTGGCGCGCCCCCGCGTCGGCGCCGCGCAATTCCACGATGTCGGCTTGGACCTCGTGCAGTAGCGAGCCTTGCGGCAGTTCGGAAAAGCTGTCCAGCCTCTCGTGCTCGCCGCAACCGTCGATGATGGCGTCGAAGAAGTCGCGGCCCAGCTTCCCCCAGGAGGCAAGCAGGGGATTGCCCGTTTCGTACCACTGCTCCGCTCCGTCTCCCTGCTTCTCCAGGCGTGCCAGCTCGCGTTCGGAGACGATCTCGCCCCAGTACTGGCGGCAGGGGTTCAACAGGAACAGGTTCACCTCGGCGTGCTGGGCAAGGCGGGCCAGGACCTCGAGGTGGAAGGGGGGCAGTGACGGGATGCCGATGACGGAGATGCGCCGCCGATCCGGGAGCCGGCCGCCGTCCAGCGCCTTGCGGAACTCCTGCAACAGGCGAGCGCGATGTTTCTGCGTGACGTCAGCCGTTAGAGCGCGCCAGAGCTGCGCCTGCCAGTGGTCTTCCTTCCCTTGTTCCCACTCCAGGAGCTTTTCCGGACGGTAGACGGTGTAGCGGTCGAAGGTGTCCGCCACGCGCTGGGCGAGCTGCATCCTTTTGAGGCCATCGGCGTCATCGGAGAGGTATGCTGCGATCTCCTCAAATCCGGGTTGTCCCGTTGCCTCCCGCAAAAGCCCCAGGATGCGCCAGGTCATCACCTCTGGGGAGAACAGGGGCGCTTCCTCGGGTGCGTCGGGCAATACCTTGGCGAAGACCCGCTCCACGAAACGGTTGGGAAAGAGGAACTCGCCGTTGGCCCAGACGCCGATCCTCGCCGCCAGTTCCATGGAAAGCCAGCGCTGCATCCCCTTGCTCTGCACCACGATCAGTTCCTTGTCGAACGGGTGGCAGGGCGCGCGACGCGGCGCGCGGACCACCTTCTCCAGGCCGTCCACCAGGTGTTCCATCAGGTTGCTGGTGTGGATGTACAGCGGCATCGGTCCTCGTGGTGCGGGGGCGTGCGGGGATTTCCGGGGGGAGGAGAGGCCGGCCCCGCGGATGGCAAAACATATCATATCCTCCCGCAGCTGTCTCGGTGAAAAGACGCCGGCGGAGGGGGGGCGTCGTTGGCAATTGCTTGCATTGCGCACCGCTTTGGATATATTTTGTCTTTGTGTTTACTAATTAATTTACACTTTTGTATGGTTTCCCTTCTTCACCGACAACCCACCGGCCCAATAATCGAGGCCTGTGCGACATGCAAAGGAGAAGTCATGAAGCCCTTCATCGAAGAGGCCCTCGCACGCGCTTATTACCGATTGAAGCCTTGGATGTCACGTCGGTTTCAGATCATGCTGCGCAGCGTGGTGGCAAAGTACAAACGGTATATCTTTCAGAATGTCTGGCCTATAGATCGGGAAGCTGGCGTGACGCCTCCAGGGTTCCCGGGGTGGCCGCAGGGAAGACGCTTTGCCGTGGTGCTGACCCACGATGTGGACACGGCCCGCGGAGTGGCACGGTGCGAACAGCTCATGGCCATCGAGCAGGAACTCGGCTTTCGCTCCTCGTTCAATTTCGTCGCGTATGACTACCATCTCCCTCCTGCCTTGCGGAAAAAGCTGGTCAATCAAGGTTTCGAGGTAGGGGTGCACGGCCTGGAGCACAACAGGAAGCTTTACGAGTCGGCTGAGACCTTCGAGCAGCATGCCGTGAAGATCAACAGCTACCTGAAGGAGTGGGGAGCCGTCGGCTTTCGTTCTCCGTGCGTCTACCACAACTTCGAATGGCTGCACCAGCTGGATATCATCTACGAGGCGTCGGCTTTCGATACAGACCCTTTCGAGCCCCAGTCGGATGGACTGAAAACGATCTTCCCGGTGCGCCAGACCAAGGTCCCGGGAAGGGAATACGTGGTGCTCCCCTACACCCTCCCCCAGGACTTTACGGTGTTCATCCTGTTTCGGGAGAAAGACATCAACATCTGGAAGGAGAAACTGCGCTGGATCGCTGAGCACGGCGGCATGGCCCTGCTGATCACCCACCCCGACTACATGAGTTTCGATGGCACCGTCGGGTATGACGAGTATCCTCACGAAATGTACCGGGAACTGCTGGACCATATCAGGACGGAGTACGAAGGGCAGTATTGGCACCAACTGCCTCAAGAGGTGGCCTGCTTTTGGAACAAGAGCATGTGCAAGCCTTGAGGTTGGCAGGGGCGCGCCGGGGACAGGACGTAACAGCCCCGGCGCCTTGAAAGGCAGGCGGATGGATATGTTCAACTGGCTCCTCGGACTGAACGCGGCCTACGTGCTGTTGCTGGCCGCCATCACAATTCTCAACTGGGCCGGCCCGGATCGTTTCTGGGTGGGCGCCTTGAACTTTTACCTACCCCAAATCATATGGGTCGTGCCGGGGCTCTTACTGACCATGGCAGCCTTTCGCAACGCGAAAATCCTGGTGTGGGTGCCACTTCTCGGAGTGTTGTGGGTTGTGGGGCCCATCATGGACTGGCACTGGGCTCCGCGCAAGGCATGGGCGAATTCGCCGCAGACGCTGCGGGTGATGACCTGGAACGTAAAGTATGGCAAACGCGACCTGATGCCGCTCATCGAGGAACTGTCCAGGAGCCGCCCGGACATCGTCCTGTTCCAGGACGCCGTGGATGCCGGGGACGGGCCGCTGGCGGACTACCTCGCCGGCTGGCAGATCTACAACGAAGGGCAGTACGTCGTAGCCAGCAGGCTTCCCATCTCCAATGTCGAGGTGCATGATCTCCCCTACCACGAGAGAAAGGGCGAATCGTTCCTGCGTTGCCGGGTGCAGGTCGGTTCTCGCGACATCTCCCTCTACAACGTCCACTTCAAGACCCCCAGAAGAGGCCTCAACGCCTTCCGCAAGGCGCGCCGGGGCGCATGGTACATCCCCAAGGCCATCGACCGTTTCGAGGCTAACGTGAACACGCGCCTCAGGCAGGCCCAGGCGGTGTCCGGGTACTTGGCGCAGGAAAAGGGGGAGGTCGTGGTGGCCGGCGACTTCAACTCGCCGGACCATTCGCTGGTATGTGAGGCCCTGAGGAAAGCCGGCCTGACCGACGCGTTCGCACAGGCGGGGCGGGGATACGGGTACACCTACGGGCATTTCCTGCTCAGGAACAAGGTACCCTGGCTGAGAGCGTCCTGGATGCGCATCGATCACATCATGACCACGCCGGGAATCAAGGCCCAGAACTGCTGGGTCGGTACCAGCAGGGCTTCGGATCACCGCCCCGTCATAGCGGACTTCATCCTCAGTGATTCCCGTTAGTTTCCTTTTGTCATACCCGTTACTATTTGCACTTTTCAACAGATAGTGCTAGTTATGGACCTTCCGTCAATGCGAGACCGTGAAGACCGCGGCATCCCACCGATCATACTCTCCACACGAATCGTAGCTGACATCCCGGCACCACTTCCGGTGATACGCAAATAGCAGCGGGCACGGCTGAGCTTTCTCCTGCCCGGATCGGAGTTTAGCAGCATGCTGATTCTCACCCTCAACTGCCGTAGGTTCTCGGCGCAGTACCAACTCTACAACTGGGGCGACCAGACCGTCATGGCCACCGGCATGGTGGAAAGGATCGTAGTCGGGGATTCCTTCCTCACCCACCGGGTTCCCGGCGCGGATGCGAAGCACCTGGAAGGGGAATGCGCGGACCATAAGGATGCACTGCGGCTGATCCTGGACACCCTGGTCGGGGAAGGTTTGATCTCCGGTGCCGCCGATATCAAGGCCATCGGGCATCGCGTGGTGCACGGGGGAGAGCGTTTCACCAAATCGGTGCTGATCGACGAAAACGTGGTCGAGGCGATCAAAGAGGTGGCGACCCTCGCCCCGCTGCACAACATCCCCAACCTCGCCGGGATCCGCGCGGCACAGGAGCTTCTCCCGGAGCTGCCCCAGGTTGCCATCTTCGATACCGCCTTCCACCAGACCATGCCCGAGCCCGCCTACATGTACCCGCTCCCCTACGAGTGGTACCAAAAGCACGGCGTCAGGCGCTACGGCTTCCACGGCCAGTCCCACCTGCATGCCGCCAGAAGAGGCGCCGAGTTGGTAGGAGTGCCGCTGGAGAAGGCCAACATCGTCACCATCCACACCGGTAACGGTGTATCGCTGTGCGCGGTTAAAAACGGGGAATCCGTAGATACCAGCATGGGGCTCACCCCGCTGGAGGGCGTCATGATGGGAACGCGCTGCGGGGACATCGATCCCGGCATCATCCCGTTCATGGCCAACGAGGCGGGTGTCTCTGTGACGGAGCTCGACCTGTTCCTGAACCAGAAGAGCGGCCTGGCCGGTATTGTGGGGCGCAGGGTCAGCCGGCGGACGGTCGTTGACGAGGCGGTGGTGGGTGACGCCCGCTGCCAGCTCGCGCTCGACATGGAATCCTACCGGCTGAGAAAATACCTCGGCGCCTACATCGCCGTGACCGGGAAGCCGGACGCCATTGTCTTCACCTACGGCGAGGGATGGGAGGATTGGCCGGTGCGCGGCATGGCACTCCAGGAGATGAGCCCGTTCGGTATCGAGGTGGACCTGAAACGGGACGAGGAGGCCCTCAAGGGGGGCAAGGAGATGCTGATCAGTGCGGACGGCTCCAGGGTGAAGGTCTTCGTGGTTCCAAGCGGCGAGGACATGGTGCTGAACGAGGACGTTGCTGCCATCATGGGGTGGCAATAGCGGGTAACTGCGGAAATGAAACAACGAAGGGCGGATGATTCTTAATCATCCGCCCTTTTTATTGGGTGTGTCCCCTCTCCCAAGGGGAGAGGGCGAGTGGACAAGGGCCTACAGCTTGATGCCGTCCAGGAAGGTTTGCACCATCGGCGTGAAGGTCTGGTGTTCGAGCAGGAACGCGTCATGGCCGTAGGCGGAGGTGATCAGGTGGTACTCAACCGGCTTGCCCAGCTTCTGGAGCGAGACCGCCATCTCCTCGGTCTGCGCCGGGGGGTAGAGCCAATCGGAGGTGAAGGCGAAGAACTGGATCGGCGCCTTGATCGGCTCGAAGGCCTCCTCCAGGGACTCGCAACCGGCGGCGACGTCGTAGAGGTCGAGTGCCTTGGCCAAGTAGAGGAAGGAGTTGGCGTCGAAGCGATCGACAAAGTTGTAGCCGTTGTAGTTGAGGTAGCGCTCGACCTCGAACTGCCCGAAGAAGTCGAACTGACCGTCGCGGGCCGAGAAGCGGCGACCGAACTTGGCGGTCATTGATTCATCGGAAAGGAAGGTAATGTGGCCGATGCCGCGGGCGAGCGCCAGTCCGTCCTTTGGGTTCTTGCGGTACTCCCCCTTCTTCCACGTGGGATCGTTGAATATGGCCCAGCGCGCCACCGCGTTCAGCGATATCGCCTGTGCCGACGGGCGCGGCGTGGTGGCCAGCACTACCGCCGAGGCTACGCGGTCCGGGTATTGGGTGGTCCACTCAAGGGCCTGCATCCCTCCCATGCTGCCACCCAAGACGCAGAAAAGTTTCTCGATACCGAGCCGGTCCATGAGCAACGCCTGGGCCTTGACCATGTCCCGCACCGTGATCACCGGGAAGGCGAGGTTGTAGCGCTTGCCGGTCTTGGGGTTGATGGAGGTCGGGCCGGTGGAGCCGAAGCAGGAACCGATAACGTTGGAACAGATGACGAAGTAGCGATCGGTGTCGAGCAGGCAGCCCGGGCCAACGATATCGTCCCACCAGCCGGCGCGCTTCTCGTCTTCGCTGTAGCGGCCCGCCAGGTGCGCGCTGCCGGTCCAGGCGTGGGTCACCAGGATGGCGTTGGAGCGATCCTCATTGAGGGTGCCGTAGGTCTCGTAGGCGATATCGATCGGCCCGAGGATACGGCCACTCTCGAGGCGCAGTTCGGTGTCGAAGGTGGCGATCTGTTCTGTCACAATGCCGTAGGACATATCTCTCTCGTACTTTCGGGTGCCGTTGGGCGGCACGAAAAAAGCCCCATCTCTGTGTGAGAAGGGGCTTTTCGGGTGTGACAAATAACTAAAAGCGCCTTTCTCATCTTCGCCTTTCGGCAGGATTTAGCACCTGTCGCCCAATGGACCGGTTGCTGTGGCTTCGCAGGGCCTTTCCCTCCACCACTCTAGATAAGCAGGTCTTTCTATTCAATTTTCGGTGCAGAATAAGGGAGCCACTCTTATTTGTCAACGGCAAACTGAGCCCCAGGTTCACAACTACCGCTACAACTGCCGGTGGTATTTGATCAGGATGTACAGGCAAGCCACCCCTGCCACGAGCATGCCGATATCGCGCAGCCAGGGAACCGGTTTGTCCAGGCCGGACTGGATCAACGGGTCCAGCAACGCGCTGGTGACAAGCGTGACGCCGGCAAAGGAGAGAAGCTTCTTCATGAGGCGATCGCCTTCAGGACCGCGCAGAAGTCTCGGTCGGCGAGACCCATCCCCTTGGCCCTCTTGAAGCTCTCATTGGCTGCCGCGGCGGACGCCAACGGCTGGTTCAGAGTATCGCCCAAGGCCACGGCCAGGCGCATGTCCTTTTGCATGTGTTTGAGCGGGAAGGCGGGATCGAACATCCCCTGCGTCATCTGGGCCCCCTTCAACTTGAACATCGGGTTGGCCAACGCGCCGGAGTCGAGCACGTCCAGAAGGTCCGCGCTGGCGAGACCAGCTTTCTCAGCGAGGGCGAGTCCTTCGCAGAAGATGGTCATCATGCCGCCCATGACCATGTTGACGATGAGCTTCATCTCGGCTCCGCGTCCCACTTCGCCCAGGAACAGGCTCTTCTTCCCCATCTTCTCGAAGAGCGGCATGGTCTTGTCGAAGAGGCCGTGGTCGCCGGCGGCGAGGATGATGAGGGTGCCTTCCTCCGCAGGTTTCTTGCTCCCGGAGACGGGTGCCTCCAGGAATCTCCCCCCCTTGGCGGTGACCGCCGCGGCAATCTCCTGGGCCGTGGCGGCGTCAACGGTGGACATGTCCACATAGCCCCGTCCCGCGCCGATCCCTTCCAGGGCCCCCTGCGGGCCGAAGCAGACATCGTGGGCTGCGGCCGGGTCGGCCAGCATGGCGATGGTGATGGCGCAGGATGAGGTGACCTCCGCCGGCGTCGCCGCGACGGCTGCCCCGAGTGCCGCGAACTCCTCGCATTTAGCCGGTGAGCGGTTCCAGACCTTGACCTTGAAGCCCGCCTTGATGAGATTCTTGGCCATGGCGCTTCCCATGATGCCCAAGCCTAAAAAGCCGTACGTTTCCATGTTTCATCCTCCTTCTACATGTGATGTAGCCAGATTAGTATCGGCAGTCCATTCCCCTCCCCCTGGAGGGGGGAGGCTGGGAGGGGGGCGCAGCTTGTCCTCTCATTGAAGCCTCACTCGCCGCCACCCGCGCACCGAGTTTACCAGAAAAACCGCCTCGGCCCGTGCCAGGTCATTCCTTTTCAGGACCCGTTCCTCGATCGCCCCCTGGGCCAGCAGTTCTTCGCGCAGGGTGCCCGGGAGGAGCCCGCAGGCAAGCGGGGGTGTGTAGTGCCTGCCGTCGACGACGGCGATCACGTTGCTGTAGGCTCCCTCGGTCACTTCGCCCCGCTCGTTCTCGAAGATCACCTCGTCCAGGTCGGGTCGGGCAGCAAGCTCCTGGTGAAACAGGTCCCGGCGGCTGGTCTTGTGGTAGAGGAAGATGTCTCCGGAATCGACACGCTGTCGAGCGAAGGCGGCCTTCGCTTCAGGCGCCGCCTCGGGGAGCGGTGCCGCTTCGCAGCTGAGGCGGCCATCCTCAAAGAGCAACAGGCGCACCTTGTGGCGCACCGAAGGGGAAAGCCCCGCGGCAATTTCCTCCAGGGCCCGCAGCGCGGCGCCGTCGGCGATGGGGAAGGCGAAATAGCGGGCCGAGCGTTCCAGACGCTCCAGGTGCCGCTCCAGCAGGAAGTAGCCCCGCTCATCGTGCAGCAGCGACTCGATCAGGTGGAATTCCGGCGGCCGTTTTCGGATGAAGGCGCTCTTGTCCAGGCACTCCCGGTGTTCGGCCTCGGGCTGGGAGTCGTAGGTGATGCCGCTGCCGATGCCTAGCTCGCCGCGCCCGGTCTCGCCGTCAATGACCGCGGTGCGGATTGCCACGCTGAAGAGCGCCTCGCCACCGGGGGAGAAATAGCCGAGGCAGCCGGTGTACAGGCCGCGGGCTTCCCGCTCCAGTTCGGCGATGATCTCCATGCTCCGTCTCTTGGGTGCACCGGTCACCGACCCGCAGGGAAACAGCGCCTGGAAGAGCTCCAGTGGCGTAACTCCCGCGCGGACTCGCGACTCGATGGTCGACGTCATCTGGTGCACGGTCGGATGGCTCTCCACGTCGAAAAGCGACTCCACCCGGACCGAGCCGGTCTCGGACACCATCCCCATGTCATTGCGCAGCAGGTCGACGATCATCAGGTTCTCCGCCAATTCCTTCGGGCTCCGCCGTAGCTGCTCCTTGCGGGCCAGGTCCTCCGCGTACCAGCGGCCGCGCGGGGCGGTCCCCTTCATGGGACGGGTGACCAGCCTGCCGCCGGAGAGGGAGAAGAACAACTCCGGCGAGGCGGACAGGACGCGCCATCTGCCGCACTCGAGGTAGCAGTTGTAAGGAGTGGGCTGGCTGCGACAGAGGTAGCTGAAGAAGGAACGGGGGCAGCCGGCTAAGAAGAAGCGCTGCCTCACGGTGTAGTTGACCTGGTAGCTGTCACCGGCGGCGATCAGTTCCCTGATCGCCTTCACGGACTCGCGGTATCCCTCCCATCCCGGCGCCGTCTCCCATCCTGAACAGTGGAAAGGGGCGTCGTGACGCGGAAACGTCTCGGCCCTGCGCTCGGTGAAGAGGCCGAACCACAAGAGCGGCATCGGGTGCGCCGGCGGGGTGGTGAGTGCGTCGTTGAGGGCGCTGGCGGCCTCGTAGCAGATCAAGCCAGCCGCATGCAGCCCGGCGGCAAGATGGCGCTGCAACTCCTCGAACGCGGGCTGTACCTCCTCCGGGGTGAGGGCGACGATCTCGCCGACCTGGCCGGTGAAGGCGAAGCCGTGCAGGTATGCCGGGAAGGGGTGCGTCAAGTCGGTCCCGCCGAGCAGATGTCGCCGATAGGGCAGGCGGCACACTTAAGACGGTCCTTGCCGTCGCATCCTTCCGAGATCCCCAGGTGGCAGATGGCGAAGTCGTACTTCACCGGGTCGGCCGGGTCGAGTTCGCGCAGGACGCGGGTAATCTCGCAGGCCATGCGCCAATCCGCCTGCTTGCGGGTGGTGAAGCCGAGGAAGCGGCAGATGCGCTGGATGTGAGCGTCGACCGGGATGACCAGTTGCGCCGGCGAGATGCCGTGCCAGATGCCGAGGTCGATGCCGTCGGCCGGGCGCACCATCCACCTGAGATACATGCAGAGCCGCTTGCAGGCGCTCCCCGAGGCCGGGGAGGGGAAGAAGAACGGGAAATAGGAATCGGCGGGGACGCCGCCGGGGCCGAACACGGGGGAGAGGTCGAGATTCTTGACCGCCTCGGAAAACCCGGAAAGGGTCCCGGTCAGGTCCTGGTCCGCCGGGTTGTAAAAGCGCAGCAGCCACTTCTGGACTGAGCCGGCCTCCTCGATCATGATCCGGCAGGCCAAGAGCAGAGCACAGAGGTCGCGGGTGTCGTTGAACCGGTGCTTGAAGCCGGCGAAGACGCGGCTGCCCTGCTTCGGGGCGAAGCGTTCCACGAAGCGGCGCGGGGAGGGGCCCATGGCCTCGAAGATGACGGCCAGGTTCTTCTTGATGATCTTTACGTTGCCGTAGGCGAACGACGACGCCACTAGCCCGGCGACCTCCTGGTCCAGGGGATCTTGGTAGCGGTGGCAAAACGAGAGCGGGTCGTTGGCCAGGTGGGCCTGGGAGCGGTTCTGGTACAGCGCTTCGAGTATGGTTTTCAGCTCCACGTGCTTTTCCTTCGCTGCGGCCGCGTCGGTGTCGGTGCGGTAGACAATCGGTTCGAGCCTGCTAGATTATCATAGTTGCTTCATCAGCTTAAAGGGAAAAGGGGGCGGAACACATGAAGCTTGCAGAACTGTTTCCGGAAGGCGGCCGCGGCATTTTGGGCACCGCCGACGCAAACGGCGTGGTGAATCTCGCCGTCTTCGCTGTACCGCACGTGGTCAATGACCAGACCCTCGCCTGGGGCTTCGGCGAAGGGCGCAGCATCGCCAACTTGAGGCAAAACCCGCACGCCAGTTACCTGTACCTGGCGCCCTCGCGGGGGTACTCCGGTTGGAGGCTGAGCCTGACCATGATCGAGGAAAAGGGGGAGGGGGAGCTTCTGGGTGAGATCAAGGAGCGAACCGCACTGGTGGCGAGCCCGCAGGCAAGCGCCGCGGTTTCCCGCGTGGTTTATTTCAAGGTCGACGAGGTCCGGCCTCTCATGTGAATCAGCGGTTGGGCGGGGTCTCCAGGACGAAGGTCACCGGGCCGTCGTTCACCAGCGACACCTCCATATCGGCCTGGAAGATCCCGCTTTGCACCGGTACGCCGAGCTCCCAAACTTGTCCCATGAAGTAGCTGTACAGCTTGTTGGCCTCCTCCGGTGCTGCGGCCGTATCGAAAGAGGGGCGTCTCCCCTTGGAGCAGTTGCCTGCCAGGGTGAACTGGGAGACGGCCAACATCTCCCCCTTGATGTCGGGCAGGGCCAGATTCATTTTCCCTTGGTCGTCACAGAAGATTCTCAGGTTGACGATCTTTTCCGCCATCCAGTCCGCCTGCTTGCAGGTGTCGCCTATCTCCACCCCGAGCAGTACCAGGACGCCGGGACCGATCTCGCCGACCACCTTTCCTTCCACCGTCACGCTGGCCCGTTTGACCCGCTGAATTACCGCCTTCACGCCCCAACCTCCTGCATCGTTTCCCGATAGATATCTGCGTCCTCGGCGGAGAATGCAGTGAAAATTATCTTTTCCAGTTCCGGATACTGCGCCAATGCTGCCTTGGCCTCTTCCAGCGCGATGCGGCAGGCCGGGCGCTTGGGATAGCCGTAGACCCCGGTGCTGATGGCGGGGAAGGCTATGCTGGCGAGCCCATTGTCATGCGCCAACTTGAAACAGTTGCGGTAGCAGGAGCGGAGCTGTTCCGCCTCCCCGCGGCTGCCGCCGTGCCAGACCGGCCCCACCGTGTGGATTACGTGCCGGGCCGGGAGCCGGTATCCCTTGGTGATTTTCGCTTCCCCAGTGGGGCATCCGCCCAGGGTACGGCACTCTGCGAGGAGTTCTGGGCCGGCCGCCCGATGAATGGCGCCGTCCACCCCGCCCCCGCCTAGAAGCGAGCTGTTGGCCGCGTTGACGATGGCGTCCACCGCCACCTTGATGATATCTCCCTGTACGATGTCGACCTTGTCGCCCATGCCGCACCTCCTGCCGTTGCCGGATCAGCTTTCGATCAGGCTCCGCAAAAGTTTCAGGTTCACCGCGTCCATCTCGTCCTCGTCCCCTTTCGGGGTCTCGATCACTTTGGGGACCAGGGCAAAGTGCGGGTCGTTCAGGATGAAGCGGAACGGCTCCAGCCCGAGCGTCCCGGCGCCGATGTGTTCGTGGCGGTCCACCTTGCAGCCGAGCCCTTTCTTGGAGTCGTTGAGGTGGAATGCGAGCAGTTTGTCGATACCGAGCAGGGCGTCGAACTCGTCGAAGGTCTTGCGGTAGCCGTCCCGGTCGGCGATGGGGTAGCCGGAGGCGAAAGCGTGGCAGGTGTCGAAGCAGACGCCGAAGCGGGTCGGGTCGGCGCAGCCGGTCATTATCGCCTTCAGGTGTTCGAACTTGTAGCCGAGGTTACTCCCCTGGCCCGCGGTGTTCTCCAGGAGCACCTTGCCGGTGAACTGCGGCACCTCGGCCAGGAGCTGGTCGAACGCCTCGCAGACGCGCCGGATGCCGACCTCCTCGCCGTCGCCGTTGTGCGAGCCGGGGTGCATGACCACCTTGTCGATGCCGAGCTTGGCGCAGCGCTCCAGTTCCTCCCGGAAGGCGATCAGGCTCTTGTCCTTCACGTCGCCGGGGGCGGCTGCCAGGTTGATCAGGTAGATGTCGTGGCTCATGACGCTCTTCATGCCGCTGGCCGCGAACTTGTCCCGGAACAGCTGGGCGTCGGCGTCGGAAATCGCCTTGCCGCGCCACTGGTTGGAGTTCTGGGTGAAGACCTGGATCACGCCGCAACCGGAGGCGACACCACGGTCGACGGCGTTGTGGATGCCGCCCGAGATGGAGACGTGAGCTCCCAATAGATCCATTACGACCTCCCCTTGACGCCCAGTTTGCCGAGGTGGGTTCGGATCAGCTCGACTCGGGCCCGGTACTCCTTGCTTTTCAGGATCAGTTCCTGGTGCGGCTCGCTCCAGTGCGGGCGCGGCCAAAGCGGATCGGAAGAGCGGCGCGGCACCACGTGCCAGTGCATGTGCGGCGCCATGTTGCCGAGCAGTTCATAGTTGATCTTGTCTGGGCTGAAGGCGTTGTAGAGCGCTTCTGCCACGGCGCAGACCTCCGCCATGACGCCGTTTCGCACCGTTTCGGAGAGGTGGAACAGTTCCGTAACGTGGTCCTTGGTATAGACGAAGCAGTAGCCGGCGAAGAACTGGTCCCGGTTCAGCGAAACCAGGGTGTGTTCCAGTTCGATGACCCGCTGGTCCACATCGTCTTGCCACTTGGTGCAGATGGGGCATGAATTCATAGGAATTCCCTTTTTAGATTTCGATCTCGCCGCTGAAGACTTCTACCGCGGGGCCGGTCATGTAGATGTTGCCGTCCTCGCTCCACTCCATTTCCAGGTCGCCGCCGGTCAGGTGGTTCAGGATCTTCTTCTCGGTCAGGCCGTTCAGCACGCAGGCCGCGGTGACCGCGCTGGAACCGGTGCCGCAGGCCAGGGTCTCGCCGGCGCCGCGCTCCCAGGTGCGCTGGCGGATTTCGGTGCGCGAGATCACCTGCACGAACTCGACGTTGGTGCGGCGCGGAAACAGCTCGTGGTTCTCGATCAGCGGCCCATACTTCGCCACCTCGAAGTTGTCGACGTCATCGACGAAGATCACGCAGTGGGGATTCCCCATTGACGCGCAGGTGATGTTGAAGGTGGAGTGCAGGATATTGAGCGGCTCGGCGATCACCTTCTCGTCGGGGTTGCCGACCATCGGGATCTCCTTGCGGGTTAGCCGGGGCGGTCCCATGTTGACGCGCACCTTTTCCACCTTGCCGTTCGTGCCGGTGAAAAGCTGCAGGGTCAGGATTCCGGCACCGGTCTCCGCGGTGATCTCTTTCTTGGCCACGATGCCGTGGTCGTAGGCGTACTTGGCTACGCAGCGGATGCCGTTGCCGCACATCTCGCTCTCGGAACCGTCGGAGTTGAACATGCGCATCCTGACGTCGGCCACCTCACTGGGCATGATCAGGATCAGACCGTCGGAACCGATGCCGAAGTTGCGGTCGGATACCTTGACGGCTACGGCGGCGGGGTCCTGAACAGTTACTTCGAAACAGTTGACGTAGACGTAGTCGTTGCCGGCACCCTGCATCTTTGTGAATTTCATAGAGAAAGACCCCCAAGGAAAGTATCTTCTCTAAATAACAAAAACCGCCTGCGGCAACAAGCTAAAACCGGAGGTGCTTGACCGGAGCGTATACTTTTCAGTAGTATCATGAGAAAACGAGGCAGGGAGGTTTAATGGAAATCAAGAACAAGCTCTGGATGAACGGCAACTTGGAGTGGTACGCCTATATCGATGACGCCGAGGTTTTTCTCGGTAGCCGCGAGGTCCCGATGCCGCTGGAAGAGGGTGACAAGTGGACCAACATGTACGGCGACGTGTTCCAGGTGGTCGACGGTTCCATCACCCTGGTCGAGCGGGTTGAGCCGCCGCAGCGCTACTGGTGATATGGCGCAGGCCCGCAGTGGTAAATGCGGACATGCAATTCTTTATATTCTTGACATGAAAAATGTGGTACTGTATCCTCGCTTAACCATCATACAGCGGGAGATACAGACATGAGACTTTCCACCAAGAGCCGTTACGGCTTGAGGGCTCTTTTCGACATCGCCTACAACGCCGGGTCCCAGCCGGCGCAGATCCAGGACATCTCGCGGCGCCAGGACATCTCGCCCCGGTACCTCGAACAGATCTTCCAGGGGCTGAAAAAGCACGGCATCCTGAAGAGCAAGCGTGGTCCCCAAGGGGGGTACTGCCTCGCCAAGAGCCCCGAGGACATTACCGTGCGCGCCGTGATCGAGGCAACGGAAGGGGATACCCTCATCGTGGACTGCGCCGGCAGGAGAAAGGGTGAGTGCGGTTTCGACGGAAGCTGCGTGACCCAGACCGTATGGGAGGAATCCAACTCCAGGCTCAACGAGTTCTTCGAGTCGGTCACCCTGAAGACCTTGTGCGAACGGGGGGAGGCTATGGGGATCAAGCGGGAGCAGGATCACCGCTTCATGTACTTCATCTAGTCGGCAGGCAGCTCCCATTAAAAGATTGACTGCAGCCGCGGCGGCACCAACGGCTGTTACGTGCGGGGGGGGGCCGGGGCGCGGTCCCGCGAGGCCCCATGGCATCACCCCAGCAAAAATACACCAAACTGCAAGAGATCCTGCGCGAGATGGGTACCGTCCTGGTTGCCTTCTCGGGCGGGGTCGATTCGACCTTTCTGCTCAAGGCGGCCATCGACACCCTGGGAACGGGCAATGTCCTGGCCGTCACCGCCACCTCACCCACCTACCCCGAAAGCGAGCTGAACGAGGCGAAGCGCTTGGCCGCTTCCCTCGGCGCCACCCAACTCCTGGTCGAGTCTAACGAACTGGAGATCCCTGGTTTTAGCCACAACCCCAAGGACCGCTGCTACCACTGCAAGAGCGAACTGTTCCGGATCTGCAGCGACAAGGCGCGTGAACTCGGCTTTGCCTTTGTCGCCGACGGCAGCAACACCGACGACCTGGGTGACTACCGTCCCGGGCGGGTGGCCGCCTGCGAATTGAAGGTGCGCTCGCCGCTGCTGGAAGCGGAACTGGCCAAGGCGGACATCCGGGAACTGTCGCGCCGGTTCGGTCTCCCTACCTGGGACAAGCAGTCCTACGCCTGTCTGGCCAGCAGGTTTCCTTACGGCACCGAGATTACCGAGCAGAGGCTGCACCAGGTGGAGCGTTGCGAAGAATTTCTGAAAGGGGAGGGGTTCCGGGTGTACCGGGTACGCTTCCACCAGGAGAGCGCGCGCATCGAGCTCTCGGAGGCGGAGCTGGGGCGGATGCTGGAGCCCGCCTTGCGGCAGCGGACGCTGGACTTCTTCCGGCAGGCCGGCTTCACGTACGTGTCGCTCGACCTGCAGGGGTACCGCACCGGTAGCATGAACGAGGGGTGACCCTCAGCTGATCTCGACGGTGATGGTCTTGGGGATGACGATGGTGAGGACGCCGCAATCGCAGCTGGCGTTGAAACCCGCCGCATCGAAGTCGGGGGGGATGGCGAAACTCCGCTGGAACGGGCCGAAGTAGCGCTCGATGCGGTGAAAATTCTCCTTCCTGATCTCCTCGCTGTGTTTCCTTTCCCCCTTGATGGTCAGGGTGTGCTCCTCCGCCCTGATCTCGATGTCGGTGAGGTCCAGGTCGGGAAGTTCCACCTTGATGGTCACCGCCGCGTTGCTCTCGTAGACATCTGCCGGCGGATGCCAGACTCCTTCCCTGATCTCGTCACCGATCTCACGGGTCCAGGCCAGGTCCAGCAGTCGGTTCATCTTGTCCTGCATGCTTCTGAGTTCGCTGAGCGGGTTGTACCTGACGATCGCCATCTTCTCCCTCCGCTGGTGCGCCACCGGGCGCGTATGGTAGGCAAAATTTAAAGGGGAGGGAGCCGTTTCCTCAAGCCCCCTCCCCGTTGTTTCCCTCTCCTGATTTAAATCCGCTTCCCTTTGGGTACGGTGTGCTTCAATTTTTTGGAGCCGTCGTAGAGGTGTTGTTTGACCAACTCCCTTTGTGCCTTCAAGTCCTTTTTCTCGTAGTCCATTGCCAGGTTGATTTCCATCCGCTGTGCCAATTCGTCGATGGTTTTTTCTTCGTCTCGTGCCATGCTGGCTCCCCTTTTACCTGGTTGTTAACGCCGATGCCTAACTGCCTGAACTTGCTGCACCCCCTTTTTTTATTTTCGAGAATCATAGCAGTTTGGATCTTTTTTGCAACAGAACATTTCGCCTTGAAGCATAAGGGTTTATCGGATAATATGGCCGGGAAAATCCCAGTCGTGAGGAGTATTTATGCTGCAGTACAAGGTCGTCGAGCTAAGCCACGTTTCCGAAGATGCCATCGAAGAGGCGCTCAACGAATGGACCCGGAAGGGATGGAAATTCGACGCCATGCAGTTCGCCATGCGTGACGCCAGCAAGCGCCCGGCTATGGCCTTCGTGGTCTTCACCAAAGAGGAGAACTAGGTGACGGCCGAGAGAGAAACACTGTACTTGCTGGACGGCTCTTCCTATATCTACCGCGCCTATTTTGCCATACGCCACCTGAGCTCCCCCAACGGTTTCCCCACTAACGCGCTCTACGGTTTCACCCAGATGCTGCTGAAGGTCATGAAGGATCGGGCCCCGGCGCACGTGGCCGTGGTATTCGACGCCGGCAAGATCACCTTTAGAAACGAGCTTTTTCCTGCCTACAAGGCGACCCGGAGCGCCATGCCTGAGGACCTGGCCCAGCAGATCGAGCCGATCAAGCAGATGGTGCGCGCCTTCAACATCCCGGCGCTGGAGCTTTCCGGCTGGGAGGCCGACGACATCATCGGGACCATCGCCAAGAAGGCGGAAGCTGCGGGACTCGACTGCGTCGTCGTTACCGGCGATAAGGACCTGATGCAGATCGTCACCGACCACGTGACCCTTTTGGACACCATGAAGGACAAGAGCTTCGGCATACCGGACGTGATCGAGAAGTTCGGTGTGGAGCCGGCGCGGGTGGTCGACGTGCTGGCGCTTTGGGGGGACACTTCCGATAACATCCCTGGCGTCCCGGGCGTCGGCGAGGTGACCGCCAAGAAGCTGTTGCAGGAATTCGGCACCCTGGACGAACTGCTGGCGCGGGCCAGCGAGGTGAAGGGGAAGACCGGCGAGCGGCTGGTGGAATTCGCCGACCAGGCACGCCTGTGCCGCACCCTGGCCACCATCGACTGCGCTGTCCCCATCGAGTACAACATCGATGACTTCGCGGTCACCCCGCCCGACAACCGCCGGCTGGCGGCGCTGTTCCGCGAGTACGGTTTCGCCACGCTGCTCAAAGATCTCACCAGTTCGCCCACCCTTTCCTGCGACCACTACGCCCTGGTGCTGACTGAGGCCGAACTGCGCGAGCTGGTGGCGAAGCTGGAGAAGGCCCCCGCCTTCGCCATTGACCTGGAGACCACCAGCCTGAATCCGTACGAGGCGTCTGTGGTCGGCTACGCGGTGAGCTGCCATTCGCACGAGGCCTACTACATCCCGGTCGGGCACCGCTACCTGGGCGCCCCGGAACAGCTTCCCGAGAAACTGGTGCTGGAACTCTTGGGACCGCTCCTTGCCGATCCCTCCCGTAAGAAGATCGGCCAGAACCTGAAGTACGACTACCAGGTGCTGCGCTTAGCGGGTATCGAGTTCGCCGGCATCTGGTGCGACACCATGCTGGCCGCCTACCTGGTCAACCCGTCGCGCAACAGCCAGGGGCTGGACGCGCTGGCGCTGGAGTACCTGGACCACCGCATGATCTCCTATGCCGAGGTAGCCGGCACAGGCAAGTGCGAGCTTAACTTCTCCGAGGTGGACCTGGACCGCGCCGGCCCCTACTCCTGCGAGGACGCAGACGCCACCTTCCTGCTGCACGAGATTCTGCTCCCCAAGGTGCGCGAGCAGGGGATGGAAAAGCTTCTCTTCGACATCGAGATGCCGCTCATGGAGATCCTGGCGGACATGGAGCTGTGCGGCGTCAAGCTGGACCTGGAGCTCATGAAGGAGCTTTCCGCCGGCTTCGGCAAGCAGCTCATCGAGCTGGAGGCGAAGATCCATGACCACTGTGGCGGCCCTTTCAACATCAACTCTCCCAAGCAGTTGGGCGAGATGCTCTTCGAGCGCATGGGACTCGCCGTCGGCAAGAAGACCAAGGGGAAGACCGGCTGGTCCACGAATGTAGAGGAACTGGAGCGACTGGCCGAACAGCACGAGGTGGCGCGGCTGCTGCTGCAGTACCGCAGCATCTCGAAGCTGAAATCGACCTACACCGATGCGCTCCCTAAGCTGGTCGACCCGAGAACGGGGCGGGTGCACACCTCCTACAACCAGGCGGTCACCAATACCGGCCGGCTCTCATCCTCCGACCCGAACCTGCAGAACATCCCGGTGCGCGGGGCGGAGGGGCGCGACATCAGGCGCGCCTTCGTGGCCGAGCCGGGAAGCCTGATCCTTTCCGCGGACTACTCGCAGATCGAACTGCGGGTGCTGGCCCACCTCTCCGGAGACCGGGTGCTCAGCGAGGCCTTTGCCTCCGGTGAGGACGTGCATCGCCGCACCGCCTCCGAGGTGTTCGGCATGTTCCCGGAACTGGTGACTCCCGAGATGAGGCGCCAGGCTAAAGTGATCAACTTCGGCGTCATCTACGGCCAGGGGGCATTCTCGTTGGCCAAGGAGTTGGGCGTCCCGGCCAAACAGGCCAAAGCCTTCATCGACAGCTACTTCGAGCGCCACGCCGGGGCCAGGAGCTTCCTGGACAGCTGCATCTCCGAAGCCGAGACCTGCGGTTTCGTCACCACCATCCTCGGGAGAAGATTGCAGATCCCCGAGATCGCCAGCAAAAACGGTAACATCCGCGCCTTCGCCCAGCGCAACGCCACCAACTACCCGATCCAGGGCTCGGCTGCCGACATCATCAAGGCGGCCATGATCAAGGTCTCGCGCCGCATGTGCGAGGAGCGGGTGGCTAGCCGCCTGATCATGCAGGTGCACGACGAACTGGTGTTCGAGGTGCCGGAAAACGAGCGGGAGCTGATGGAGGAGCTGGTGCGCACCGAGATGGAGGGGGCGCTGCAGCTGTCGGTACCGCTCAAAGTCGACCTCAATTTCGGCCGAAACTGGGCCGAGGCGCACTAAGTTTTCCGCGTCAGCGGCCGAAGAGGATGGGCAGGGAGGGGTTATGGCACAGGAGTTGGAACAATACGCGCGATACTTCCAGGAAGGGACCCGGATCCGCGTGGGGATTCCGCTTGAGGGTGGCGGCTGGTTTCCCGAATGGGGAACGGTGGCCACGCTGGAGGAGGACCTGCTGCTGGTCGACCTCTCCCGCGACCAACTTCCCGAGGAGACCAAGCTCGAGACCGGCCAGACCCTGAACGTGGGGCTTCCCGAGCAGGAGGAGGCGCTCACCTGCCGCGCGGTACTGGTGCAGGTGGACAGCATCGAGCACCGCCTGGCGCTTAGGCTGGTCGAGGAGGTCTACCCTTTCGAGCCAAGGGAGTACTACCGCCAGGACGTCTACCTTCCCCTGGACTACCGGTTGCCCCTGTCCCAGATCGAGGCGGACGCGAGGCTGCGCTGGTTGCAACGGCGCCGGGAGATGGAGTTCGCGGCCCAGACCCCGGAGCCGGGAGAACCGGAGGAACTCGAGGACAGCAGGGAGGAGATCCGGGCGCGGCTGGAAAAGCGCAAGGACACCCCGCCGGTGGCGGCGAATATCTCCGGCGGCGGGCTGCGCATCAACATCAGCCAGAAGCTGATCGTGGGGCAGTTGATCGAACTGAGCATCTACATCCCCAACGTTCAGCACATAGTTGAAATTGTTGGAGAGGTGGTCGAGGTGCGGGAACTCCCGGACCAGGTCCGCTTCAGCACCGCGGTACGGTACCGCATGATCGACGAGGCCGACCGCGACCGCCTGATCGGCTACATATCCGCACAGCAATTGCTGCAACTTTCCCAGCAGACCCCGCGAGTGCTGCCGTCGCCGGAACCGGGGATGTCGACCTTCGCCTGGCGCGTGCAGATCGCTTTGGCCTTCATCCTCCTGGTCGCCTTCATCGGCTGCCAGGTGCGGGCCATCCGCCAGGCCAAGGACCATGGTGAAAAGTGGGAGGTACAACGAATCTTCGACGAGGGATTCGTAGAGTTTCTCAAGCGGCAGCGGTAACCATCTCCATGGCGTCCTCGATCATGATCTCCAACTCGGCGAGCATGATCTCCTTGATCCCCATGCTTTGTGCCTCGAAGGTAGCCGCCAGCATCAGGTTCGGCTCCGGCGCCCCCCCAAGCCCCAGTTTCCTGCAGGCATGATCCACCAGCCGCACCAGGCTCAGCAGCACGTCCCCGGTGTCGGTAAGTTCCTTGTGGTGGTCGCGCACGATGGTGCAGTAGACGTCCGGCAGGTTCCATTTCTGCATCATCTGGTAACCCGATTCCGTGTGCATCGCCGCGATGATCTCCGCGGTGAGTTCGCGCGAAACACCTTTGCGCTCCGTGTCGGCGTTGACGATCCCCTCCAGCACCTTGAGTATCAGCAGGCTACCGATGTCGTGCAGCAGGCCGGCTATGAACCCTTCCTGCGCGAGCTGCTTATAGCCGCTTTTCTCGCACAGCCAGCGGGTGCCGATGGCACAGCCGATGGCGTGCTTCCAAAGAATCTGTGACTGGCTCTTCAGCTCCGGGTGGGTGAAGCTGTTGTAGCTGTTTTGCTGGGAGGCGAGCATGGCCACGCTGGCGATCTCGCGTGCCCCCAGCCGCACCACCGCGTCGGTTATGGTGGTCACCTTGGCGAGCCCGCTGAAAAAGGCGGAGTTGGCGAGCCTAAGGATCTGGCTGGTCAGCGCCTGGTCCTTGATGATCAACGCCACCACCTGGTCGATGGTGAAATCCTTGCACGACAGGATCGCCTGCAGCTTGACGGCGACCGGGTGGAACACCGGGAGGTTGAGCGTTTCCGATTCCAGGTGTTCCTTGACGATCTCGACGAAGGGTTTGCTTTGCATTTTATTCCCCCAGAAGGCGCCTGATCTCGGCGATCGGGCGCGGCTTGCCGATCCTGGGCAGGAGCCGCACCGTGTCGTGCAGCGATACCTCGCCCCGGGCCGCCTTGCACAGTCCTGATTCCAGCAGGGTCACCATGCCGGTGCTCTCGGTCGAGATCTTCCGGATCTCATAGGATGTCTTCTTGCCCAGGATGGCGTCTTTCACCAACTCGTTCAGGATCAGCATCTCGAAGACCCCGACCCGGCCCCGGTAGCCGCTGTAGCGGCACTTGCCGCAGCCTCGCCCGGTCTTGAACTCGGCCCCCCTCAAGTCGACGTTGCTATAGCCGATCCGGCGCAGCTCGGTCGGGTTGGGGAGGTAGGGCTCGGCGCACTCCGGGCAAACCCGGCGCAGCAGGCGCTGGGCCAGGACGCAGACCACGGTGGAGGCAATCAAAAACGCCTCGATGTCCATGTTCATCAGGCGCAAGAGCCCTCCGACGCTGTCCTCAGTGTGGAAGGTTGTGAGCACCTTGTGCCCTGTGAGCGCGGCCTGAATCGCGGTCTCAGCCGAGAAACTGTCCCTGATCTCGCCGAGCACGATGATGTCCGGGTCTTGGCGCACGATGTGGCGCAGGGTCTCGTCGAAGGTCACCCCGATCTTCTGGTTGATGGAACACTGGGCGATCCCCTCGATGACGTACTCGACCGGTTCTTCGGCGGTTACGATGCTGGTCGAGAGGTCATTCAGGTGCTGCACGCAGCTGTACAGGGTGGAGGTTTTGCCGCTGCCGGTGGGACCGGTGACGATGAGAACGCCGCTGGGGGTGTCGAGCGCGTCGTCGATGAAACGCTCCAGCATGCGGCCGGGCATGCCGATCTCCTTCAGGTCCAGCAGCTCCCCCTTCATGCTCAAAAGACGCAGCACGATCTTCTCGCCGTAGATGGTGATGTAGAAGGAGACCCTCATGTCGAGCGTCGCGCCGGTCTTGGGGCTTTCGTAGCAGATCCTGCCGTCCTGGTGCCTTCTTCTCTCGGCGATGTCGGCCTCGGCCATGACCTTGATCCTGCTGCTGACCGGCAGTGCCAGCTCCTTGGCCAGGTCCTTGTAGAGCACCAGCATCCCGTCCCGGCGGAAGCGAACCCGGAGCACGCTGCGCATTGGCTCGATGTGGATGTCGCTGGCCCCCTCCTTGAGCGCTTCCTCGAAGATGGAGTTGACGATGCCGGTGACGGTGTGCTCGTCAGTCGCGGTGCCGTCGCCCTGGATCATCCCCCTTTTGAGCAGTGTGAAGGCGTCGCGGATGGCCTTCATGGTGCAGATGGCGAAGATCGTGTTGCCCTGCCCGAAGAGCTTCTCCGCGGTCCTTCTTCCCTCCAGGTTCAACGGGTCCGCTATCGCTACCAGGACCTGTCCGTTCTCCTCGCGGACCGGGACGAAGTTGTGCTGCGCGAGCCAGTGCTGCGGGACCTTGGCCAAGAGCGACCGGTCGATGTCGGCGGCCTGCAGGTCGATGAAGGGGTAGCCCAGCTGGAAGGCGAGCACCTCGGCCAGCGTGTACTCCTCGATGAAGCGCTGCTCCACAAGGATCTCCCCGAGCATCTTGCTGTTTTCGCCGTCACGCTGGATGCCCAAGGCTGCCTGCAATTCGGCGGGTTTCAGGTAGCCGAGCTCCACCAGCAAGGCGCCCAGCTTCACCGAGACCATGTTATTGCGCAGGGTCTCGCGCAGTTGCTCCCGGCTGAAGAAACCCAGTTCCAGGAGCACCGCGATCAGGGTTCTCGGGGTCGCCAGCTTGGTCTTCACCCGCTGGGCGTAGGCCAGTTGCGTCTCCGCCAGGTAGCCCGACTTCACCAGCAGCGATGCTATCTCCAGCCCGGAGTCGTCCATCCCGTCCTTACGGGCCGTCTGGTTCGGGTAGTTGCCGTAACTTTCCATGCACCTTCCCCCCGCGTGCGCCAGGATCGCAGTACCTGCCGCTGGCTGACACTGATCGTTGACATGCACCCCAAAACCTTGGTAGTATACCACTCCAATTGGAGCAGGCTAATTTATCTCCTCTCCTGAAGTTGCAAACCTTCTCTCCTTCAATACACGCAAAAACAGTAGCTTATGCTGGCGCACATCTGTCACTCTGCAGCAATGGGCCGCAGGCAGAGCTGAAGCAAAGGAAAGGGCTCGCCCATGAAAAAGAAGGACAAAGAGAAACAACAGCCCAAACAGAAAGAGTTCAGCGCCTCCCCCTTCAAGGCACTCAAGGGTGCCACCCTCAACCTGCAGGGTGCACCGTCGGCCCCGACTCCGCCGAAAAAGAAGGAGGAGAAGCCCGCCAAGACGGCACAGGAACTGTCGGACGAGATGTTGTTCTTCGAGGCCGTGGCCGGGGTCAAGCGTATCTCGGAGACCGCGCCGCCGGCGCAGGTGAAGGTACAACAGACGGCGAAGGCACGGCGCGACGAGGAGGACCAGGAAGTCTTCCTGAAGGCCCTGGAAGCGCTGCGGCTGGACGTCCGTTTTTCCGACCAGACCTATGAAGAGGAGGCAGCTCCGCGTCCGGCGACGGTGAACCGGCTGCGCCAGGTGCGCCGCGGCGGGATCCGGATTGACTTGCAGCTCGACCTGCACGGGCTGACCCGCGACGAGGCGCTGGAAAACCTGGAGCGTTTCGTGAAGGCGGCGTATAACCGCGGCCAGAAAGGGGTGCTGGTGATCACGGGCAAGGGGAACAACTCCGCCGGAGAGCCGGTGCTGAGGGGCGCCGTCGCCAACTGGCTCCGCGAGCATGGCAAGGGGATGGTCGCGGAATTCGTCCAGGCACCCAGCGACATGGGCGGCACCGGCGCTTTCGTGGTGTTCTTCAAGGAGAAAAAGGCGGAGTCGGTGGAGGAAGAGGCTAAGAACTAGAGGTAGGGACTGGCCAGGACCTGTGAGGCGCGGTGCCGGCTGTGGCCGGCGGTTCACACCTGCAGGATGATCGATCTGAACGGCCTCCGCATGCGGGGGCTTGTCTGTTTCGGGGAGCGGCAATGGCAGGAGATATCTTTCGCATCGGCATCGATCTCGGCGGCACCAAGACGGAAGGGGTACTGCTCGATTCCGCGGGCCTGGTCCTGGTGCGGGAGCGGCGCTCCACGCCACTGGCCGAGGGGTACCAGGCCATTCTGGGATCAGTGGTGCAACTGGTGCGCGACCTCGCCGCGCGACTGCCTCAGGACGCTCCTTATACCATCGGCGTGGGTATTCCGGGGTCGGTGGATGCCGTCACGGGGCTGGTGCGTAACGCCAACTCGGTCTGCCTGATCGGCCGTCCTTTCCAAGCCGACCTGGAGCGGCTTTTGGAGAGAAGGGTGGGGGTGCGCAACGACGCTGACTGCTTCACTTTGGCTGAGTGCCGCAAGGGAGCGGGCGCCGGATACCAGGTCGTCTTCGGGGTGATCATGGGGACCGGCTGCGGCGGCGGGATTTGCATAGACGGCGTGGTGCGCGAGGGACCGCATCGCATCGGCGGCGAGTGGGGGCATGTTTCCGTCGATCCCGCCGGAGCGCCTTGCTACTGCGGCAACCGCGGCTGCATCGAGACCAAGATCAGCGGCTCCGGTGTGGAAGCGGCCTACCTGGCCCGCAACGGTGTGAGCCTGACCATGGAGGAGATCGTGGCCGGAGCCCGTCGCGGCGAGGCGCGGGCCCTGTTGGCCTTCAACACCTTTTTGGATGATTTCGGCCGCAGCATGGGCGGCCTCATCTCGATCCTCGATCCCGATGCTGTGGTCTTGGGGGGAGGGCTTTCCAATATCGAGGAGCTGTACTACGCTGGCGTGGAACGGGTACGGCACTACGCCTTTCACAACGACCTGCGCACGCCGATCCTGAAAAACCAGCTCGGAGATTCCGCCGGTGTCTTCGGGGCGGCCTGGATCGGCATCTAGCCTTCTCAATAGAAAATTTGAAATAACTAATGTGTTTGCTACTATAGTCTGGTTTCTGGCCCCAACCCCAACAAAGGCGGTGCCCTATGGAAACCAAAACTGGCAAAAGGATCAACATCAGGTACAAGTGCAGGCTCGACGACGGCAGGGTCTACCTGGTCGGCGAACACAACACCCTCGAGTTCGTGGTGGGAACGGGACGCGTTCCCCCTGTTCTGGAAGAGGGGCTCATGGGCATGGCCCGCGGCGATCACCGCGTCATCCGCGTGCCGGCCAACGAGGCCAACCTCTTCCCCTTTCCCCTTGGTTCCCACTTTGCCTTCTCGACCGACCGGGCCCCCGGTGTCGCCTACGATTTCGGCCCCGGCGCGGGCGGAGACGTCTCCCTCTCCCTGGGCAGGCGTGACTACCGCGAACCCCTCCCTTCCGACCAGGATGTCTTCTTCGAAATCGAAATGCTGTCAGTAGAGGCGGCGTGACGACTTGTCGCGAGATGCCTTCCTGCCTCACACCACTCCGAAACCAGTAACAAGCAACTGGAGTTCCGGACTGCGCCCACCCGTTTGGGTGGGCGCTGACCCGGAGCGGGTTGCTGCCGCCGTCACTGCTGAGGCGCCGGCACCTCTATCTTGACCGTGATGTACCCCTGGTTCCTTGGTGAGTAGCCCGAGATCTGGCCGCAGATCTCGCTGCAGAACTCGTTGCCGAACTCGATTGCCCCCATCTTCCGGTAGTAGCGATCCTTCAACATCCGGTACACCCCGCCCAGGAACTGCCGGAACGAGTCGGTCGGCTGTGCCTCCTTGATCTTGTCCTCATCAACCTGCTGCATCTCGGTGAAGCTCAGTCCCGACCCGTTAAGAAGGCTCTTCTTCTGCATCCACGCCAGCGCGGCATCGGCAAGGGGATGCACCGGCACGTCATACCCCCCACCGACGTCGGCGTGGGCACCGGCAAACCAGACCTGCTCCATGACCTGGTTCACCTTCTGCTTCGGATTCCATATGGTGACGTCATAATTCTCGCGGTGCTCGTCGATGGCGATGGCATGAAAGGCATTCTCCACGATGGCGCTCAGCTCCTGGTCGTGGAACTTGTAGTGTTCCGCGTTGAAGGACTCGAACACCTTGAAGGGGATCCCGAGCGCCCCGACTGTGTCCCAGACGCCGAGCAGTCTGATCTTCACCCCCTGGTGTGCGAACTGGTCCCTGAAGCTGACCGCGAAATCGGTGTCGGCGCTGCCGTCGCGGTTGCGGTACAGCTGGTAGGCGTCCATGATGTGCGGGATGTCGTCGGGATGAATCCTCTTGAACTCTTCCACCGTCGGGCGGGGCCAGCCGGGGTACTTCTCATTCGCACCCGCCCTGACTTGGAGGATCTTGTCGCGGTCCAGCAGCCCTGAATTCCTGATCAGCCCCACCATGCTCCTGGCCGTGTAGGCGCCGCGACTGAAGCCGTAGACGTAGATCTCGTCACCCTGTTCATAGTTGTCGATCAGGAACTTGTACCCCTCGCGGATATTCAGGGACAGTCCGTAGCCGAAGGCGCCGCCGCGGATGTGTTCGTACCACTTGGTGCCGACACCCGATTCGTACCATTTCAGCGTGCCGGCCGGAAGGTCGCCATCGGAGTAATGCCTGGCATCGGCGCCGGCCACGGAAGCGAAAAGCCGCTCCACGTTGGTGTTGGTATCCCTGCCGTCGCTTTGTTCGTCGGGTTTGTTCCAGGTCCCATCAAAGCACACCACCAGTTTCTTTGACATGGCGAACCTCCTCGCAAAACCGCGTTGATGTAGTTCCTACATCTTCTCCTGCACGCTCCTGATCTTGTCCTCCATAGTCTGCTCCCGGTCGGTACGGGTGCCGAGTTTAATTGTGGTGGTGATGCGAGGGGCGCCCAAGGCGTGGACGGTCTCGTGGCAACGCTTGATCGCCGCGAACACCTCGTCCCACTCCCCCTCGATGTTGGTCCCGTAGGAATGCAGCGCGATCTTCAGCCCGGCCTCGTTCAGCACCTTTTCGCAGGCCGCGATATAGCTGGAAAGGGAGACGCCGACACCCAGCGGGACGATGCACAGATCAACCATGACTCTCATGACGTATGCTCCTTCTATACTGTTAGTTGCGGCCTGCGGAGACCTCCGGGCCGAGTAGCAATGATAATAGATGATGAGCAAGTTTTAAAGCCGCAAACTTTATTGCCAGCACCGGACCCGCCATAGCCTCGCCCGTGTTGACTTTAACTGCCCAGGCCCTAAACTGATTCAATTCCCATGCGTTAAAGAACTGTTACAGCGGAGAATATCTTGACTCAGACAGAGAACGCAAAAGCGAAGGTACTGATCACCGGGGGCACCGGTTTCATCGGCAGCAGGCTGGTCAACGCGCTGGCGGCGGAAGGTATCCCGATCCGATGCCTGGTGCGCAGGTCGGATGCCGTCTTTCCCCCGCAGGTGGAGGTGGCACAGGGGGATCTGCTGCAGCGCAACTCGCTGCTCGCGCCATTGCGGGGGATCGAGACCGCGTACTACCTGGTGCACGCCATGGCCGGCGACCGCGCGGGATTCGAGCAGCGCGACCGCCAGGCGGCGGAGAATTTTGTAACGGCGGCGGAGATGCAGGGGGTGAAGCGGGTCATCTACCTGGGGGGACTGGGCGAGGAAGGTGACCAACTCTCGGAGCACCTAGCGAGCCGTCTGGAGGTGGCGAGGATCCTGCAGCGCGGTGCTTTCCAGACCACCTATCTGAGGGCCGCCGTCATCATCGGTGCGGGGGGCGCCTCTTTCGAGATGATCCGTTACCTCGTAGAGCGGCTTCCGGTCATGATCACACCGCGCTGGGTCTCCACCCGATGCCAGTTCATCGCGGTCCAGGACGTGATCGCCTACCTGGTGGGGTGCCTGAAGGACCCGCGCACCGCCGGGCAGACCTACGACATCGGTGGGCCGGAACTGCTGTCCTACCGCGACATGATGGAGCGCTTCGCCGAGGTGGAAAAGAAGTTCATCAAGATCATCCCGGTCCCGTTCCTGACCCCGAAACTCTCCTCTTACTGGGTCTGGCTGATCACGCCGGTGAAGCCGTCCATTTCGATGCCGCTCATCGAAGGGCTTGGCAACGAGGTTATCTGCCACGACCAGGAGATCAGGAAGATTCTGCCTATCCCCCTTACCGGCTTCGAGGATGCGGTGCGTCGGGCGCTGGAGGAGGAGGCTGGGCAGGCCCAGGCGATTCCCACATGAAAAAAACCGCCAACTCCCTTTTCAAGCTTAATTAACAACTGCCGATAAGCTGAGCAGGGACGGCAGCCAGCCGTCGTAGAAACTGTTTCAACATCTGTCGTTTCGCCATCGTACCAGGCGGTAGGGGAGAGAGATGAAGTGCTTGATCATTGAGGACAACGAATTCCTGCGCGAGGGTCTCATGATGTTTCTGCAGGGGGTAGCGGAGATCGAGACCGCGGGCAATGGCCGGGAGGGGGTGGATCGCTTCTCCACCGCGCTGCAGCAGGGGCACCCGTTCGACCTAGTGCTGCTTGACATCGTCATGCCGGAGATGGACGGCCAGCAGGCCCTGAAGCTGATGCGCCAAGCGGAACGGCAACACGGCAGCGACGGGCGCAAGAGTGTCATCATCATGACCACTGCCCTGAACTCCCCTGCCAACATGGAAGAGGCAATGTGGGACGGCGACTGCTCCGACTACCTGGTGAAGCCGGTGGCGCGGGCCGACCTGATGGCCATCCTGCAGCGCCACGGCCTGCTGTGACGCAGGAAAGGGCCGAACATGGAACCTAACTTTTACCGGCCGACGGTGCAGACCTCCCCGGAACAGGACTCGGCGGAGATACTCTCCAGTTTCCGGGCACTCATCAAAAGCGGGGCGGGGACCAGGGTGAAGCTGCTGAACTACTACAAGGGATTGCCGATCAGCTATCCGGCGACCCTCGTGGAAATCAGCGGGCAGGTCCTGGAACTGGACGTGCACCCGCAGCAGGCGGTCGCCCTGGGGCTGTCCGGTCGGACCTGCATCAAGTGCGGCACCTTCAGCCAGACCCTGTTGGCCGACGTCAAGGACGCGGACGTGCGGCGCATGATGGCCTCGCTGCACAACTTCTGCTACGTGGACCTCATGGCTGAACAGCGCGCGTCACTGCGGCTCGAACTGGATCCTCCCTGCGAGGCAGAGATAATTGCGTCGGGACACACCGTGGCGGCACAGGCGCTCGATGTCTCCCTGGGGGGATTCTCGATGCTGAGCGCGCAGGCGAGCCAACTGGCCAAAAGGGACGAGGTGCTGCTCAAGGTGATGATGCCCAACCTGCTGCACAACACGGTGACCCCGCTGGAGGTGCCGGCGACCGTGGTTGACGTCGCCTGTGGCAACGACGGCGACCTCTGCCGCTTTTCCATAAGCTCCGATGCACAGGCAGAAGGGGTGCTGTCCCGTTTCATCTTCCAGCGCCAGGTGGACCTGATCCGGGAATTGAAGGAGATGAGCGGCTAGGGCCAAGCCGGGGACAAGGAGAGAGAGATGCCTGACAACCTGTTCATACCGTCGGTGGATTTGCGGATAGGGAGCCTCGAGGAGTACAACCGCAGACAGAAAGAGAAGGCGGCGTCGAGGCAGGCCAAGCCCAAGCCCCGCCCCTGCATCACCATCTCTCGGGAGTATGGCTGCACCGGCTACCCGACAGCCGAGCTTTTGCGCGACATCCTGATGCAGAGAACCGGCGAGGAATGGGTCATGATCGACCGGGCCATAATCGACGAGGTCGCCAAGCGGCACAACCTGTCCCAGGAGATCCTGCGCACCCTGGGAGAGAACAACCGGCTCCTGTCCGAGATCCTGGCCACCTTCTCCTCGCGCTGGAAGAGCAACTACGACTACTTCCTGCCGCTGTCCCAGCACGTGGTGGCGCTCGCGGAGCAGGGCAACGTCCTCATCCTCGACCTTGGGGGCGCCATCGTGGCGCGGCACCTGGAACATTCCTATCACTTCCGGATCTTCGGTTCGGAAGCTTTCAAGATCACCACCCTGGCCCGTCGTCTCAATATGGAAGAGGAGGAGGCCGAGAAGCTCATGCACCGGCAGCAAAAGGTGCGTGATCGCTTCACCAGCGACTTCCTGAACCAAGACGGCCACGACCCCGCCCTCTACGACATGCTCTTCAACAACGATCGCTGCACTTCGGACCGGATCGCCCACATCATCGCCGATTTCGTGCTGGGGACGGTGGGGTGAAGCGCCGTTGCTGTGCGGCACCTATCGATCCGTACCTACCAAGGATGAAGGGGTGATAAGGGAAAGGGTTAGGGCAGGTTAGCTCGGATCTTTTTCAACAGGCGCACCAGTTCGCGTTGCTCCGCTTCGTCGACGCCGCGCCACATCTGGTCGATCAGGTTGCGGGAGACCTCTTGGA
The DNA here is from genome assembly GCF_020179605.1 of Geomonas agri. NCBI lineage: Bacteria > Pseudomonadati > Thermodesulfobacteriota > Desulfuromonadia > Geobacterales > Geobacteraceae > Geomonas > Geomonas agri. The sequence continues at coordinate 1,239,242 of NZ_JAINZO010000002.1, forward strand.
AAACCGGCTGCAACGCCTGTCCCCGCTGTGACAGCCTGACGTACACCGTCCTTTGGTCCAGCGTGCTGCTCACCTTGTCCACGTAGCCGTTGGCGACCAGCTTCCCCACCAGTGCGGTGACCGTTGACTTGTCCCGGCGCACCGCCTTGGCCAGGTCCTTCATGGTGACCTCATCGTTAGTGAAGAGGTGATACAGGATGGCGCCGTGCGAAGGGGCGAGTCCCTCCATCCCCAGGCGTTTGAGCTCCTGGAGCAGGTACCGGTTGATGCCGGCGCGGGTTTCGCTGATGATGGCGGCGATGTTGCGAGTGTCCATGGGATGGGAATTTAGTTTGACGACCAACTAAAGTCAACAAAAAAAACCGGCAGGTTCAAGCCGCTACCGGCATCGAGTTCTAGTTGAGAAAGTCGTCCATGGCGATAGCGGCGCATTCGGGGCAATAACTGTGGCTGAACAGCGCCTCGGAGTGTTCTGAGATGTAGGACTCTAACTGGTTCCAGTACCCTTGGTCATCCCTGATCTTCTTGCAGGTCATGCAGATAGGGAGGAGCCCGGAAAGCTCCTTCACCCGGGACAGGGCCGCCTGCAGTTCGTGGTTTCGGTGTTGCAGCGCCACCTTCTGGGACTGCAACTCCAAGTGCACTGCCACGCGCCGCGCCAAGATGGCCGGCTTCACCGGTTTGGTGATGAAGTCCACAGCGCCCATCTCGAAGCCGCGGGCCTCGTCCACCTCCTCGTTGAGCGCGGAGATGAAGATGACCGGGATGTCGCGCAAGTGCGGGTCCAGTTTCAGTTGCCGGCACACCTCGTAGCCGTCCATTTCCGGCATCATGATGTCCAGAAGGATCAGGTCCGGCGCTGCGGAGTGCACCAGCCGCAGTGCCTCGATGCCGCTGTTGGCGCCGATGACTGCGTACTCTGTGCGCAGCAGCTTATAGAGGATGATGAGATTGTCGACGGTATCGTCTACGACAAGAAGGGTTTTTTTTGCCACCTGTCCCTCAGTGCGACCAGGCAATCTGATTACAGACGCTGGTCAATCCGGATGTTCAGCTCTTCGCACAGCCTTTGCACTGTCTGTAGGGCTGCGGTGCAATCAAACTGCCTGATTTGCTGGTTCAACTGAGACAGCGCGGGGAGTTCGGGAGCGGCATTGGCAAGGTCGCTAACCTTGTCCAGCACCATCATGTTTCTTTGCTGTAACAGTGGGACCACGGAGCTAAGTATGTCGGCAAGTTTGGCGATGTCAACAGAATCTGCCGCTGAGGGGGGAACTGCCTGCGAGGGAAGGTCCTGCCTGACTTCGGACACCTGAAGGCAGCGCTTCAGTTCCTGCAGCAACGAGGCGATTTCGACCGGTTTTGCGACGTAACCGTCGTAGCCCAACTGCAGGAACATCTCCTGCTGGTTCTTGAGCGCGTGGGCGGTGATGGCGATGATAGCGGTACGGTTGCCCGAAGCCTGTTCGAGGTCTCTGATGCGGCGCATGGCTTCGGTGCCGTCCATGGTAGGCATTTCCACGTCCATCAGGATGACGTCGAAGCGTTGCTCGTGCCATTTGCGCAACACCTCTTCCCCGTGGGCGGCGGTATGTAGCGTGTGCCCGAAGCGTTCCAAAAGCCGTGACATGACGCTCCGGTTGGTTTCCTGGTCGTCGGCCAGCAGGATGTGCAGCTTCTTGCCTTCCCACAGTGGCCGTGCCTCGCTCCTGGAGGGGGTTTGGGACCCCAGCAATTCGCTGGAGCGCCGGAACGGGATTACCATGCGGAAGCTGCTCCCTGCGTTTTTGCGGCTTTCGGCCCAGAGAGTTCCCCCCATGAGCTCGACTAGCTTGCTGCTTATGGAGAGCCCAAGCCCGGTGCCGCCGTACTTGCGCGTGGTGGAGCTGTCCTCCTGGCCGAACGGGGAGAAGATGCGGTCGATCGCTTCGGCGGTTATGCCGACGCCGCTGTCGATGACGCTGATCTGGAGATCGATGACGTCGGCGCGCTGCTCCTTGATCGTGACCGAGACAGTGACGCCCCCTTCTTTGGTGAACTTGATGGCGTTGCCGACGATGTTGAGCAGCACCTGCTTCAGCCTCAGCTGGTCACCCACTAGGGTGTCGGGCACATCCTCGGCGACGTTGGCGCGCAAGAAGAGCGCTTTTGCCACCACCGCGCTCATCTGAGTCTTGAGGACCTCGTTGATGCTGCGCCTGATGCTGAAGCTGTGCAGCTCCAAGTCGATCTTGCCGGCCTCCACCTTGGACAGGTCGAGGATGTCGTTGATGATGGCCAAAAGCCCCTCGGACGAGGCCAGGATACCGTCCACGTACTCCTTCTGCTCGGCAGTGAGCTCGGTGAAGGCAAGCAGCTGCGACATCCCCATGATGCTGTTCATCGGGGTGCGGATCTCGTGGCTCATGTTGGCGAGGAAGTCGCTCTTGGCCTTGTTGGCCGCCTCAGCGCTCTCCCGTGCCAGCACCAGCTCCATTTCCGCCCTTTTCCGATCGGTGATGTCGAAGCAGTAGCCGATGTAGCCTGCGAAGCTGTCGTCTACCGCTTGCATCGGGCGGCCGATGTCCAGGATCCAGCGGAACTCACCGTCGTGACGGCGCAGGCGGTACTCCATCTCGAAACTTTCCCGCTTCTCGAAAGCCCCCAGCCAGATATCTACGCAACGCTGCAGGTCCTCCGGGTGTACCCCTTCGGCCCAGCCACTGCCGTATTCCTGTTCCATAGTCCGGCCGGTGAACGAGAGCCAGGTGTCGTTAAACCAGTCGCACTCCGCCTTGGTGTTGGCGCGCCAGATGAGTACCGGTGCTTGAGCCAGGATTTTCAGGTAGTGGTCGGCCAGCATCTGCTCAAGGGGGGGGCGCCCGGTCGAGCCTTTGCCCGAGGGTGGGGGCGTGCTGGGAGGGGTACTGTCGTTCGTTGCCATTCTGGCCCTCTTCTTGTTGCGCTCGAATCTGATGAACTGTTTAAGCTCGGGAACATTATTATCAGATAATTTGATTCTCTCAAATATATTTTTTTCTGAAGCTATTTATTGCCATAGTTGCAGAAAATTAGGGGTTTATAGTGCCCAAGATAATACTGGTAGTGTTTGCCTCAACGTCAGTTCTTCAGCCAGTCGGCTAGAATGAGAAGCCGTATTTCTTTAATACCGAGACTGTCTCGGGCTGTTTCAGATAATGAAAGAAGGCAGCAGCCTCGCCCTTGCCGGCCGCTGACGAGGTGAGCGCCATCGGGTAGGTCACGCGCGGGTAGAGCTTTTGCGGCACGGTGAACAGGATGCGCGCCCGCTTCCCCAGCAGTGCGTCGCTGCGGTAGACGAAGGCCCCCTCCACCTCGCCGCGCTCGGCGTACATCATGCTCTCCCGGACGTCTTTGGCGAAGACCAGTTTCCCCCCCAGTTGCCGTGTCAGGCCCGCCTTGCTGATGGCCTCGGCGGCGTACTCGCCGGCAGGGACGCTCTTGGGGCTACCTAACGCGATCCTGTCCAGGGCGACGAGGTCGTGCATGCCGCTGACCCTCTTGGTCGTGCTGCCGGCAAAGACCAGGGTGTTGCAGGCCAGAATCTCGACGGAGGAAACCAGCCTCCGCTCTTGGAGGTAGCTCATCCATTGTTCGTTGGCCGAGATGAAGATGTCGGCGGGGGCGCCACTTTCGATCTGCTTGGCGAGGGTACCGGAAGCGCCGTAGTTCCTGACGATCCTGGTGTCGGGGTGTTTGCGGGTAAAACTGTCGGCGAGTTCGTTGATCGCTTCCTTGAGGCTGGCGGCGGCGGAGATGGTGATTTCCCCGGCGAGAACCGGTGTGGCGAGCAGCAGCAGGACCAAGAAGGACGATGCTGCCTGGGTCAGTACTTTCTTCATGGCGGGCTCCTTTGTGTACCGCGAAATGGACGGTTCGGCACCTGCGCGGTGCCTGCCGCAGTTCCCTCAGTTACATAACGCGTGCCATGTTTGCTGGGAGTGTTAGATCCATCGATGCGATGGTTCTTAGAAGGGAGAAGTTGGTGGGGGCACCTCCCACCTCCCGCAAGGGGAGGGAGCGCAACGTTGGCCAATGTCCCGCGCGCTTCGATCAACCAGGATCGGGGGGATATACAAGGGGAACAAGAGAAGGGAAGGCCGGGCGAGTGCCGGGAAAAGGGGCAGCTGCCACAGGATGCGGCACTAGTAGGTCATGCAGGCGGCGTTCACGATGCCGGCGGCAAGTGAGAGGGCACCCAGCAGGATGGCCGGGGCCAGTACGTCGCCCGCTATGGCGCGGCTCAGGTCGGCGAAGATTATACGCAGCACCAGGAACACCAGCAACTGGACCAGCAGGGCGACCGCCGCCCAGACCAGCATGTCCAGCAACGATACGCTATGGGCGATAGCGCTGGCCAGGGAGATGGCAAAGCCGAGCAGGGCCCCGGCGAAGCTCACTGCGGGGGCCACCTTGCCTTGGGCGATCAGCTTGAACTCCGGGTAGGGTGTGATGCGCACGTAGACGACGCAGAACAGGGCCACCAGTAGCGCCGCGGCCAGAAAATGCAGGAAGTAACCGTTCACTCCTCCCAGGGACTCCACCACCGTTACCGAATTCATCTCATCCCTCCACGAAAAAGTGCGGCAGGAACCTGCTGCCGTTGGTCGTGATCTCCGTCGCATCCTCCCGGATGCCGATCCCGGCGGGGTCGCCGTCGATCACCCAGGAGCCGATCACCGGGTAGTTGCCGCCGAAATCGGGCAGCGGCTGGTAGCGCTGCATGATGTAGCCGTCGCCGCCGTAGCTGCCGGGGGTCCTGGTCACGCTCCCCGCCCGGTGGATCTCGATGTTGCTCCCCTCCCGGGAGAAGAGGGGCTTGCGGACGAACTCCCCCAGCAGGGGCTGATCCTCGAAGCTGGCCGGCAGGAGGTTCGGGTGCCCCTCGAACAGGTCCCACAGGATGGGGAGGATCCCCTTGTTGCTGAGCACCATCTTCCAAGGGGGCTCCAAAAGGCGGATCCTGGCCCGGGTCAGGTGGCGACCGAACTCCTCCCGGATCATCCACTCCCACGGGTAGAGCTTGAACAGCACCCGGATGGGCGCGTCGTCGAGGTCGACGAAATCCAACCTGGCGCTGTCCCAGCCGATCTCCTCGATGAAGAGCCGGCGCGTGCGCGCGCCTCCCTGCAGGGCGGTGTCGCGCAGGTATTCCAGGTTGCCCAGGTCTTCCATGGCATCGCCGGCGCAGGCGAAGTGGATCGGAGTCGTGTGCAGGTTGGGCCAGCGCTGCCAGAAGCGGATCAGCTTCTCATGGATGGAGTTGAACTGGTCGTAGTCGGGGCGGGTCTCCCGAAGCCAGAACCACTGCACCACGCTCGCTTCCAGCAGGGAGGTGGGGGTGTCGGCATTGTACTCGTACATCTTGGGATGTCCGTTGCCGTCCCAGACCAGGTCGAAGCGCCCGTACAGGGTGGGCTCGTCGTTCTCCCAGGAATCGATCACCAGCGCTGCGAACTCTTTGGGAATGCGGAGCCGGGTGAACAGGTCGCGCCGGATCACCTCCTCGACGGCCTGCAGGCAGAGCGAGTGTAGTTCGGCGGTAGCAGTGTCGAGCATGTCGATCTCGCTGCGCGTGAAGCGGTAGCAGGCGGATTCGTCCCAGTATGGGACGCCGTCGATAGTGTGGTAGAGCATCCCCACCGACTCGACCCGCTCGCGCCAGTTGTCGCGCGGCGTTACCGCGATGCGCTGCACGGCTATCCTCCGAAGCCGGCGTGGAAGCCGCCTAGCGAGCCGAAGCCCCCGCGGCTCACGCTGGTCACGCCCACGGCGCGGGTGGCCCTGCCGGAGCCGATGCCATAACGGGGGCCGTAGTAGTGAGCGCTGCCGCCATAGCTGCCACCGGATCCTCCCTCGCCGGGGACCTCCCGGCAGGAGGAGTCACCCCAGTCGTCCTGGCAGTCCTTCTTGTTGGCGTAGAGGTAGTGGTTTTCCTCGCCGTAGCTCATCACCGCCAGGGTTCCCATGAGTACCAGCGAAATCTGCAGGGAGCGCCGCGGCAGCAGTTGGGTGGGGGCGAGGGACGACTCCGGTGCCGGCTTGCTCGCGGAAAGGCGCTCCCAGGTGGAAAGGCGTGGATAGCCGTCCCGGAAATAAAACCAGGCGACGATCATGAAGAGGTACAGGTCGAGGGCGTTGCCGAACAGGATGAAGAGCACCAGGCCCACTCCGGCGACGAGTACGGCGACCGTGGCGCAGTAGAAGGCGTTCAGGTCGGCGCGCTCCAGCCGGTCCATGACCGGGGCGGAGCCCCCCTCGCTGCTGCGGCGCGAGGTGGAGCTCCAGTGCCGGATCAGGAAGAAGCCGGCGATGGCGAGTGCGATGCCGGAGACCCGGACGGGATAGGCGGGGAGTGAAAGCGCCATGCCCATGAAGACATCGGAGAGCCCGACGGTGAATATGGCGATGAGGGCGAACAGCAGGAAAAAGCCGGCCATGAGGCGGTAGCTTCCCGCCGACTTCAGGAACTGGTCCAGGGCGATCTTACTGCAGTGGGATTCGGTGGCGCCGGTGGTCTTGTCGGTGAAGCTGACGTGGTAGACGTCCTGCAGGTACCCCAAAGTATCAGCGAAATCGTCGTCGTTGATCAGGTAGCGGTACACGGTGATGGATTCGCGCAGGTTCTTGTCGGAGCCGTGGTAGAACTTCAGGTTTTCCTGCTTGTTGACCTGCAGCTTCAGGTCATAAACCGGGAGTTCCTGGATGCCGAGCAGGCCGTTTTTGAAGATCCGGTCCGGCGTGAGCATGATCTCCTGGGTGAAGAGGCAGTCGGCGCCGATCTGGCAGCAGGCCACCAGGGCCACCACGCAGAGGATCTGAAACACGAAGAAGCCGTCCTCCAGGAAAAGCCGGAAGAAGGGGAGCAGGATGATGGGGGTGATCAGCGTGCTCAACTTGGGCCAGAGCCGGTACCGGATGGTGAGCGTCTCTCCCTCCTGCCAATTGCGCAGGGAGCGCTCCGGTTGGTCCGGCTGGTTATCCATCTGGTCGAACGCGATCTTTTCGAAAAGGGCCATGGTACTCCCCGCTGTAGTAATGGCGGTCGGAATATATGCCACAGTCCGCATAAAGTAAACAAGCAAAAACGAGGAGCCTCTAATCGTTGGGAGGGAGAGGGGGCGTGGATGAAGGAAGGTCACCCTTGTGGTTATGGGCGGAGTCGGTAGCGCCGCTGGAACTCAGCGGTAGGTGGCGAGAATGTACTCGGCTATGAGGTGGGCGTCGGTGTCGGGGATGGTGGCCGGGTCGAAACTGGTCATGCCCGGGCCCGGCTTGCGCATCCTGGCCACGATCCCGGCGGGCGTGGTGATGCCGTTATCGGCTAGCACGCCGCCGTGCAAGGTTTTCTTCGGGTTGATGACGTTGCCGCCGTCGGGGTGGCAGGGGGCGCAGCGCTCCTTGAAGAGTTGGGCGCCCCGCGTGCTGGCCGTGGGTGGAGGCTCCGGGGACTTGGCGCATCCGCTTAAGAGCATGGCGAGGGCGACGCAGACACTCATCCCAAATCCCGCCAGCTCCCCTCCCGGCCTCCCCCTTCCGGGGGGAGGAGTTTGGGGATGAGTTTTAGGAGCGGCGTGACGCGAGGGCATGGCGGCTAGTCCCGGCACTCGTTGACGGCGCGGGAGACGGGGCGGCACTGGACGCCGAACGCGGTGAGTTCCTTGAGCACCGCCCCCTTCATGGTCTCCACCTGCAGCGACACCTCGTGGGTAAGCTCGGTCCCCATTTCGATGCTTCCCGGCTGTACGCCGATCAGCACCATCTTGCCCGGGGCCTGTCCCATGAGCCTGGCTACCGAGAGGAGGTCCTTGAGCCCCATTTGGTGGGGAGACACCTTGGTCTCCAGGGCGATGGGGAGTTCCTCGCCGGCAAGCCGCACGCAGGTCCCTGGCTCCTTCCCTGTTTCCACGGCATCGACCATGATCAGGTGGCTGCGCCCCTCGAGCACCGGGAGGAGGTCGAGCCCCAGCGTCCCCCCGTCCACGATCTCGACATCCTTGGGGAACCGGTACTCCCGCTGCAGCTGCTGCACTACGCGGATGCCGACACCGTCGTCCCCCATCACTACGTTTCCTACGCCAAGCACCAGGACCTTCGGTGCGTTCTTCACGGAATGAGCCGCCACGTGTTCATTCTCCTTGTTGGTTAAGTGTGATCTTTCGCCCCTGGTATCCAACGTTCCCTCTCCTTTCGGGAGAGGGCCAGGGTGAGGTGGCGGGGGTTATTCCCCTTTTTTCACCGTGAACTTGTATCCGCTGAACATGCTCGAAATCTCCCCGCCGTGCTCCTTGATGTCCATGAGCCAGGCGCTGTAGATGTGGTTGATGACGAAACCGGCGATGAGCCAAATGCCCAGGTGGTGGGCCAGCCTCATCCCCTGCAGGCTGAAGTGAGAGTACATAAAGCCAAGCGACTTGAACATGATGCCGCCCGGCGCGTGGGTGGCGTACATGGCGAAGCCGGTGAGGATCATGCCCAGGTAGATCAGGAACAGCACGAAGTATGCGGTGGTGGCCAGCGGGTTGTGCCCGACGATCTCCGGTACCTCGTGCGTCTGCAGCGTGTAGTAGCGTATCATGTGCCGCAGCTTTTCCCTCCCCGCGGCGGTGTACATGGGGAAGAAGGCGCGCCAGCTGGCGTGCTCGTTGCCGATGAAGGCCCAGACCACGCGCGAGGCGACGCTCACGGTGAAGGCGTAGGCCGCCACGAAATGGACCAGGCGGATCCACCCCATGGCGTAGTCGCTGGCACTGGCTCCGAGGGAGACCGGATGCCCAATCAGGAAACCGGTGCCCGACAGGATGACGATGGCGAGCACGTTGATCCAGTGGAACCAGCGCAGCGGCAGTTCCCAGACGTATTGCTTGACCTTGCAAACACCCGACATGGCCCACCTCCTCTAGGATGCCTTCACCCTGACCATTTCCCTGCCGGTGGCGTCGAGGACGTGCACGGCGCACGCCAGGCAGGGGTCGAAGGAGTGGATGGTGCGCAGGATCTCCAGCGGCTTTTCAGGGTCCGCGACCGGCGTTCCGAGAAGGGCCGCCTCGTAGGGGCCGGCCTGCCCCTTGGCGTCGCGCGGTGAGGCGTTCCAGGTCGAAGGGACCACCGCCTGGTAGTTGAGGATCTTCTGGTCCTTGATCTTGATCCAGTGCCCCAGTCCCCCGCGGGGCGCCTCGTGCCAGCCGTAGCCGTGGGCTTCGGCTGGCCAGGTGGCGGGATCCCAGAGCTCGTTGGAGTGAATCCTCAGGTCACCCTTGGCGATGTTGCCGATCAGCTCGTCCAGCCACTTGGGGGCCTGCTGCGCTATCACCAGGCAGTCGATGCCGCGGGCGCCGGTCCTCCCCAGGGTGGAAAAGAGTGCCTCCGGCCCGACCCCGAGCTTCTTGAGCACCAGGTCCACCGCCGCCTTGGTCTCCTTGTGCCCGGAGACGTAGGCGACCAGGACGCGGGAGAGCGGCCCCACCTCCATCGGTTTCTCCTCGTAGCGCGGCGCCTTGACCCAGGAGTACTTCTTGTCGGTGTCGAGGTACTGGTAGGGGGGCTTGGGCCCGGTGTAGTTGGGCTCGCTGGAGCCTTCCCACGGGTGCAGCCCCTTTCCCTCGCTGCCGGCATCCTGGTACCAGGAATGCTCCACGTGCTCGGTGATCTTCTTCTGGTCGAGCGGCACCACCTTGGAGATGTCGCGGTTCAGTATGGCACCGCCCGGGAGCCACGGTTTCCCGTTAGCGTCGGGGAACTCGGGGTAGCACATGTAGTTGCCGACCCCGGCGCCGATGCCCGCCCAATCCTTGTAGAAGGAGGCCACCGCCAAGAGGTCCGGGATGTAGACCTTCTCCACGAATTCCTGGGCCTTGTGCAACAGGCGCTTAATCTCGATCAGCTTGTCGGCGTTCAACGCGTTCTGCGAGTCGGGATCAATGGGGATCGACATCCCTCCCACCAGGAAGGTCTGCGGGTGCGGGTTCTTGCTCCCCAATATCGCGTGGATCTTGATGATGTCCTTTTGCCACTCCAGCGCCTCCAGGTAATGGGCGGTGGCCATCAGGTTCGCCTCGGGCGGGAGCTTATAGGCGGGGTGCCCCCAGTAGGCGTTGGCGAAGGGGCCCAGTCGCCCGGAACCGACAAAGGCCTTCACCTTGTCCTGCACCGCCTTGAAGTAGGTGGGCGAGTTGTTGGGCCAGTCCGAGATGGAGGCGGCCAGCTGCGCGGTCTTGACCGGGTCGGCCTTGAGGCCCGAGGTGATGTCCACCCAGTCCAGAGCGTGCAGGTGGTAGAAGTGGATCACGTGGTCCTGGGTGTTCTGGATGGCGATGATGATGTTGCGGATCAGCTGCGCGTTGGGCGGCACCGGGATCTTCAGTGCGTCCTCGACGGCGCGGATGGAGGCGATCGAGTGCACCGTGGTACAGACACCGCAGAAGCGCTGGGTCCAGTACCAGGCGTCGCGCGGGTCGCGCCCCTTGAGGATGGTCTCTATGCCGCGGAACATGGTGCCGGAAACCCAGGCGTTGCTGATCTTGCCGCCGGAGACTTCCGCCTCGACGCGTAGGTGCCCTTCGATCCTGGTGATCGGGTCGACAACGATCTTGCTCATCTTAGTCCTCCTTGGTGTCCTCGCCCGGTTCCTTGTCCTTTCTCATGGCGGAAAGCGCGCCGTGCACCACGAAGGCGCCAGCGGCGCCCGCGGCCAGCCCGAGGCCGATGGCGTCGGCGGTATGCTCGATGCCGAAGCCCGGCACGTTGGGGAGCCGCTTGTACATGGGGGACATGACGTCCCAGAACTGGGGTTCGGCGCAGCCGACGCAGGGGTGACCCGAGCCGATGGGCCAGGCGGTCTTCTCGTTGTAGCGCTGGGTGGGGCAGTTGTGGAAGGTGGCGGGGCCCTTGCACCCCATCTTGTAGAGGCAGTACCCCTTGCGGTGGCCGTCGTCGCCCCAGTGTTCCACGTACTGGCCGGCGTCGAAGTGCGGGCGCCGCTCGCAGTTGTCATGGATGCGCTTGCCGTAGGCAAAGAGCGGCCGGCCGTGGCCGTCGAGAGCCGGGATCTTGTTGAAGACCAGGTAGTGCACAATGGTGGCGGTCAGGTTGTCGGCGTTGCAAGGGCAGCCGGGGAGGTTGATCACCGTTGCGCCGGGGACCGCCTCCTTGACCCCCACCGCGCCGGTCGGGTTGGGGGCGGCCGCGGGGATGCCACCGTAGGAGGCACAGTTGCCGATGGCGATGGTGGCCGCCGCACCGCCGCAGACCTGTCGTGCGCGCTCCAGGTTCGACTTGCCCCCGACGCAGCCGAAGACCCCGCCGTCCTTCATCGGGATGGACCCCTCGATGACCGCGAAGTACTTCCCCTTGTAGTCGGTGATGGTTTTGTCGAGCGCGGCCTCGGCCTGGTGCCCGGCGGCCGCCATGATGGTCTCGTGGTAGTCGACCGAGAGGATGTCGAGGATGATCTCCGCGACGGTGGGGTTGGCCGAGCGCAGCAGCGCCTCGCTGTCGCCGGTACAGCCTTGGAATTCGAGCCAGACCAGAGGGGGACGTTTCACCTCGTCGAGCGCCTGGGCCACGGACGGGGCGAAGGAAGGTGGCAGCGCCAGGGCCGCCGTGACCGTTGAGCAGAACTTGAGGAAGTCGCGTCGGGAGACGCCGCGCTCCTTCAGTATCTGGCTGATGGAAAGTTCCGTGTCATCCCGTGCTTCCGTTCTCGTCTTGCTCATCCCGGCCTCCCCTTTGCTCACAGCGAAACGATAGGACTCTTTGGAGCGCGAACCTGAACTGACTGAATTGTTATTTTAGTAGAAAGATGTTTTATTGCAAGAGGGAAATGCGTATCAGGTGGGAAAAAAATTCACAAATTTGCGGATGTTGACAGTAAAACGAGAATTGTACGGGTGGTGTGGGCGATGATCCGAGATGCTCTGGATAGAGTGTTCCCGCCCCCGGGGGGGGGAGGGACAGGGAGGGGGATTTCCTTTGCGCCTGCTCCCCCCTCCCGACCTCCCCCTCCGGGGGGAGGAGCATGAAAACCGGCAATGCCGCTATACGAGCCCTTTCTCCTGGGCGTAGCGCAACAGCGCCACCCTGCCGTCGACGTTGATCTTCTGGTAGATGTTGTGCAAGTGCACCTTCACCGTCCCCTCGCTGATGCAGAGCTTGTCGGCAATCTCCTTGTTACGCAGCCCGTCGGCCACCATCCGTACCAGTTCGACCTCGCGCTGGGTAAGGAGGTTGGCCACTTCGCGCCCCCCTGCCTCGCGTTTCAGGAGCTTTTCCAGGGCCTGCTTGGCGGAGCGGCGCTCCAGCCACTGCTCGCCGGCGTGCACTTTGCGGATGCACTGCACCAGGAACTGCGGTGCCATCTCCTTCAAGACCACCCCCTGGATACCGAGCATGACAGCGTCCAGCATGTCCTCGTCCTCCAGGGCCGCGGTGAGCAGGACCAGCCGTGCGCCGAGCTGTTCCTCGGTAGCCCGGCGCGCCACCTCGATGCCGTTCAGTCCGGGCATGCGGATATCGAGTACCGCGACGTCGGGGCGCTGCCGGCGGATCTCTGCCAGCGCATCGGAGCCGTTGCTGCAACTGGCGAGCACCTCGAAATCCTCCTCGAAGTTGAACAGGCCAGTCAGTCCGTTGAGGATCAGCGGATGGTCGTCGGCGATGACCAATCGTATCATTTCAACCTCCTTGTTCGATGAGGGGCAGGGTGATGTCGAGGCGGGCGCCGCGCTCGCTGGAGTCGATCACCAGTCTCCCGTTCAGCGCGTCGATGCGCTCCCTGAGCGTTACCGGGCCACGCTTCAGGTCGCTGAGCTGGTCCTGGTCGTAGCACCCCTGGAAGCCGAAGCCACGTCCGTCGTCGATCACGGTGATGCGCGCCCACTGCGCGTCGAAGCATATCTCAGCGCGCAGGGTAGTCGCCTCCGCGTGGCGCACCGCGTTGATGAGCGCCTCGTGCACCACGAAGTAGATCTCGCGCGCCATGCTGCGCTGGAGCCGGGGCGTAGGCGAGTGACAGGTGACGGAGCAGGCGACCTCCCACTGCCGCTTGATCCGTCCGGCCAGTTCCTCCAGCCGCTTGGCAAGGCCGAACTCCTCGGTTTTGCGTCGTGAGAACAGCGGCTTCATATCGTTGATCTGCATCCGCAGGTCCCGCTGCTCCGCGGCAAGCAGTTGCTGCACCTGCATGATGCTGTCGCGGGAGCCGGCAGGGTCGCTCTCGATGAGGCGGCTCGCCGCCACCAGTTGCAGCCCCGCCCCCGCCAGCGACTGGAGTAGGCCGTCGTGCAGGTCGTGGGCAAGCCGCAGGCGCTCATCCGCCGCCGCCCCCTGCTGCAACTGCTTCAAGAGCAGGGCGTGGTCAAGCCGGGCCGCGATCTCGTGCGCCACGATGCCTCCCAACACCAGGTCGTCGGGGGTCAACTGGCCGCGGTCCAGGGCAAGCAGGTAGCCGGAGATCTTCTCGCCGTCCAGAGGAGAGACGCAGGCGGAGCAGATGTCAAAACGCCGCACCAACTCCGCGTTGAGCGGGGCACCGTAACGCTGTTGCAGCCCTGCGACGGTGTTGCAGACTACGGGTATGTGGCTGGAGCCGGCATCCCGGGTGAAGAAACTGGCCTGTTCCAGCCCGTCCGCCACGATCTCGCCGAACACGTCGGGCTCCTTCCACTCGTAATGGCACCCTTCCGCGGTCCAGCAGAGCAGGTGCAGCCAAGGCTCCTCTTCCTCCTCCCACAAAAGCACCACCCGCGGCGCTCTCAGTATCGCCGCCGCATGCCCCAGCATCCCCTGGCCGTCCGCCCCAGGCTCCTGGGGAAGTGTTTCCCGGGGCCACTGGGACAGCATGGCGAGGATCTCGCGCATCGACTCCTCGTAGGCGCCAAAGTAGCCCAGCAGCCCGGCAACTACCGCGAGGTAGGCGATGCGGATGATGAAGCGGTTCAGCTCGAAATTCTGGTTCAGGAGCAGGTTGGAAGGATACCAGGCCAGCAGCAACGTGATGCACATGGCCGCGACGGCGGTCCAGAGGGTGCCGCGCCACTGCCAGCGGAAGGTGGCACAAACCAGGATGAAGATGAAATAGACGAAGAACGGGCTGTTGGGGCCGGTGGTGAGAAACATGAGGCAGGCAAAAACCAGGAGGTCGATGCTGTGGGTGAACAGGTGCAGCTTGGTCCAGCCAAAGGCCTGGCGCCAGGTGAGGACGCCGATGACGAGGGAGTAGCCGAGGTAGCCGGAGAGGATGCCGTAGGTGGTGGCCGCGTAGCGGGTGGGCTCGGACGGGTCGAGCCAGACGGCGAACAGGAAGAAAGTCGACAGGATGACGCGCCCGGTGGCAATCAGGTGTTCCGTCCGGGTTTTCGAGTGATATCTCGGTTGCATCATTGCCATCGTGCTCCTGCTGTAGAAGGGCGCCGCCGAAGGTGAGGCCCGCGGCCGTCCTACGTGGTGTAGGAGCGATTTCGGTGCGGCATTCTATACACTGCCTACATCTTGCGTCAATGGATTAGATGAGTTGTGGCGGATTAAAGGTAGGAAATGTTTACCGCAGACTGAAACGGTGGGTTATCGACCACCGTTTCGTGGGCTGGCGGTGCTCGAGGCGACGGGGCGGCGGAATTACTCCAGGGATTTGCGGAAGCGGAGCACGCTCACGGTGAGCATGATCGCGGCGATGAGCGCCATGGCCACCATCTGGGGCCAGAGCACGTCAAGACCGACCCCTTTCAGGTAGACGCTTCTCAGCACCACCTCCTGGTAGCGGAGCGGGTTCAGGTAGGTGAGCCGCTGCAGCAATACCGGCATGCTGGAGATGGGTGAGCCGAAGCCGGAAAAGATGACGGCGGGCATGATGAAGAAGAAGCTGGTCACCATGGCCTGCTGCTGGGTCGCCGAGACGGTGGAGATAAAGAGGCCGACGCCGAGCATGCACAGGATAAAGCAGACCGTCCCTGCGGCGAGCACCAGGAAGCTCCCGGTGAGCGGCACGTGGAACCAGAGCGTCCCGGCCAGGCTGATCAGGGCAGTGTCCAAAAGCCCGATCAGGAAGAAAGGGATGGTCTTGCCCAGGATGAACTCGGTGCGCCGTATCGGCGTCACCATGATCTGCTCCAGGGTGCCGATCTCGCGCTCGCGCACCACGGCGAAGGCGGTCAGCGTCACCACGATGACGAGGACCAGGTTGCCGATCACGCCCGGTACGAAGAACCACTGGCTGGTCAGGTCGGGGTTGTACCAGGGACGGCGCTCGACCACGATCTCGGGGAGCGAGGCCGCCATGGCAGGGGCCTGCCGCTGTAGCGCGGTTATGCGGAAGTCGCGGGCGAAACCCTGTGCCACCTGGTTCACGTAGCCCAGGCCGACCAGGGCCGTGTTGGAGTTGCTGGCGTCGACGATGACCTGCAGGTGGGCGGTCTGCCCCCTGGCGAGGTCGCGAGCGAAGCCGGAATTGACCTGCAGCGCCATGGTCACCTGGGCGCGGTCGATCAGATCAGCGATCTCGCGCCGGTCGGCGATGCGACGCACCTCGAAGTAGCGGCTCGCCTGGAAGCGGGCGACGAGGTCGCGGCTGGCCTGGCTGTTGTCGTAGTCCACGATGGCCATCGGCACGTGTTTGATCTCCAGCGTGGCGGCGTAGCCGAAGACCAGCGTCTGGATGATGGGCGGTCCGAACAGCAGGGCCCTCGCCCTCTTGTCGCGGATGACGTGCAGGAACTCCTTGATCAGCATCTGGCGCAGGCGGCCCAGCATATTCCCCCCCTCAGGTGAGTTTCTTGCGGAAGACCCGCGTCGCCGCCAGCCCGAGCACGGTGGCGAAGATGGCAAGTCCCACGAAATCCTGCCACATGGTCAGGGCCGGCGATCCCTTCAGGAAAACGTTGCGCAGGATGGCCATGTAGTAGCGGGCGGGCACCACATGGGTGATGCCCCGCACCACGGCCGGCATCTGGTCGATCGGGTACATAAAGCCGGAGAGCAGAAAGGCCGGGAGGAAGGTGGCGATCAGCGAGACCTGGCTGGCGGCGAGTTGCGTCTTGGCCACTACCGAAAAGAAGTACCCCAGCGACAGCACCACGATCAGGAACAGGAGCGTGCTCAGCAGAAAGACCCAGATGTGCCCCCGGAACGGGACGCCGAACCACCACACCCCCATCACAGCGCAGAGGCTCGTGTCGGCGAGTCCGATCACCACGTAGGGGGCGAGCTTACCCAGCATGATCTCCAGCGGCGTCACCGGCGTCGAGATGAGCTGTTCCATGGTGCCGCGCTCCCACTCCCGCGCCACGGTGAGCGAGGTTAGGAAAGTCCCCACCACGGCCATGACCATGGCCACGACGCCGGGGACGATGGTTACCATGCTTTCCAGGTTCTCATTGAACCAGGTCCGGGCGTCGACACTCAGCGGAAGCCGGGCCTCCCCCTGGCCGCGACTCCGCAGCCATTCCAGCTGGAGCTGCTGCGAGTGCGCCTGCGCCACCGCCTCGGTGTAGCTCATGCCTACGCTGGCGCTGTTGCTGTCGGTGCCGTCGAAGATAGCCTGCACGCTCACCTTCTGCCCGGAGCGGAGCTTTTTGGAGAAATCGGGGGGGACCACGATGCCGATCTGGCACTTCCCGGCGTCGATGGCCCGCACCAGTTCCGGGTAGCTCGGCACCGTCCTGACGACGTCGAAGTAGGCCGAGGCCTGGAAGCGCTTCAGGAAGTCCTGGCTCTGCTGGCTCTTCTCTTGATCGTAGACGTAGACCGGGATGTGCTTCATGTCGAAGCTCACGCCGTAGCCGAAGGCGAACATCATCACGATGGGCATGGCGATGACGATGCCTATGCTGCGGGCGTCGCGCCGGATCTGGATCATTTCCTTGCGCGCCATGGCGCAGAGCCGGTTCCAGTTCATGGTTGCCCCTTCTCCTGGTCGCCCCTTACGGTCGCCTTGGTTTTATCGCCTTTATCCCTTTCATCCCCTTCATCCCTGTTCAGGCTGGTGAGCGACACGAAGACGTCCTCCAACGAGGGACGGATGCGTTCGATGCGGGTGGCCCCGATGCCGCGCGCGGCGAGAAACTCTTTCACCTCGGGGATCGCGCGCTCGGCGGAGCCGACCACCAGGTGCAGCGCGTTGCCGAAGATGGCGGCGTCGGTGACGCCCGGCGCCCCCTGCAGTTCCTCCAGCGCCTTGCCCACCTGGTCGCACTCGACCAGCAGGAGATCCCCAGCCATGCTCTTTTCCTTGAGCTCCAGCGGTGAGCCGGATGCGACGATGTTGCCACGGTCGATGAGCACCAAGCGGTTGCAGTATTCCGCCTCGTCCATGTAGTGGGTGGTCACGAAGACCGTCACGCCGTCGTCGGCCATACGGTGGATCAGCTCCCAGAACAGCCGCCGGGAGATGGGATCGACCCCCGAGGTGGGTTCATCGAGGAAGACGATGGGGGGGCGGTGCAGCACGGCGCAGCCAAGGGCCAGGCGCTGCTTCCACCCGGCGGCGAGCGTGCCGGTGAGCAGTTGCTCCCGGCCGGCAAGCCCGGCCATGTCGATGGCCCAGTCGATACGCTCCTTGAGGTCGGCTGCGCGAACGCTGTACATCCCGGCGAAAAAGCGCAGGTTCTCGATCACTTTCAGGTCGTTGTAGAGGGAGAATTTTTGCGACATGTAGCCGATGTTCTGCCGCACCCGCTCCGGTTCGCGCGCGACGTCCAGGCCGGCCACCAGCGCCTGGCCCGAGGTCGGCAGCAACAGGCCGCACAGCATCCTGATGGTGGTTGACTTGCCGGCGCCGTTGGGGCCCAGGAACCCGAAGATCTCGCCAGGGCGTGCCTCCAGGGAAATGTTATCCACCGCGACGAAATCGCCGAAGCGCTTCACCAGGTCCCGCACCACGACTGCCGGGGCTGCGCCGTTCATCGTTCGCCCCCCTGGTCGCTGTGGTTGCCTTCGCCCTGGCTGTCCCGCTCTTTCTGTCCACCCTGCACCGCCTCGACGAACAGGTCCTCGATGGACGGGGCCACCTGCTCGATGGCGTCACAGGGGAGCCCGGCCGCGGCGATCCGGCTGCGCAGTTCCGGGATCATGCGCTGCGGGTCGCGCACCACCAGGTGCAGGCCGTCGCCGACGATCATCACGGTTGAAATCCCCTCCATCCCGGCCAGCAGGTCCCGGACCGGGCGCGGATCGGCGCAGACGATCGAGAGGACGGCGCCGGGCAGGGACGCCTTGAGATTCGCGGGGGTGTCGCAAAAGAGCATGCGCCCCTCGTGCAAAAGGGCCACGCGGTGGCAGCGTTCGGCCTCGTCCAGGTAGGCAGTGGTGGTGAGGATGGTCACCCCCTGGTTGAGGAGGGTGTAGAGGATGCGCCAGAAATCGCGCCGGGAGACCGGGTCGACGCCGTTGGTTGGCTCGTCCAGGAGGATCACTTCAGGGGTGTGGATGAGCGCGCAGACCAGCCCCAGCTTCTGCTTCATGCCGCCGGAGAGCTTGCCGGCGAGGCGCGAGCGAAACTCCGCCATCCCTGCCGCCTTGAGCAGTTCTGCCGAACGCTCCTCCCGCTCCCGGCGCGGTACCCCGAAAAGGTCCGCATAGAAGCGGATGTTCTCGTCCACGGTGAGCTCCTCGTAGAGCCCGAAACGCTGCGGCATGTAGCTGAGGTGGTGCTTGGCCCGCTCGGCATCGCGGCCGAGGTCAAAGCCGGCCACCGTGGCGCTCCCCTGGTCCGGGGCGAGCACGCCGGCTAGCATACGCATGGTCGTGGTCTTGCCGGCGCCGTCCGGGCCGACCAGCCCGAAGATCTCGCCGCGCTGGACGGCAAAGGTCAGCCCGTCCACTGCGCGCACGCCGGGAAATGACTTAGTGAGCCCGTTTAGCTCTATGGCGTTCTCGGAGCCGTTCATGTCACTTGGCCGGCGCCACGGCGAGGGTCGCGTCCGCCGGCATCCCCGGCTTCAACTCGTGACCGGGGTTCTCCAGCTCGATCTTGATGCGGTACACCAGGGTGACCCGCTCCTTGTGGGTCTCCACCGACTTCGGGGTGAACTCGGCCTCGGAGGAGATGAAGGAGACCCGCCCCCGGTAGCTCTTGCCCGGGTAGGTGTCGGTCTTCACCGTGGCGACCTGACCCAGCTTGACCCGGCCCAGGTCGGTCTCGCTCAGGTAGCCGCGCATCCAGAGATGGTCCAGATCGGCGATGGTCGCCACCGGGGTCCCGGCAGTCAGCACCTCGCCCAGCTCGGCCTGGCGCACCAGCACCACGCCGGTGATGGGGGATGGGAGCGTGGTGTAAGAGAGCTTGATCTTGGAGAGTTCCAGCGCCTGGCGCGCCGAGCGGACCGTGGCACGGTTGATATCTACCTGCTCCTTGCGCACCCCCTCCAGCACCTGGTCGTAGTTCTGCCTGGCCCGCTCCAGCACGGCCTGGCTCCGCTTCAGGGCGGCCGCGGCGGTGTCACGCACCTGTGCCGAGACCTCGTCCTTCTCGTAGAGTGTCTGGTAGCGCTGCAGGTCGTGCTTTTTCAGCTCGTAATCCGCCTGGGCGTCGAGCACTGACTGGTGCGCAGCATTCTTCTCCTGCGGCCGGCTGCCAGCGGTGGCGAGGCCCAACTCCGCCTGGCGTGCGCCGACGGCAGCCTCGTCGATCTGCACCTGCTGCCGGTAGTCGGCCTGGTCCAGCCTGGCCAGGACGTCTCCCGCCTTGACCAGCTGCCCTTCCTCGACGGGGAGTTCCGCCAGTCTCCCCGGCACCTTGAAGCCGACCACGCTTTCGTGTGCCTCGATGTTGCCCGAGAGGGTGATAGAGGTGGCTTCGGCCTGCTCCCTGTTGCGGAAGCCCAGGAAATATACGGCGCCGGCGGTCGCGGCGACCAGCAGTACGATCGGGATCAGTTTTCTTTTCATGGCGTGCATGACCTCGCAGTTATTCGATGCCCAGGAACAGCCGGTACACCTTCTCGGTATCGCCCAAGGCGCGGGCGAGCGCTATCTTCGCCTCGGCGTGCTGCGCCAGCGCGTTCAGTTCGTTGTCGCGGGCCCGCGCCAGCGCGTCCTGGGCGGTGACCACCTCGATGTTGTTGGCGATCCCGTTTTTGAAGCGATCGCCCGCGTACTGTAGTTCCTTTTCGGCCAGCTGTGCCCCCTCGCGCGCGGTGGCCACCTGGTCGGTCGCAGAAGTAAGGTTCAACAGCGCGGCGCGAATATCTTGCTCCACCCCAAGCTTCAGGTCGGCGAGCTGTCGAGCGTTGCGCTCCAGCCGGCTTTCCAGCTCCAGGCGCTCCCCTTTCCGGTCGTAGTCGAACAGGTTCAGCACCATGTTCACCTGGAGCATCCCGGTCGGGTCGAGGTGGTTCATCTCCTGGCCGCTGGTGCCGTAGTTGCCGCTCACTACGATCTTGGGCAGGTAGCGCGAGCGCGACGCCTTGACCTGCTCCTCCAGGGACGTGCGCTGGGCAAAGAGCGAGCGGTAGTCGGGGCGGCTCTCCAGCGCGGCCTGGACCCCCTGCTCGATCCGCGGCGGCTCCAGGGGCTTGAAGGAGAGCTTGTCGGTGAGGGTGATGGGGGTGCCAAGATCGACGCCGACGCTGCGCGCGAGGGCAAGCAGGGTGAGTTCGGCATTGTTCCTGGTCACCAGGAGGTTCTGGCGGTCGTTGGCAAGCTGCACCTGGGCGCGCAGCACGTCCAGGCCGTCCGCCACCCCGGCTGCGCGCTGGTCGCGGGCCAGCTTTTCCAGCACCTCGGAGGTCTGCACCCGGCTTTGCGCCGTCGTCACCCGGGCCTCGGCGTAGGCGGCGTCCAGGTAGCGCACCGTAACCAGCCGGATCACCTCGCCCCGTGCGTCCGTGTAGTCGGCAAGCCGCGCCTTTTTCTCCTGCTCGGCTGCCTTGATGGCGTGGTAGCTCTGCAGGTCGAGGATGCTCTGTTCGCCGAAGATGCGGAAGTCGTAGCTGGTGAAGGGGCCGACCACGGCAGGGGAGTTGGGGAGGCTGATCCCCTGGGCGCGCAGGTTGCGGGTCTGCCATGCGAAGGGGGTCTCGATGCGCAGGTGCGGCAGGTAGCCGGCCAGCCTGCGCTCCCGTGTCCCTTCCGCCTCGTCGATCCTGGTCCTCGCCAGTACCGCGTTGAGGTTCGTCTCCAGCCCGCGGGTTATGGCCTGGTCCAGCGACAGCGACAGCGCCAGGGGAGGGGAGTCCTGGGCGGAAGCCTGCCTCGCCGCCAGAGCCACCAGGAGGGATACCGTCAACACTTTCAAGGTCTTTACGATCATGGCGTGTCCTTTGTTGCCTGTTGCTATTTGGAGCGGGCCCCGTCTACGAACACCTGGATGCTCTTCTTCAGGTTCTCCTCCAGGGAATCGACCGGGTTGAGCGACCAGGTGATCATGGTGCCGAAGATGATCCTCTGAAAGGATTGGGCGATGGTGAAGGAGTCGAGGTCGCAGCGAATCTCCCCCGATTGCTGGCGCCGCGCCATGAGGGTGGCAAGCTGCCGGATGTTTCCCTCCATCGCCTCCGCCATCCGTTTCTGGACCGTCTCGTTGGCAAACACGGCGGTCATCAGGCTCTGGATCAGGCCCGGACTCTTTTCCTGCTCCATGGTCAGCGTCAGCGCCAGGTGCAGGAAGAGGGGCACCAGGGGACGCTCCGATTCCCGGTTGACCCCGACGAACTCAGCGACCCGCGCCATCTGCAGTTCCCGGTATTCCAGCAGGACGCTTTCCTTGTTGTCGAAGTAGTTGAAGAAGGTGCCCTTGCCCACGTCCGCCGCCGCGGTGATCGCTTCTATTGTGGTGGCGTTGAAGCCCTTTTCCGCGAAGAGGTTGAGGGCGGCGCGGAAGATCCGCTCCCTGGTTTCCTCGCTCCTTTTCGCCCTGCGCCCGGAGGGGCGGGTGCCAGCGGAGGGACTCTGCTCGGTGACATTGCTCATCACGGTTCTCCTTAAGTTGACCGTCAGTCATTTATGACTATAGGTCGTGTTGTGCGACGTGTCAAGAGTCGGAGAGGAGAAGTGGATAGTGCGTCAGAAGAGTGCGGGCGGTGCGAAGTTATTAAATATGCGAGCTTTGGTCTACAATGGAGGTGGCAGATGGTGCCGAAGTGAAGGAGAAATAATCATGAAAAAGATCAGGATGTCCGTCGGGCTGCTGCTCCTTGCCACGGTGCTGTCAGGGTGTTGTCCGTGCTGGTGGCACGATCATGATGATGGCGGTTACTATCGTCAGGACCGGCATTATGACGACCGCGGCGGGTACGGCGAGCGCAGGTACTAATGACATTTCACCAAATTGAAGTCACCAAAAGCAAAGGGGGCTGTCGTCAGACAGCCCCCTTCCTACGTCCGTTACCCTGGTCCTCTAGTCTTCCTCTTCATCCTGGTGCTTCGGTCCGCGCGGCAGTTCGAGCAGTTCCGCACCGAGCGACTCGGCGATGAACTTCAGCTCGCACATGCGCATGTGCTGCCCGTACACCTTGAGATCGAGGTCGGCCACCGCCACCAGCACGTGCCGCGGCTGATGGGCCCCATCCTGCATCTTCGTCCTGTGCCGATAAAAGATTTTGCCTGCCATGAAAGGGTGCCTCCTTTCCTTTTTTTCCTCCCTGTGGAGGGGGTACACTTTCATTATACAGTTTCATCATGTGCACGGCCAGTCGAAGCGTCACATTAGTTTCGTGACCAATACGTCCACATCCCCTCTCCCTCCGGGAGAGGGCTAGGGTGAGGGGGCCTAATCTCCCTTAAACGCGGATCAACGTCCCCACCTTCTCCTTGCGGATCGCCATCCCCACGGTGCCGCGCTTGTGGCCGTTGACGATGCGAATCTCCTTCACGTTGGCCATGTCGCGCAACAGATAGAGCATCTTGCGCTCCAGTACCATGTCCTCCATGTCCAGCTTGATCAACTCGTCTACCGTGATCTCCTCGATGAGCTCCGCATTGGGGTTGATGCGGGGGTCCTCGGTGAAGAGGCCGTCGACGTTTTTGACCAGGATGCAGCTCTTCGCTCCCAGCACCTCGGCCATGAGCAGGGCGCCGGTATCGGTGCGGTGCGGAGGGATCAGCCCGGTCTCGGGCGGGTGCTCGTAGAGGCCGTAAGGCGGGGTGCCGTGGATCACCGGCAGCAGCTTCAGGTGCAGCATGGTGGGGAGGTCGAGAAGGTCGCCGGTCTTCACCCGGCTGCCTCCCCATTTGGATAAGAGCAGGGTCACGATCTCGGCGTTTTGTTCGCTGATCTTTCCAGCCAGCTCGGCGAGGACGCCGGTCGGCATGCCGAGGTCGATGCCGATGTCGAGGATGTGACGCACCCGCACGCCGCCGCCGGTGACCACCATGACCTGGTTTTCCCGGGACAGCTCGCCGATCTCATCCAGAAGCGGCAGCACCACCTCGCGTCCGTAGTCGATGATGCCATGCCCGCCGATCTTCACCACGTTCAGCTCCGGGACCAGGCGCAGTGTGGCTGCACCGGCGCCGCGTTTGAGTCCTTTGCGAACCAGAGTCTCCCCCTTGAGGTGAGATTCGATTTCGTGCCGTGAATTCATGAGTAACCCTCCCAGTGGTCGTGACTGCTAATGAATAACATACGTGCCTACCCCGTGAACCGCGGCAATAAGCGCATCAATAATCCCGCAACATCCTGCGGGGCAGCGACTCCCAGGCGGCTCCGCAGGTTGACTCTTCCGCGGGATGCACCAGCAACACCGAGCCCCCGTCGCGCATGACCGTCTTCGGCTTCTCACCGATCCGGACCAACGTGGCCGGGTCCACGCTGCTCCCATCAAGAGAGCGCACGGCATCCACGTCCGGCTGTTCCAAAAGCTCGCGCACGGTCAGCACCTGTCCCGGGCGCACGGCGGCGAGGCTCCCCCGCATGCGTCCATCGTTGCCCCACAGTCTGAGGCCCACGCCGGCGAGGGCGCCGATCACGCCGTGGCCGGTGCCGCCATGCTCCGAGAGATGTACGCCGAGCGCTCGGGCCAGTTCCAGGGCCTCCCCCTTCTGGATCACCTCCTGCTTGGCCCGTCGACCGAAATTCACCAGTGCCTCGGCCGAGTCGAGGCTGCCGGGGACGGCGACGCACAGGCCCGGATCGGAGCCGTCGGCACATTCGCGCTCCAGAAAGTCGCAGGCAAAGGCGATCATCCGCTCCAGGCATTCTTCCGGCATTTCGACCGGTAAGCACATGGCGCTGTTGTGCGACGTGTAGGGTATATCGGGATGTACCAGCAACTGGTGCCGCGTGATGAAGCCCGGCTTTCCCCATCCATTGGCCTCAATCGCGTCGGCAATCAGCGCGGCAATTTCTCCTGTACCCCTGCTGACAGAATTATCCGTGTCGTCGATGGCAATCAGTATTTTCATGACAGTCACTCTCTCAGGAGAAGTGAAATGCAAGGAGATTACTATAACAGGAAATTTCGAGTGTTCACTTTGTGGGATGCGGGCGATACAGTAAGGAGCTTCATTCTGGGGGCGGGGGGGAGGACCTAGACGGGAGAAACGAAAAAGGGTCACAGCTTGTGCTGTGACCCTTGAAATTTTGGCTCCCGAGGTAGGACTCGAACCTACGACACACGGATTAACAGTCCGCTGATCTACCGACTGATCTACTCGGGAATACTGGCTTCTTCGCCCCTGTGCCGCGAAGAGATTACGTGTATAGCATAGCGGTTTTTGGCTGTCAATATTATTTCTGCAGGGTCTCACGCCGAGTTTGCCATTTTTTCAAGGGCAATAGTTCTCACTTTTCAGAGCGGCGCAGAATCCATTACTTGCAGGAGGCGCGGTCTGCACCGTCGATAAAGAGAAACCGGGAGCAGTCCCGGCCGTTGACTTTCGCAGCGGCCTCGCGATATATTCAAAACTTCCGATACATCCAGTCGCAGCGCACAAGGACGCAAAATGAACAGGCAACTCGACAAGTTCTACCGCACAGCGGCGCTCCTGGCGCTGATTACCATCCTGTACAACATCCTCGAAGGCGTGGTCTCCGCCTGGTTCGGCTTCGAGGACGAATCCCTGGCCCTGTTCGGTTTCGGTCTGGACTCCTTCGTCGAGGTCATCTCGGGGGCCGGCATCTGGCACATGGTGCGGCGCCAGCGGGAGAATCCGGAGCAGGCCCCGGACCAGTTCGAGCGCGGGGCGCTCAGGATAACTGGCGGCGGCTTTTACCTGCTCGCGGCCGGCCTCCTGCTCACCGCAGGCTACGACGCCTTTCACCGCCATGCTCCCACTACCACCTTCTGGGGCATCGTGGTTTCCCTGGTCTCCATACTGTCGATGTGGTTGTTGATCCAGCAAAAGGTCAAGGTGGGAACGGCGCTTAACTCGCAAGCCATCCTCGCCGATGCCGCCTGCACCCGCGTCTGCCTCTACCTTTCCGTCATTTTGCTTGTTTCCAGTGCCGGCTATTATCTCACCGGCATCGGGTGGCTCGACTCGGCCGGAGCCCTCGGCATCGGCTGGTTCAGCTTCAAGGAGGGGAGGGAGGCCTTCGACAAGGCGAGAGGCATCCCCTGTTCCTGCAGTTGAAGCTCTCCTGGTTAGCCGGTGGCTAACTCCGCTTCTTCTCCTCCTTCCACAGCAGCAGATCACCCGCTGCATGCTGAAATACCGTGAGCGTCGCCACAGGGGGCCCTGCGCGAATAAAGCGCCAGCCTTTGTTGCCGTTGACAAAAAGGAAGGTGCTTTGTTGCGCAGGGCGCTAACGGGTGGTAGTGTTTTTAATGTGTACTGCTGGGATATGATTTTAATTGGAAGGAGGGAACGCCGAAATGCTTGAGGAATTCAAGAAGTTCGCCGTCAAGGGGAATGTGCTCGATCTCGCCGTCGCCGTCGTGCTCGGGGCCGCCTTCGGCAAGATAGTCACTTCTTTCGTCGCCGACATCATTACCCCGCCCATCGGGAAACTGCTTGGCAACATCGATTTCGCCTCCCTGTTCATCAACCTCTCCGCCACACCGGTCCGCTCCGTAGCCGAGGCCAAGGCGGCCGGCGTGCCGGTTATCGCTTACGGTCTCTTCCTGAACGCAGTCTTCGATTTTCTTATCGTAGCCTTCGCCCTGTTCCTCGTGGTGCGCCAGATCAACAGGCTGATGCCGGCGCCTCCTCCCCCGGTCACCACCAAGGAATGCCCGCGCTGCTGCACGATGATCCCCATCAAGGCGACACGCTGCCCCAATTGCACATCCGAGCAGGGATAATCTGAAATTAACACTAAGCAGGAACAAACCTGAAATACACAGGAGGTAATCAGAATGAACAAAAAAGTGCTGTTTCTTCTCGCTCCGGCCTTGCTGCTGGGCGTCCACACCGCGGCCCACGCCGAGGTAAAGGCGGAGACCTTCTCGCTGTCCCCCTACATCGGGGGGTACACCTTCTTCGGTAAGGACCGTCTGGAGACCATGCCGGTCTATGGTCTGCGCGCCGGCTACAACTTCACCAAGCAGTTAGGGGTGGAGGCTGTCTTCGACTACGTCAACACGGAAGGGAGGGAGAACAGCGGCATCGGGCATGGCGTGGATGTCTATAACTACCATCTGGACGCCCTTTATCACTTCATGCCGGAATCCCGGCTGGTGCCTTACCTCGCGGCCGGCTTTGGTGGGCAATCGAGGAAGTATCCGGGAGGTGACGGCGTCGATCACTCGACCTTCAACTACGGCCTCGGCGCCAAATATTTCCTCCAAGATGCTCTCGCCTTGAGGGCAGATGTGCGGCACCTTATGCCGGTGTCTGACAACGAGAGGCTCCACAACCTCGAATACACCGTCGGCATGGACTTCATCTTCGGCGGCGTGAAGGAAGCGCCTGTCGCAGCCGCCGCCCCGGCTCCCGCACCCGTAGTGGTGCCGCCGCCTCCCGCACTTCCGACCGACCAGCTGACGGTCGCACCTGCCTCGGTCACCAAGGGTGACATGGTGACCTTGACCTGGACTTCCAGCAACGCGACCTCGTGCGCGATCGAGCCGGGCATAGGGACGGTGCCGACTTCCGGTTCCATGACGGTCACTCCCACTCAAAGCGCCGACTACACGCTCGTCTGCGTCGGTGCCGGCGGGACGGCAAAGAGCCTGGCCAAGGTCGCCGTAGTTGCCCCGCCCCCGCCTGCTCCCGCCCCGGCTCCTGTCGTGGCCCCGGTTCCGCCTCCGCCTGTCGTGGCCCCGGTCGCCGAGCCGGCCAAGCTGTGCAAGCCTGCGGTAATCAACATCAAGTTCGACACCAACAAGTCTGACATCAAGCCGCAGTACCACGATGAACTCAAGGCCGTGGGCGCATTCCTCAAGGAGTTCCCCCAGGCCAAAGGGACCATCGAAGGACACACCGACAACGTCGGCAACAAGGCGGCCAACATGAAGCTGTCCCAGCGTCGCGCCGAGAGCGTGCGCAACTACCTGATCAAGAATTTCGACATTGCGCCTGACCGTATCAAGGCAGTCGGTTATGGTCCCACCAAGCCCGTGGCCAGCAACAAGACCGCTGTCGGCAAACAGCAAAACCGCCGTATCGAGTCCAACTTCAGCTGCGAGTAAAAGCAGACTGAGTAGCAACAGAAAAAGGCGCTCCTGTTCGGCAGGAGCGCCTTTTCACATTTCCCTTCTGTCAGTTTCACCGCATCATGTTCTTGCACCCCGGTAAATGAGTGGTAGCCTTTGCGATGTGTTTTCCCCGGGCTGCCACAATACCAGCGTGGCGCGAGCACCTGCTCATAACAAAGCCCTCTCTGTCTTGCCTCGCCTTCAGTTGCATCAGTATTTCCGCGCCGCTGCCGGGCGCTCCCCCAATGCATTCATTACCGTGAAGCCCTAACAACATAGGAGGTGTCAGATGAAAAAGTACCTGCTGTTGCTTGTTCTGGTTCCCGCATTGTTGTTCACGCTGCTCCCGCAGGCCCACGCCGAGATCAAGGCAGAAAGCTTCTCCCTATCGCCATTCATAGGCGGCTACACCTTCATCGGCAAGGAGCACCTGGAAACCGCTCCTGACTTTGGCTTGCGCGCCGGCTACAACTTCACCCGGCACTTCGGCGTCGAGGCGGTATTCGACTACGTTCCCACCGAAGGCAAGAAGAACAGTAACATAGGTCACGTCAACGCGTACAACTACCATCTGGACATGCTCTACCACTTCATGCCGGAGGGCCAGTTGGTCCCTTATCTCGCCGCCGGCTACGGCGGGCAGTCGCGTGAAGCCGCCGCGCCGTACGAGACCAGCCGTCCCGCCTTCAATTACGGGGGGGGCATCAAGTACTTCATCACTGACACTGTGGCGCTCAGGGGCGACCTGCGGCACCTTATCCTGCGGGAAGACGGCGAGTCCTTCCACAACCTCGAGTACAGCGTCGGCGTCGATTTCGTCTTTGGCGGCGTCAAGGAAGCCCCCGCGGCCGTGGCCCAACCGGTGCCCCCGGTGGCGCAGCCGGCTCCCGCCGAGGAACCTCCCCTGGAGCAGGTTCCCGCTGCTGAGCCGGTGCCGGGTCACTACAAGTACTGCGTCACCCTGCACGGCGAGTTCGACATCGACAAGGCAGCCATCCGCCAGGAGGACAAGGAGCAGATCGGCCCGGTGTGCGACTTTATGAAGCAATATCCCACCACCACCGCCGTCATCGAAGGGCACACCGACAGCGTCGGCCCCCCCGAGTACAACCTCGAACTCTCCAAGCGCCGCGCGCAGGCAGTTGTTGACTACATGGTCGCCAACTGCGGCATCGACCGTTCCCGTCTCGAGGCCCGCGGCTTCGGGCTAACCCGCCCGATAGCGTCTAACGCCACAGATGAGGGACGCCAGGCCAACCGCCGCATCGAGGCGATCATCGACTGTGCCTTCGACGTCAAGGAAGTGAAGCCCCCCGAGCGCCTGTGCATGGCTCTGGTGGTGGAATTCGACACCGGCAAGTTCGACATCAAGCCGCAGTACAAGGATGAAATGGCGAAGGTCGCCGACTACATGAAGAAGTACCCGACCACCACCGCGATCATCGAAGGTCATACCGACAACGTCGGTGGCTACGACTACAACATGAAGCTCTCGCGTGAACGCGCCGAAAGCGCGGTGCGCTACCTCGTAGACAACTTCGGCATCGAGAAGAGCCGTCTGACCGCCAAGGGATACGGTTACACCAGGCGCGTCGCGTACAACAGCACCGCCGAGGGGCGGGCCAAGAACCGCAGGATCAATGCCATCATCGACTGCGTGGTTACAAAGTAGAATGAGATAACGATTAAGATTGAGATTAAGAAGAGGCGCATTTGCTGTCAGGTGATTGCGTGACTAAAAAGGGGAGGCCGTATGGCTTCCCCTTTTTGCTGCACGATCTGATCTCACTCTTAATGTTAGTCTTAATTTCTACCCGATCTCCTTGGCGATGAAGCGCTGCACGCCGCGCAGCATCTCGTCCACGTCGGCCGTGCGGTATCGCTCTCCTTGTCCTGCCAGGAAATCTGCCTTCATGTAGCACCAGTCCTTGATCCGCTGGTAGGTCCCCACCTGGTAGGCCTTGGCCTGGTAGAGCGCCTCGTTCATCTCGTCGGTGCTGCCAGCCGGGACCCCCTTGTTGGCGCAGACCAGCATCAGCACCTGCTCCAGTAACACCGATGCCAGGATGCAGGCGGTGTGGTTGTCGCCGCGTTTCAAAAACTCGGAGGTCCTCCCTCCCAGGTACTCCAGCACGGCGTGGTCCAGGAACAGGCGGATCTCGGTGAGTCCCCCGGCTTCATACTCCTCGCGGGCGGACTGTACGATGGCGCGGCAGTTGTCGAAGCTTTCCTTGTAGGTGATGTTGATGATCTTGGAGTAGATGGATTGGAAGTTGCGGTAGTAGGCGCTTTCCTCCCCGAAGATGTGCTGCAGCAGGCTGAGCGCCGAGTTGGCCCAGTCCTGGAAGAGCTTGGAATCGACGGTGGCCGCGATGTCGTTGATTAGCTGCGAAGAACTGACCTTTTTCGCCTTCTCGGCGAGTTCTTCGAACTTGCGGGTGACGGTGTAGTCCAGTTTCAGCATGATGTCTTACCCCCTTTGGGGTCTGCGGATCTGTGGATATCGCCAAGTTAGAGTTTTTACAATGAAAAGTCAAGGCAGGCTTATCATTAAGCCGGCGTGATGCTGATACGGGGGGCCTGGAGGCGTCGGGCCACGATGGCGCTGTGCCGGGAGCGCAGCGCTGCTAGGTTCCCCTCCAGAAAGTCCAGTGTCGACCGGTCCGGGATGGCCTCCAGATAGCGGTCCACCATTTGTCCCATCAACAGGTTGTAGGCCTTGGTGGATGAGCCGTGGGCGTAGTTACGGCCGGGGAAGCGGCGGATGTCGCCGTCGCAGGCAGGAGAGATGTGGTACAGCTCGTGGAAGATGGTGATCAGCTTCTCGCGAAAGGAGAGTTCCAGGAAGCGGGGGACCAGGAAATAGATGACGTAGAGCATCTCCTCTCCGCGGTGGGTGATGCTGGGCATGGTGCACAGGACACTACGCCGGCCGCGCCGGGCCTTGACCGACCGCTCGCCGCCGGCGAAGCGCAGCGGGTGGATCTTGGCGAGGCTGCCGCCGCGGCTGGCCCTGCCGGTGGAGACGCAGACCAGCAGCTTTTCAGGGATGATGTGGTGCAGTTCCGGGGAGCGGAGGGTGATGTCGTAGATCAGCCGCTCCAGCTCCCCGGTCAGGTTCAGCGTGGTCATTACACTCCGGCGAGTTTCAGTTTGTGGCAGAACAGGCAGCGCATCGGCCCGTCCTTGGGTTTCACAGGGTGTTTTGCGGGGAAGGGGACGCCGCCGGGTGCGGTGTTGTGGCAGACGGGGCATCCTTTGTCCGCCTCCATCTTGCTGCCGGTCTTCTTGAACAGCTCGTAGGAAGGCTTGTGGGTGTCGTCCAGTGGGACGCGCTTGGTCTTTTCCTCGCCGGAAATGACGTAGAAGGCGATAAAAACGGCAGCGATGATGCCGATGAAGATCCAGTCTTTCTTGCCGATTTTCATGTACCCTCCAGGGATCAAATCTAAGCGGCGAGGTTAAACGCGCCGCAGGGAAAATTCAAGCGAAATTGTGAGAAAAGCTCTTAACGCAAAGACGCAAAGACGCCGAGGCGCAAAGATAAAGATCCAATACGGGGAACGGCAAAAGCGTTATGAGAATTCCCTCGCGTTTCCCAGCGCCTTTTCGGCTCCGCGTCTTTGTGTTGAAATTAGTTTTTAAGGGTTCGAGGCGCAGCCGATGGCGCCGTTGTGCTGCGGATGCTTGGGGATCACGATCTCCATGCCGCACTGCGCCCGTAACAGGTCAACCATGGCACCGTTCAGCGCGACCCCGCCCGTGATCACCAGTGTGTCGGAGGGAAACCGCTTCAGCATCGGCATCACCCGCTTCACCAGGGTGAGGTTCACGCCGGCGCAGAGCCTGGAGACCGGGTAGCCGCGCAGGATCTGGCCGATCAGCTCGCTCTCGCCGAAGATGCCGCAGGTCGCGTCCAGCGCCACCGGCTCCTCCGAGTGCGAGGAGAGTTCGTCCAGGCTGACCTCGAGGACGGCGGCCATGTTTTCCAGGTAGCGCCCGCTGGAGGCGGCGCACTTGTCGTTCATGACGAAGTCGGTGAGTCGGCTCGCCACTACCTGGGCCACCTTGGTGTCCTGCCCCCCCATGTCCAGGAGGGTGAAGTTGGCGAGCCCGGTCTGGGTGCGCGCGCCGGCGACGTGCGCCTTGATCTCGGAAATCACGCGTGCGCCGTGCAGGTTGATGCTGTTGCGGCCGTAGCCGGTCACCGTTATCTGCGCCTGCGCCAGCTCATCGGCGCTGAAGATGCCGCTTCCCAAGAGGTCGAGCGAGAGCTCGTCGTTCACGATGCTGCCGTACTTCTTGTAGAAGGCTATGGTATCCAGGTCCGCCAGTCTGACGATCTCGTCGCCGCGCATCAGTGCGAACTTGGCTTTCCTGCTCCCCAGGTCGATTCCTATTTTCAACGTGTCTGACACCTGAATTTCTTCTCCTGTCATTACCGGCCGCTCTGAAGCTTTTTAAGGTACTGACGGTGCGGTTTTATCTTGTTGCCCTGCTTGCCAATCGCAGAGGTCATTGTATATTTTGTCACGGGTTTGGCACAGCCAAGGGATTTTCAGTTACGCTCTTCGAGCAATTCCAGAAACCCTTCCAACCTGATCTTCGTTCTGGCATCGAGGTCACCCGGCTTGTCACCTTCGAGTGTGAGAATCGGGAGCTTGATGCTCTTTCTGAGTACCATATCCTCGATCTGCCTGAAGCAGAAGGATTGTACATAGTGGATCACCCCGTCCACCTTGCGTTTTTCCAGTTCGCGGCCGATATCGCCGAGTCGGTGGAAGATGTCGTAGGGGTAGCTGTAAGCGCGGTACTGCTCCACCAGGTCCTGGATGCCGTACGGCATGGAGAACTGTCGCTGGGTTTCGTTGAAGACGACGCGGGCGCCCACCTCCTCCACGAAATCGTACAGCCCGGAGACGATAGGGGGGACGCCCAGGTAGGCCAGCCTGATGCGCTCCTTGCGCTCAGGCCTTTGCGCTGCCTGCGCCAGGAAAGCGTCCACCTCGGACTCGAAGGCATCGAGGTCGCCGTTCATGTCGGAGGTGCAGACCTGGAAGTAGTGGTTCTCCTCACCGGTGACCCGGTTCTCCTGCCAGGTGAGGCGGTCGATCTCGTGCACCTTGGTCCTGATCCGGTCCAGGCGTCTTTTCGCCTCATCCACCTGGGGCCAGTCGACGCCGAACACCGACATGAGTTTCTCGATCTCGGCCTTGAGCGGAGCGGCTTCACGGCCCGCCGGGTACGCGAACGGATAGACCCGCACCCCGTTCAGCGACAGGACCTCCATCAGGGCCTTGGTGTAGCTGCAGTCCCCTTCGGTGACGGCGATCATCTCCTGCACGCCGCTGGCGACGACGGCGCCGTAGATCCCCTTGATCCAGGCGCAGACGTTGCGGGGGAAGCCGGTGAGTTCGGCATCTTCTATCAGTGAGGCCTTTTCGGGATGGGTGATGAAGACGTTGTTGAGATCGATTGGAACCACGCCCGCCGCGACCAGCACTTCCAGCGGGATGGTGGTGGTAAAGCCTACTCTACGCAAAAGGTCTACTCCGTCTTGATGAAAAATAAATAGATGAGGAACGCGCCGATGGCGAGACCGCCGAAGGCGAAGGGGAGGGTCGAGGAAAGGTTCAGCGAATCGCCTTCCGCCGGCATGGTGTAGCGGATCAGGAGCAGTAGCGAAATGGTGGTGAAGAGGGCAGCCAGCACGAATTTCGACCGCACGATGACGGCGTAGAAAGCGAGAATGAGGAAGCCGCAGACGATCCAAGGGTTCGAGAGCGCGCTCTTCACAGTCAGGTGCTGGGCGAAACCCACAATGTTTGCCGTTTCGAATGGCGAAAGCTTCTCTGCCGTTTTTTGTAAAAGCTCAGTCTTGTCCATGAATTCTCCTAACAACGGCTAGATTATATTCATATCGGTGAATTTGGCAAGAAGTTAAACAGATAGAGCGGTTGAGGCAGTTTCGAAATGTATCCTCTCATCTTTTGTTAAGTCGATGCTAATTTCGGTTGAGGGAAAGGAGTCAGTTATGGAAGAGCTCAAGGCAACACCGTTGTGTGCCGATCACGAGAACCTGAAAGCGCTCATGGCCCCCTTCGGCGGGTGGCTCATGCCGATCCAGTACTCCGGCATCATCGCCGAGCACAAGTGGTGCCGCGAGCAGGCCGCCCTCTTCGACATCTGCCACATGGGGGAATTCCTCTGCAAGGGCGACCCGGTTGCCAACGGGCTGGAGGATGTTTTCACCTTCTCGGTCAAATCCATCCCGGTCGGGCGTTCGCGCTACGGCTTTCTCCTGAACGATGCCGGCGGAGTCATCGACGATCTCATCGTGTTCCGGTTGGGCGAAGACGAGGCGATGATCGTGGTCAACGCCGCCACCTCCGACAACGACTTCGCCGTGATCCGCTCGCGGCTCAAGGACCCCGCCGCCCTGACCGACATCTCTGCACGCACCGGCAAGGTCGACGTGCAAGGGCCGCTCTCCCGGGAGATCATGGTGCAGCATTTCGGACCGGCGATCCGGGACATCCCCTTCTTCAAGTTCATCAGGACCAGCATCCTGGGAATTGACGCCATCGTCAGCCGGACCGGCTACACCGGGGAACTCGGCTACGAGATCTTCATTTCTGCCGACAAGGTGGTCGAGTTGTGGCGCCTGCTGCTCGAGGACCCGCGCGTGGCGCCGGCCGGGCTGGGTGCACGCGACCTGCTGCGGCTGGAGATGGGATATTCCCTCTACGGCAACGACCTCGACGAGACCATCACACCTTTGACCGCCGGGCTCTCCACCTTCGTCAACATGAACAAGGAGTTCGTCGGCAAACCTGCCCTGGAGCGGGAGATGGGGCAGGGCTCGCCGCGGATGAAGGTTGCCTTCAAGGTCGACTCGCGGCGCGCGCCGCGCCACTTCTACCAGATCCTGCACGATGGGGAGGAGGTGGGCCTGGTAACCAGCGGTGCTTTCTCCCCCATGCTCTCCTGTGGCATCGGCTTGGGGCTGGTTAGGCCAGAGGCTGCGGCGCTTGGGACGCGGCTCACCATCAGGCACGAAAAGGTGGAGATGGAGGCGCAGGTGGTCGAGCTTCCCTTCTACGCCGGCGGGTCGCTCAGAAGCTGACAACCCTTTGACAGGGATAAAAGGGATACAGGGGATGAAAACACAGATCCTGCAGTTATCCCTTTTATCCCCTTTATCCCTGTTCGTATTGCTTTTCATCCTTAAAACGGAGGTCGCACCATGGCAAAGTTCTACACCAAGGAGCACGAGTGGGTCGAGATGGCGGGGGCGCAGGCGACGGTGGGCATCAGCGAGCACGCGGCCCACGAACTGGGGGACATCACCTTCGTCGAGCTTCCCAAGATCGGCAAGAGTGTCAAACAGTTCGAGGCCTTGGCGGCTATCGAGTCGGTGAAAGCGGCAAGCGACATCTACGCGCCGGTCTCGGGGAAGGTGGCGGAGGTGAACCAGGCGCTGGACGAAGCCCCGGAACTGGTGAACCAGGGGGCAGAGTTGCAGGGATGGATCTGCAAGCTCGAGGGCGTCAACGAGGCCGAACTGGGCGCGCTCATGGACGCCGCTGCTTATGACGAGTACCTGAAAGGACTGTGACATGGGATACTGCCCGAACACGCCGGATGACATCCGGGACATGCTGGCGGTAATCGGCGCGGCCAGCGTGGAGGAGCTTTTCGCCCCTATTCCCGCGGAGCTGCGCGCCAAATCCTTCGACCTCCCGCCCGGCATGTCCGAGCTTGAGCTCATGCGGTTGATGAGGGAGAAGGCTGCCTCCTGCGGCGCCGATATCACCCCCTTCATCGGCGGTGGCATTTATGACCACTTCATTCCTGCCGCCATCGATCACCTCGCCTCCCGCGCCGAGTTCTACACAGCCTATACACCGTACCAGCCCGAGTGCGCGCAGGGGACGCTCCAGGCGCTCTACGAGTACCAGACCACCATCTGCCGGCTGACCGGAATGGAAGCGTCCAACGCCTCGCTCTACGACGGCGGCACCGCCGTGGCCGAGGCGGCGCTCATGTCGCTGCGCATCACCGACCGGCACAAGGTGATCCTGGACGGCTCCGTCAACCCGCTGCACCGGGAGATCGTTACCGGCTACCTGCACGGCCTCTCCGCCGAAGCCGTGGACGTGGCTCCGGATGGCTGCGCCTCCGACCTCGCCCGCCTCATGGCCTCCATCGACGACGAGACCGCCGCGGTGGTCGTACAGAGCCCGAACTTCTTCGGCTCAGTACAGGACTTCCGGGAGCTGGCGCAGAAGGCGCACGACCACGAGGCGCTTCTGATCGTCTCCTGCTACCCCATCGCCATGGGGCTGGTCGCCAGCCCCGGCGAGATGGGAGCGGACATCGCGGTGGGGGAGGGGCAGAGCCTCGGCAATCACGTATCGTTCGGGGGGCCCTACTTCGGCTTCATCGCCACCCGCAAGCGCTTCATCAGAAACCTCCCGGGGCGCATCGTCGGCGAGACCATCGACCACCAGGGGCGGCGCGGCTTCGTGCTCACCCTGCAGGCACGCGAGCAGCACATCAAGCGACACAAGGCTACCTCCAATATCTGCAGCAACCAGAGCCTGTGTGCCCTGCGCGGCCTCATCTTCTGCACCTCCCTGGGGAGGAAGGGATTCGAGGACCTCGCCCAGTTGAACTACGACAAGGCCCAGTACGCGAAATCGGTGCTCGGCGCGGTGCGGGGAGTGAATCTCCTTAACCGCGGTGCCACCTTCAACGAGTTCACCTTGGCCCTTCCCAAGGATGCGGGCGAAGTGGTACAACGGCTGCTCGACAAGGGAGTAGCGGCGGGAGTGCCACTGGGTCAGTACTATCCGGACATGGAGCAGGCGCTGGTGGTGACCGTGACCGAAAAGCGGACCAAGGACGAGATCGACCGCCTGGCGGGGCTGTTTGAGGAGGTGTTATGGAGCTGATCTTTGAGAAATCCGTCTCCGGACGCACCGGCGTCAGGGTCCCCTTGAGCGACGTTCCCAAGGCCGCATCTCTTCCCGACGCGGTGAGACGCGGTGAACCGGTGCGACTGCCCGAGGTAGGCGAACTGGACCTGGTGCGGCACTACACCAACCTTTCCCGCAGGAACTTTTCGGTTGATACCAACTTCTATCCGCTTGGTTCCTGCACCATGAAGTACAACACCAAGGTGACCGAGAATGCCGGCGGGCTGTTCGCTTCCTGCCACCCGATGCTGGCGCTGCTTCCCGGCGGCGACAAGCTGGTGCAGGGGCCGCTGGCCATCGTCTATGAGCTGGAACGCCAGTTGGCCGAAATCACCGGCATGGAAGAGGTGACCACCCAGCCGCTGGCCGGCGCCCACGGCGAGATGACCGGCATCATGGTGATCGCCGCCTATCACAAAGCGCGCGGTGACCAGAAGCGGAAGTACGTCATCGTTCCCGACTCCTCGCACGGCACCAACCCGGCCAGTGCCGCCATGGCCGGCTACGAAATCGTCACCGTTCCGACCGCCCCCTATGGCGACATGGACCTCGACCTGTTCCGGCAGGCGATGAACGACGAGGTGGCGGCGGTGATGCTGACCTGCCCCAACACGCTGGGGCTGTTCAACCCACACATAGCCGAGATCTGCGCCATCGCCCACGAAGGGGGCGCGCTCACCTACTAC
Source organism: Geomonas agri (assembly GCF_020179605.1). NCBI lineage: Bacteria > Pseudomonadati > Thermodesulfobacteriota > Desulfuromonadia > Geobacterales > Geobacteraceae > Geomonas > Geomonas agri. Next base: position 1,276,436 of record NZ_JAINZO010000002.1, read on the forward strand.
GACGGCGCCAACCTGAACGCGATCCTCGGCAAGGTGCGACCTGGCGACGTCGGCTTCGACGTCATCCACGTCAATCTGCACAAGACCTTCGGTACTCCGCACGGCGGAGGCGGTCCCGGCAGCGGCCCCATCGGCGTGAGGGGGGACCTGGTCCGCTTCCTCCCCACCCCGCGCGTGGTGCGCAGGGAGGACGGCAGCTATGCCGTGGAAGACCATCCTGAAGGGATCGGGCGGGTTTCCGACTTCTTCGGCAACTTCGCCATCATGGCGCGGGCGTATGCCTACATCACGCTCTTGGGGCGCGAGGGGCTGATCGAGGTGAGCGAACAGGCGGTGCTGAACGCGAACTACATGATGGCGCGGTTGAAGGAAGAGTATGACCTTCCCTTCGACCAGACCTGCATGCATGAGTGCGTGTTTTCCGCGAGCCGGCAGGTGCAAAACGGCGTGCATGCCATTGACGTCGCGAAGTACCTCATCGACCGGGGCTTCCATCCGCCGACCGTGTACTTCCCGCTCAACGTCAAGGAGGCGATCATGATCGAGCCGACCGAGACCGAGAGCAAGCAGACCATGGATGCCTTTATCGAGGTGATGCTGGAGGCAGCCAGGATGGCCAAGGACGATCCGGAGCGTCTGCACGAGGCGCCGGTCACCACCCCCGTGGGGCGGCTCGACGAAACCCGCGCCGCAAGAATGCAGCAGGTGTGCTGCGAATAAAAAAAAGAGGGAAAACAATTAGCAGGGAGGAAATCTGAGGACATTTGAGGAAAGACAAAAGCGGAGAAAGGCAAGGGCCTTTGTTTTCACAGATTTTCTCGAATTTCCTCCTTGTGAACGGTTTAGAGGTTTTGATGTGTAAGTGGCGTTTGATAGACACCGGTCCGCTCGATGGTCCCCGCAACATGGCGCTGGACGAGGCGCTGCTCAACTGTTTCCAGAAGGATCCCACCCGGCCGGTTCTGCGCCTGTACGGGTGGAATCCTCCCACCCTTTCCGTAGGACGCTACCAGGATGCGGCGGCCGCACTGAAGCTCGATCTCTGTCGCGAAGAGGGCGTGCCGGTGGTGCGCCGCATGACTGGCGGCGGCATCATCTACCACGCCGCTGAGGTGACCTACAGCGTGGTCTGCGCTCCGGAACACCTGGGCGATCGCACCGGGGTAAAGGACGGCTTCCGCAAACTGTGCGGATTCCTTCTCGGTACCTACCAGCGCCTGGGCCTCGACGCACGCTTCGCCGTCGACTGCAACCCCGGCGAGGAGCGTCTCGGCGAGCGGACCTCGTACTGCTTCGCCGGCAAAGAAGAATTCGATGTGATCATCAACGACCGCAAGATTGGTGGCAACGCGCAGCGCCGCCTCTCCGGCGCCATCCTGCAGCACGGGTCGATCCCGCTGGAGAACCGGGTGCAGCAGGGAATGCGTTACCTGAAGGAACCTGCGCCTGGTGCGACGCGCTCGGTAAGTCTTGCGGACCTGGGGCACATGCCGGAGCCGGATGAGCTGAAACGGCTTCTGGTCGAGTCGTTTCAGGAGCGGATGGGCGTCGAGTTGGTGTCCGAATCGCCGACGGACCAGGAGATGGTGACGACGGGGAAGCTTGAGGAGCATAAGTACCTCTGCCCGAGTTGGACCTTTGAGGGACGGAGCTAAAACGAAAATTATGTTAGTCCCTTTCCCGGAGGGAGAGGGGATGTGGATGCTTGGGGGTGAGATGGAAGTTTTACGCAAGCCGGAATGGCTGCAAAAGAAGGTAAACCCGGCCGCGCACGCGGAGATGGAAGGGCTGTTGAAAGAGCTCAACCTGAACACCGTCTGCCAGCAGGCCCGTTGCCCCAACATCACCGAGTGTTTTCGGCAAAGGCAGGCGACCTTCCTGATCCTTGGACGCGCCTGCACGCGGCTGTGCTCATTCTGTTCCGTTGCCAAGGAGGTGCCGCAGCCCCCTGAGCAGGGCGAACCGGTCGCGGTGGCCGAGGCTGTCTGCCGTTTGAAGCTCTCGCACGTGGTGATCACGAGCCCCACCCGTGATGACCTAACCGACGGCGGCGCAGGGCAGTACGCAGAGACTGTCGCCGCCATTCGCAGTGCCTCTCCTGCAACGAAGATTGAACTGCTGATCCCGGATTTCCAGGGGGACCTTGAGGCGCTCAAGACGGTGCTGGCGAGCGAGCCGGACATCCTGGGGCACAACCTGGAGACGGTGCCGAGGCTCTATGCCATTAGGTCCGGTGCCGATTACCAACGGTCTTTGCGGCTACTGGCCGACGCGCATCGGCTGGCACCGGAGTTAAAGACGAAATCGGGATTGATGCTCGGGCTGGGTGAGGAGGAGGAGGAACTTCTCGCGGCATTCAAGGATTTGGTTGCAGCGGGGTGCAGCTACCTGAGTCTGGGCCAATACCTCGCTCCCAGCCGTCAGCACTATCCGGTGCAGCAGTTTATCGAGCCGGAGCGCTTTGACAGGTTGAAGCAACAGGCCCTAGCCGCCGGCCTCCTCCACGTCGAGAGCGCCCCATACGTGCGCAGCTCATATATGGCTGACCGATATAGTGATATGGCCTGATATGTAGTGGGCGCTAGAGGTGTGCGTGCCCTAACGTTCCCCCCTTTGCAAAGGGGAGACAGGGGGATTTGCTCTTTGCTGTACACCCGCAACATTTCTTCCTAATTCGAAGCATCTCCAGATCTGTCTCTGCGGTGTTTCCTGCCGTCTCATGCTGCCGCGTTTCCTCGCAGGCCCTCGTCACAAAAGCCTCCAAAAGAAAAAGCTGCCAGTTGGGGCAGCTTATGCCACGGAGAAATATCTGAGGTGTCCTTGCTGTAAAGCCTTTCTGCTTCTCTCTGGTTTTGTCTTTTTTCAGAGTCCCTCAGATTTTCTCCGTGGCCAATGGTTATGCTTGTGCTTATTCAGCCTTCAGTGATGCCATGTCGATGGAGAAGCGGTACTTCACGTCCGACTTGACCAGTCTTTCGTACGCCTCGTTCACTCTCTGGATCGGGATCACTTCCACGTCGGAGGTGATGTTGTGTTTGCCGCAGAAGTCGAGCATCTCCTGCGTTTCGGCGAGGCCACCGATGAGCGAGCCGGAAACGCTGCGCCTGCCGAAGAGAAGCGCGAAGGAGGAGAGGGCGAGCGGCTTGTCCGGCGCGCCGACCAGGGTGATGTTTCCTTCCAGCCCCAGCATGTGGATGTACGCGTTGAGGTCGTGATCAGCGGCAATGGTGTCGAGGATGAAGTTGAAAGTGCCGGCATGTTGCTTCATCTGCTCGGCGTCCTTGGAGATGATGACCTCGTCGGCGCCCAGGCGCAGGGCATCTTCTTTCTTGCCGGGCGAGGTGGTGAAGACCACGACGTGGGCGCCAAACGCCTTGGCGAACTTGACCCCCATGTGTCCGAGGCCACCCAGGCCGACGATGCCGACCTTTTTACCCTTGATGTCGCCCCAGCGGTGGATGGGGGAGTAGGTGGTGATCCCGGCGCAAAGCAGCGGTGCGACCCCGGCCAGGTCAAGGTTGGTGGGCACGCGCAACACGAAGTGCTCGTCGACCACGATGCTGTCCGAGTAGCCGCCGTAGGTGACGCCGCCCAGGTGCTTGTCGGGCGAGTTATAGGTGAAGGTCGCATTGGTGCAGAACTGCTCCAGGTTGGCTTCGCAGCTGGGGCAGCTGTGGTCGGAATCGACCAGGCAGCCGACACCGGCCAAGTCGCCCGGCTTGAACTTGGTTACCGCCGAGCCGACCTTGGTGACCCGTCCCACGATCTCGTGTCCGGGCACGCATGGGTAGATAGTCGGCATCACGCTGTTCCACTCATCGCGCACGGTGTGCAGATCGGAGTGGCAGATGCCGCAGAATAGAATTTCGATCTGGACGTCACGGTCGGTCGGCTCGCGGCGCTGGATGGTGGTCGATGCCAGCGGTGCGGTCGCGCTGGCGGCGGAATATGCTTTCGCTTTATACATGGTTGATCCTCCTGTTCCTTGTTACTTGTTGGTGAGCTTTTCCAGCATCTCGGGGTAGCGATCCCCCTCGACGTGGATCTTTGCTGCGGCGGAGTCAATCTGGTGCAGGTCGTCCGCGCTCAGGTTGATGTCGACGGCGCCGTTGTTCTCGTCCAGACGCTCCAGCTTGGTTGTTCCCGGGATAGGCACGATCCACGGCTTTTGCGCCAGCAGCCAGGCGAGGGCGATCTGCGCCGGTGTTGCCTTCTTCTGGGCGGCGATTTCCCCGAGCAGGTCCACCAGGGCCTGGTTCGCCTGGCGCGCCTCGGGGGTGAAGCGGGGGAGAGTGGTGCGGAAGTCGGTGCTGTCGAAGGTGGTGTTGGCGTCGATCTTCCCCGTCAGGAATCCCTTGCCCAGCGGGCTGTAAGCGACCAGGCCGATGCCCAGTTCTTCCAGCGTGGGAAGGATCTCCGCCTCGGGACGGCGCCACCACAGCGAGTATTCGTTCTGCAAGGCCGTAACCGGCTGCACCGCATGGGCGCGACGGATGGTCTGCACGCCCGCCTCGGAGAGGCCGAAGTGCTTTACTTTACCTTCCTGTATCAGCTGCTTCACCGCCCCCGCCACTTCTTCGATAGGCACGTCGGGGTCGACCCTGTGCTGGTAGAAAAGGTCGATGACGTCGGTCTTGAGCCGCTTCAGGGAGGCTTCGGCGACCTCGCGGATGTGCTCCGGCCGGCTGTTCAATCCCGGTGTCGCTCCCTTCATCCCCCTCGGGTCCTTACCGGGAGCGATGTCGAAGCCGAACTTGGTCGCAATCACCACCTGGTTCCGCAGGGGGGCGAGCGCCTCGCCAACCAGGTCCTCGTTGATGAACGGGCCGTAGACTTCGGCGGTATCGAAGAAGGTGACGCCGCGCTCCACCGCCGTTCGCAGCAGGGCAATCATCTCCTGCTTATTCTTTGGGGGGCCATACGAGAAGCTCATTCCCATGCAGCCTAAACCCAGGGCGGAAACTTCCAGCCCGCTTTTCCCCAGTTTGCGCTTTTGCATTGTGGTCTCCTTTGAGTCATTGTGTAGGTGTTGATGCCGTAGGGACCGATGCTATGACAGTAGGCGTACCGGCAAATTCTATCGCATCGTGCTCCATGCTCCAGCGCGGGCAAGATTGCGTGTCCCATTGCGATGATCAGATCCTAGCTCTTAAAGAGGAAAAGCGGGTAGACCGATCCTGCCTGATTTTTGCCTGATCCTCCTGAGGCTGCAAAAAAAGTTGTAATGCGCGTGGAGCTTGTCTAGGATGGTTCTGGGTAAAGAGTTGTTAAAACAGTTGTTTGGGCTGGTGGTTGGAGGCCGATATAATGGAAAAAGCCATTGGAAGTTTGAGGCGGAGCGTTGCCCGATGGACCGAACAGGGCGAGATGTTCACAACGCCGGTCCCTGGGTTGTCGCTGTTCAGAAGGGAAGAAGTGACCGAACCGGCGAGCGGCATCTATGAGCCAAGTGTTTGCCTGGTTGCCCAAGGAGCCAAGCGCATTCAGCTCGGTGATGAGACCTTGATTTACGACGCCAATCACTTCCTGATCACGTCGGTGCATCTACCTACGGTGGTGCAGATCATCGAGGCCAGCCCGGAGAAGCCGTACCTTGGTCTGCGGCTGATGCTTGACCTGCGCGAGGTCTCCCAACTCATGCTGGACAGCAACCTCCCCCAGCCTCGCACCCAGCAGTCCAGCCGCGGCATGGCGGTTGGCGAGGTGAGCTTACCGCTCATAAGCGCCTTCCAGCGTTTGCTCGACCTGCTTGACGAGGAGAAGGACGTCCCGATTCTCGCGCCGATGATCCAGCGCGAGATCATCTACCGGCTATTGGTTGGCGACCAGGGGGCACGCCTGCGGCAGATTGCTTCGGCGGGAAGCCAGAGCCAGCAGATCGCCCGGGCGATCGACTGGCTCAAGGGGAACTTCGCCAACCCGTTGCGCATCGACGAGCTGGCGACCAAGGTCAACATGAGCACTTCCACCTTTCACCACCACTTCCGGAGTCTGACAGCGATGAGCCCGTTGCAGTACCAGAAGATGCTGCGCCTGAACGAGGCCCGGCGCCTGATGCTGACAGAACGCCTCGACGCGACCACGGCCGCCTTCAACGTCGGCTATGAGAGCGCCTCGCAGTTCAGCCGGGAGTACAGCCGTCTCTTCGGTACGCCGCCGCTTAGGGACATCACCCATTTGCGCCGCATGGCCACCGGTGATCTGCCAAGCTCGGTTTCCGCGTGAACTAAGCTACTGCTGAGGAGAGGTATGCTAATCTCAGGCCGGATTAGGCCAACTCCGATTTGAAGTATGCTAACCCGGGTCTGAATTAGGTTAAATCGAACCTGAAGTATGCTAACTCGGACTCGAATTAGGCCAAAACGAACCTGAAGTATGCTAACTCCGATCCGGATTAGCATACTTCGGCCCTGAGTTAAGCTAATTCATCTTCGAGTTAGGCTAATTCGCTCCCGACTTATGCTAATTCCATCCCGAATTAGGCTCCTTCTGCTCCGAATTGCCATGTTTGCCCATGTCGGCAGGTAATGGCCCGTCCGACCTGGAAAACGCCTAATGATTACTGCTGGTCCTCAACATTCCAATACCCCGGCTTCGCGCACGCGCTGAGCTCGCCGGGGTCCTTTTCCGAAACTGTTGAGTGGCGTGAAGTAACGGCGGGGTCCTTGGTGACAATGACCAGTTCGACCTCCTCCCCGACGTGGCTCTTGATCGCTGCTACGTCATGGTCTTTCTTGAACTCGAGTACGATGTGGCCGTCGTCGTCCTGTCCGATCACGCCTGTTGCCCTCAGTTTCATGGGACACCCCCTTGTGTTTGCGTTGTCGAAAAAAGCACCAACGAATCCTGCCATGGGATTAAATATTGTCAATGTGTGGGTGCGCTGAGATGAGGGGGGAAGTCCTTGGGAGCTGTCTAGAGTAGGCGAGGGGAGAGTACGGAAATGAAAAGAGCGACTGCCCGGCAGCGATAACCGTTGATGGTATCGCTGCCGAACAGCCGCTCTCGTTTTTCTACGTGTAGCTATCTGCGCCTATTCGGCGAGCAGTCTCTTGATAGTATCTTCCATGGTCTTGGCGGTCTGGTCCGAGAAGCCCTGGAACCTTTCCACGACCACGCCCTTCTTGTTGATGACGAAGACGGTGGGGATGGAGCGCAGTCCGTATTCGGTCTGCATGTCCTCGCCTGCTATGGCGACCGGGTAGCTGATCCTGCGCTCGTTGATGAAGTTCTTGACGTCGTGGTCGCTTCCTTCATCGACGCTGACACCCAGCACCTGCAGCCCCTGCTTACCGTACTTGGCTTTCAGCGAGTTCAGGTGGGGTATGGATTCTTTACAGGGAATGCACCAAGTGGCGAAGAAGTCCATCACCAGTACGTACCCCTTGTAATTGTTCAGGGTGATCGGCTGGCCGGAAGTTGTGGTCAGCTTGATCGGGGGAGCGGGGTCACCTTTTTGTAGTATGGCGGCGGCGGGTTGCGTGAAGAGCAGCAGGCCTGCCAGTGCCAGGGGAGTGATCCTCGCCAGGTATTTCTTCAACTGCATCTGCTTTTTCATTTTAGAGAGCCTTATTGATCAGGGCCTCCAGCTGGGCTTTGGGGATTGCGCCGACCACCTGGTCAAGCACTTTGCCGTCCTTGATCAGGATAACGGTCGGGATGCCGCGCACGCCGTACTTGCTGGGAGTCCCCGGGTTGTCGTCGACGTTGACTTTGCCTACTTTAACGCGCCCTTCGTACTCGGACGCCACGGTATCGATGAGGGGGGCGATAGCTTTGCAGGGGGCGCACCAGGTGGCCCAGAAGTCTACCAGCACCGGGATGTCGGACTGCAGGACTTCCTTCTCAAAGTTGTCATCGGTAAAGGTATGTACGTTTTCGCTGGCCATGGAACCTTCTCCTTTAATAAAAAAAGTGAGTTCTACTATAAATGAGCCGATGAAAAAAGCAAGGGGTAATTGCCCCCACGGTGAGAGGTGTTTAAGGCGTCGAACCCCTCTTCATCGTTCACGTATTCAGCATTGACAGGGCGGCACGATAGGGCCATATTGGGGCAGCCGCCCCGCCATAAGCAACGCAATCCGTTGGTAACGGGGGCGCCAGGGAGGGCTCGTGCACCACTATCCCATTAACCTGAACCTGAAAGACCGCCTTGCTGTTGTGGTGGGCGGAGGCAAGGTGGCGGCCCGCAAAACGGCGCGACTGGTCGGTGCGGGGGCGCGCGTTACCGTGGTCGCCCCCATGGTCGAGGAATCAGTTGCCGCTCTCACAGCGCAGGGGTGCATCGTGCACCTGTGCCGCGACTACCAGCCCGGCGATCTTGCCGGCGCGACCCTCGTCTTTGCAGCCACCAGCGACCCCGCCGTCAATCGGGAGGTGGCCCGGGAGGCCCGAGAACTCAATGTGCTGGTGGATTGTGTTGATCTACCAGAGGACGGTGACTTTGTGACGCCGGCCGTTCTCGAACAGGGAGACCTGCTGATCACGGTCTCGACCGGTGGAGCCAGTCCTTCTCTGTCAAAAAGGATCGTGGATCGGCTCAAGCCCCAGTTCGGTCCTGAATATGGGGAGGCTGTAGCGCTTTTAAGTACCGTCCGTGAAAAGCTATTGACTGAAAAGGCTGGGAACGCATACAATGACACGGTTTTTGCCGAGCTTGCCGCGCTGGACCTCCCCGTGCTAATCAAAAACGGGCAGAGAGATGCCATAGACCAGATACTCCAGAAGCTCTCCGCTGCCGGGGCCGCACCGGGCTCGGTAGGGGCAGGAAAAGAGGACCCTTCATGAACGCCTTGCTCTTCAACAGCACCCTGGTCATCTACGCGGTCGTCACCGCCGTCTACCTGATCTACTTGCTCAAGCCAAAGGAATCCCTGGGTAAAACCGGGCTATGGCTCACGCTGGCCGGCTTCCTCGTTCATTGCGGCTTCACCCTGAACCGCTTCCTCGAGGCGGGGCACACCCCGATCACCAACCTGCACGAATCGCTTTCCTTCTTCAGCCTCTCCGTGGTCGGGATCTTCCTGCTGCTGGAAAGGCGCTACAAGATCAGCATCCTCGGCTCTTTCATGATGCCGCTGGCGCTGTTGATCATGGCCATCTCGGCCTCCTTCTCGACGGTGATTCCGCCCCTGAACCCGGCTCTCAAGAGCAAGTGGCTCGCGGTGCACACCATCATGGCTTTCCTCGGCTACGCCGCCTTCGCCATTTCCTTCGGCGTCAGCATCATGTACCTGATCCAGTCGCACTTCCTGAAGACGCGCAAGCTGGGCGCCATGTTCCAGAAGCTCCCCTCGCTGGACATCCTGGACGACATCAGCTACCGCTGCCTCACCTTCGGTTTCCCGCTACTCACCTTCGCCATCATCTCCGGGGCCATCTGGGCCGAGACCGCGTGGGGGACCTACTGGAGCTGGGATCCCAAGGAAACCTGGTCGCTGATCACCTGGTTCATCTATGCCGCCTTGCTGCACGGCAGGCTCACCACCGGCTGGCGCGGCAGGAAGGCCGCAATGCTCTCCATCTTCGGCTTCGTCATCATGCTCTTCACCTTCCTCGGCGTTAACCTGTTGTTGCCGGGACTGCACAGCTATAAGTAAGAGGGATTACCCCAGAAGGGGCAGGGATTGTTATGAACATTATTGTGGTTGGGCTTTCGCATAAAACTGCCGCAGTTGAAATCCGGGAAAAGGTTGCATTCTCCCCCACCCAGATGGAGAAGCCTCTCAACGCCCTCGTGGCGCTCCCCGACATCACCGAGGCCGTCATCGTTTCCACCTGCAACCGCGTGGAGATCTACGCCACCACCCGCGACGTCGCCGGCGGCATGGCCCGCCTGAAGCGTTTCCTTGCCGACTACCACAACTTCCCGCTGGAGACGCTGGAGAAGCACCTGTACAGCTACCACGGCGAGGAGGCCACCCGTCACGTCTTCCGTGTAGCGTCGAGCCTCGACTCCATGGTGGTCGGCGAGCCGCAGATCCTCGGGCAGATCAAGACCTCCTACGGCTACGCAGCCGAGTTCAAGAGCTCCGGCATCATCCTGAACCGGTTCCTGCACAAGGCGTTCTCCGTCGCCAAGAGGGTGAGGACCGAGACCAAGATCGCCTCTTCGGCTGTCTCCGTTGCCTTTGCCGCGGTGGAACTGGCCAAGAAGATCTTCGGCGAGCTCTCCGACAAGACCGTCCTGCTGATCGGTGCCGGCGAGATGTGCGAACTGGCTGCCAAGCACTTCATCAACGTTGGCGTGCGTGGCGTCATGGTCACCAACCGTACCTACGAGCGCGCCGAGAAGCTGGCCGAGGAGTTCGACGCCAAGCCGGTGCACTTCGAGGCCCTGATGGACCACCTTCCCAAGGCGGACATCATCCTTTCCTCCACCGGAGCACCCCACTTCATCATCCACGAGAAGGACATGGAAGAGGTGCTGCGCCGCCGCAAGCTGAAGCCGATGTTCTTCATCGACATCGCCGTGCCGCGCGACATCGACCCCAAGGTCAACGACGTGGAGAACTGTTATCTCTACACCGTCGACGACCTTAACGGCGTGGTGGCCACCAACCTGGAGCAGCGTAAGGTTGAAGCGGCCAAGGCCGAGGCGATCGTTGAGCAGGAGATCGGGCAGTTCTTCAAGTGGCTCTCCTCGCTGGACGTGACCCCGACCATCGTGGCGCTCAGGAGCCATTTCGACGAGATCAGGAAGGCGGAACTGGCCAAGACCCTCTCCAACTGGAAGGATCTCCCTCCCGGTGCCGACAAGAAGATGGACGCACTGACCAACGCCATCATGAACAAGCTGCTGCATCATCCCACCAGCCTCCTGAAGAGGACCGACCAGGGGAGCCGCAACGACCTCTACGTCGACGCCCTGCGCCACCTCTTCGACCTGGAGACTCCTGAGCAGCAGGAAAGCATGATGGAACTGGAAGACTGATTACTTTAAAGATAGATCAACAGATAAAGGAGAAGTGCATGGCGCTGAAAGAGCTGAGAATAGGAACCCGCGCGAGCCAGCTCGCACTGTGGCAGGCAAACTGGGTCAAATCCGAGCTGGAAAAACGCTACCCTGACATGACCGTCACCTTGAAGAAGATCAAGACCATAGGTGACAAGATCCTCGACGTGCCGCTGGCGCAGGTAGGCGGCAAAGGTCTGTTCGTGAAGGAAATCGAGGAAGCGATGCTGCGCGGCGAGATCGACATCGCGGTGCACAGCATGAAGGACGTGCCGACCGAGTTCCCGGAAGGCTTGGGCCTGTACTGCATCACCGAGCGCGAAGATCCGCGTGACGCGGTGATCTCCAAAGGTGTCAAGTTCCTCGACCTGCCGCAGGGCGCCCGCATCGGCACCTCGGCGCTTCGCCGCCAGGCACAGCTGCTCAAGGTCCGTCCCGACCTGGAGATGGTTATCATCCGCGGCAACGTGCAGACCCGCATGGACAAGCTTGAGACCGAAGGGCTCGACGCCGTCATCCTGGCAGCCGCAGGCCTTAACCGTCTCGGTTTCGCCGACCAGATCACCGAACTGCTCCCGACCGACCTGTCGCTTCCGGCCATCGGCCAGGGCGCATTGGGCATCGAGTGCAACCTCTCCAACGAGGACGTGAAAGACGCGATCTCCTTCTTCAACCACCTGGACACCAGCCGTGCGGTACGCGCGGAGCGCGCCCTGCTCTGGCGCTGCGAGGGCGGCTGCCAGGTGCCCATCGCCGCATTCGGCGAAGTCACCGGCGACGAGCTGAAGCTGACCGGCTTCATCGCCTCCGTGGACGGCAAAGTTTCCGTGAAGGGTGTCGTCAGCGGTCCGGCCGACGACTGCGAGAAGCTGGGCGTGAAGCTCGCCGAGCAGCTCCTCTCCGAAGGTGGCCATGCCATCCTCGCCGAGGTCTACCAGCGTGAAGTCTCCCGGGAGAAGGAAATCCCGGTATAGAACCTAAAGCATTACCATCCACCTTCGCCAAGGCTTCGGCGGACAGGCCCCGGCAACGGGGCCTCCGCCGAAGCAGGTGCTTGAAACCATGCGCATTGGCGGAGTTTGTCCACCGAAGCGCGTCAGTGCGAAGGTGGATGGTTAAAGCTTGTTTTTTGGATTTAAAGGCTAACGGTTCTACCTTAGCCTTTTGCCTTTTGCGCACGATACTCTCTTTTCCTGGTGCGAGATGACTGCTGAAACGACAAAGAAAGGCTACGTCTACCTGATTGGCGCTGGCCCTGGCGATCCGGGCCTGATCACCGTGAAGGGACGGGACTGCCTGGCCAACGCGCAGGTGGTTATGTACGACTACCTGGCCAACGACGAACTGCTGCGGCTGGCTCCCAAGGGCGCGGAACTGATCTACGCCGGCAAGGTCGGCGGCGAGCACAACCGCGAGCAGAGCCAGATCAACGAACTGCTGGTGCAAAAGGCGCTCTCCGGCAAGGTGGTGGCACGGCTCAAGGGGGGAGACTCCTTCATCTTCGGCCGCGGCGGCGAAGAATGCGAGGCGCTGGTCGAGGCGGGGATTCCCTTCGAGATCGTTCCGGGCATCACCGCGGCGGTAGGCGCCACCAGTTACGCCGGGATCCCGCTCACCCATCGCGGCGTGACCACGTCGGTCGCTTTCGTGACCGGACACGAGAAAAAAGGTAAGGCGTCCTCCGAGATCGACTGGGAGGGGCTTTCACTGGGCAGCGGCACCGTGGTCTTCTACATGGGCGTCACCAACCTGCCGCACATCGCGCAAAGCCTCATGGATCACGGACGCGCGCAGGAAACCCCGGTGGCACTGATACGCTGGGGCACCCGCCCCGAGCAGGAGGTGCTGGTCGGCACGCTGGCGGATATCGCGGACAAGGCGCGCGCCGCCGGTTTCAAGGCCCCCGCCATCACCGTGGTCGGCGAAGTGGTGAGTCTCCGGGAGACGCTGCGCTGGTTCGACAACCGCCCGCTCTTTGGGCGTTCGGTGCTGGTGACCCGCGGTGCCGACCAGGCAGGCGAGTTCACCTCGATGCTGGAGCAACTCGGTGCCCGCGCCTACTGCTGCCCGACCATCGAGATCGCCGCGCCGGAGAGCTACGCTGCCCTGGACGAGGCGATTGACGCACTGGACAGCTTCCACTGGATCGTTTTCACCTCGTACAATGCGGTCAAATACTTTTTCGCAAGACTTGCCGAGCATGGTCTCGACAGCCGTGCCCTCGGGCGCTGCCATGTCTGCGCGGTCGGCCCCAAGACCGCCGCGGCGCTCGCGCCTTACGGTATCCGTCCCGACCTCATCCCCACCGACTATAAGGCGGAGGGTGTCGTGGCCGCTTTCTCCGAACTGGACATGAACGGGAAATGGGTTCTCTTCCCCAAAGGTGATCGGGCCCGTGAAGTGATCCCGGAAGAACTGGGACGCCTGGGCGCGCAGGTAATCGCACCGGTGGCCTACGCCAACCATACCCCGTCGAGCATTCCGGAGGAGGCGTTGCTGGCGCTCGAGGAGAAGCGTATCGATTGCGCTACCTTCACCTCATCGTCCACGGTGCAGAACCTGGCCGGCATCCTCGGGGAAAACCGTTTCCTGCACCTGATGCAAGGGGTCACCGTCGCCTCGATCGGTCCGATTACCTCCAAGACTTGCCGCGACCTCGGTCTCGACGTGCACATGGAGCCGGCCGAGTTCACCCTGGAGGCCCTGTCGCGGGAGATGATCAGCTTTTTCGGCGGGAAATAATAAAGAGAAGTCTTTTTCAAGAACCAACGCATAAAGCAAAAGGAGAAATCTATGTTCTACCCGGTGTACAGAGCGAGACGAATTCGGGGCAAGGAAGTCTTCAGAAACATGGTGAGAGAGACCTCCGTCTCCGCCAACGACCTGATCTACCCGATGTTTTCCGCCTTCGGCAAGGGGATCAAAAAAGAGATCTCGTCCATGCCGGGCATCTACCAGCAGTCCATCGAGAACATCGTCGAGGAGGCCCAGGAGGTTTACGAGCTGGGCGTTCCGGCGGTGATCCTTTTCGGTATCCCGGAGCAGAAGGACGCAATGGGTAGCGACGCCTACTCCGAGACCGGCATCATCCAGGAGACCATCCGCGCCATCAAGAAGCAGGTGCCCAAGCTGGCGGTCATCACCGACGTCTGCATGTGCGAGTACACTGACCACGGCCACTGCGGCGTGATCAAAAACGGCGATGTGGACAACGACGAGACCCTGGAACTGCTGGCACGCGAGGCTCTTTCCCATGCCAGGGCCGGTGCCGACATGGTTGCCCCTTCCGACATGATGGACGGTCGCGTCGCAGCGATCCGCGAGTCGCTGGACAACAACGGCTTCAACCACATCCCGCTGATGAGCTACGCGGTGAAATACGCTTCCGGCTACTATGGCCCGTTCCGCGAGGCCGCCGAGTCCACCCCGCAGTTCGGTGACCGCCGCTCCTACCAGATGGATCCGGGCAACAGGCTCGAGGCGATCCGCGAGGCGAGGATGGACGTCGAGGAGGGAGCCGACATCCTGATGGTCAAACCGGGCCTGCCGTATCTCGACATCGTGCGCGAGGTGAGGAATGAGTTCAACCTCCCCACCGCCGTGTACAACGTCTCTGGCGAGTACAGCATGGTGAAGGCCGCCGCCAAGATGGGGTGGATCGACGAGGACCGCGTCGTCATGGAGACCATGATGTCGTTCAAGCGCGCCGGCGCCGACCTGATCCTGACCTACCACTCCAAGGAAGTGGCCAAGCTGCTGCGCAAGGGGTACGAGGCCGAGCTGAACGGCCGTTGCGGCTGCGGCTGCAGGTAGCCAGTAGCACCGATATAAAATGTAAAGCCCCTGTCGACTCCGTCGGCAGGGGCTTTTTTAGTTCAATCGGGGGGCGACGGAATGGAGATGTGTTCCTCCCTCTGGTGAAGGGGGGGGCAGGGGGGATTTGATCCGTTATTTCCACCTGTTCAGCATCACGACCACCGGTAGGATGGCGCGCGCCCCTTCGACCACGGCGCTGCGTGGGTTGGACACGGTGAAGACGTTGATGCCGGTGCGCTCCTCAAGCAGGTGCCGCAGTCCCGGTATCAACGCGCCGCCGCCGGTGAGGCAGATGCCGCTGTAGATGATGTCACACCCTATGTCGTTGGGCAGATCCCTGATGAAGGAGTCGATGCTGTCGGCGATCTCGTCGAGAATCGGGACCAGGGCTGTAGCGGCCGTTGCACCCGCGGCATGCTCTGCAGGTCCATTGGTACCGCAATGACGCAGCAATAAGTCAGCCTCCTCTTCATGCAGCACAGTCCTTTGCACCGCTTCAAAGGCGGTCACAACGGCGTTGCGCATCCGGCAGCAGCCGCCCCTGAGGGCGTAGCTGGCGACGACTTTGCCGGAACGCAGCACCGCACAATCGGTGACGCCGTCACCGATATCCACCACCATCTGTGCGTAAGGGGAGGAAACATCGAGGTTGGCGCCGACGGCAGCGGCCAGCGGTTCCGGGATGATGGACACCGCGGCGGCCCCCGCCTTCATGATGGCATCGGTGAGTAACTGGCGCTCGCTGTGACTGGCATCGCTGGGGGCGCAGCCGAGAATGCTTGGCTTCACCATGCCGAAGACGCGGCGCCGTTCGAGCACGGGTTGCAGAATCCGCAACGCCGCCTCCGGGTCGACGATGACACCGTCGTGCAGCGCTTTACGAGATCCGATCCGCGAAGGAATTTCAACAATGCCGCAGTTCCCGGTGGCAATGCGAGTGGTTGCAGTCCCGACATCGAGTGCGACGTGCTGTCGCCACTGGTCCATGTTGAATATAGTCATGACCCTGCCCCGACAAGTTGCTGTTCTTGCTGGAGGCGAGCATAGCCCAAGGGAGAATCAGGGTCAAACAAAAGCGTTACTTCAGAGCCCGTTACGCAAAGGACGCAAAGAATCCGCAAGGTACGGAAAGAGCGCGATTTTGGTTCAACCAAAACCATTCTTAGCGTACTTCGCGGGTGCTTTGTTTTTTATGCTTTGCGTAACTGCTTTAGTTCTTTCAAGCCCTGATCATGACCAGTAGCATCTTGAAACGCTTGACCGCGCGAAGGGAATGAGGAATGTTCGCCGGCATGATGATGATCTCGCCTGCGGCCACGTTGTGCGCCACCCCGTTTATGTTGACCTCGGCCTCACCGTCCAAAACCTGCACGAAGGCATCATAGGGCGCCGTGTGCTCGCTCAGTCCCTCGCCAGCGTCAAAAGAGAAAGCCGTGACGGTGCCAACCGGCTTGTCGATAACGGTCCTGCTGACCACCGCGCCGTCCGCATATCCTGCCAAGTTCACAAGATTAATTGCTTCACCCAGTGCCACCCCTTTTTTCTCTGCCATATCCATTCTCCTTTGCCGGTTGATTGCTCTCGATGTCTGAACTTTAGCGCGTTCAGAGAGTGATTCAATTGATGCAGGTCAATCTAATGGTAAAATTCTGCGCATGCCCAAGCCTTTTCGCTACCTCGAACCCACCTTCTTCGCAGGACTGTTCGACGACCCGCTGCTCCTGGTGCGAGTGCGTCCAACCGGCCGCGCTCTCCTTTTCGACTGCGGCAAGATGCACCACCTCGCCAAAAGGGTCTACACCTCCATCGACGCCATCTTCATCAGCCACGCCCATATGGACCACTTCATGGGGATGGACAGCGTAATCCGCCACAGCCACGCCTCGCCGCGCACTATCGACGTCTTCGGTCCGCCGGGACTCTCCAAGCGCATGGCGAGCAAGTTCGCCTGCTACGACTGGAATCTTGCTGATACGTTCTGGGGTAACTTCAGAGTCAACGAAATCAGGCCAAACGGGAGGGTGGCGAGCATGCTCTACAGTGGCCCGGAAGCCTTTGCGGCCAGTTGCGAGGGGGAGCGTAACGGCGTCCTCTACGGCAACCGGCACCTGACCGTGAGCGGGACACAGTGTGAGCACCACATTCCGGTGATGGCCTATCGCATAGACGAGGGCGCGACGTTTGTGCTCGATGATGAGCGCATGGCGGCGGAAGGAGTTAAGAAGGGGGAGTGGCTCAAGGACATGGAGAAGCTCTTCCACGACGGCGTCATGGAAGGGAGCCCGGTCAAGTATCCGCACGACCGCGGCGGGATAGTGGAAGAGAGAGTAGCGCCAGATGCCGCAGAGTTGTACCAGCGCATCAGGAAGTTCGAAGAGCCGGCCAGCATCGGCTACGTGACTGACATCGGCTATTCCGAGGAGAACGTGGAGAAGCTGGGGGGGCTGGTGCAGGGGGTGACGCTGTTGGTGTGCGAGTGCGCCTTCCTGGCGTCGGAGAGCAACAAGGCCGGGTTGTCCCGCCACCTCTGCACGACACAGTTCAACGAGTTATTGGACCGGTTGCGTCCGAGGTACGTGCTGCCGATGCATTTCTCCAAGACCTACCAGAGGGGGAGCGATCCCTTGTACCAGGAGATCGAGCCCCCACCCGGCGTCACCGTGCTGAAGATCCCGGATCGCCTCACCCCCCGCCCCATCATGGAGAGCGAAGTGCCGAGGCCAGTCGAGATATAACCTGAAAAGCTGGCCCTTTTCTTGTCTTGAATCTCTCACAGCTTTTCTGCTACAAAGGCAGCCATGAAAAAGACCAGCTCCAACAGTGATGCCCCGGTAGTCTACTCCTCCGAATTCGGTCGCATGTGCCCCGGTTGCGGCAAGCCGGCCAACGCCTGCCTCTGCAAGAAGTCGGCAGCGCCCGCAGGCGACGGTGTGGTCCGCCTGAGACGCGAAACGAAAGGGCGCGGGGGCAAGACGGTCATCGTCATCACCGGCCTCCCCCTCGATGCCACGGCGCTCACCGCGCTGGCCGGCGAACTGAAGAAGCGCTGCGGTTGCGGCGGGACCGCCAAGGACGGCGTGATCGAGATCCAGGGCGACCATGCCGACACCCTTCTCGCCGAACTCGCCAAGCGCGGCTACAAGGCAAAAAGGGCCGGAGGGTAAGCTCCGGTTACTCCACCGAGAAGGTCTGCCCCCCCAGTCCCACCTTGTCGCCGGGACGCAGTTTCCTGCCGCGGCGCAGTTCCACCTCGCCGTTCACCGACACCATCCCCTCAGAGATGATGATCTTGGCTTCCCCACCCGAGGAGACGGCATCCACCGCCTTAAGAAAACTGTCCAGCTTAATAAACTCCGTGTCGATCTTCACATTTCCTCCGATATCTATGACTGCCACCGTTATGGCGCGGTTGAACTTATCATACTTTTCTGCTAAAAAGGGGCATTTCGCAAAGGAGATTGTGCATGTATACCACTAACGATTTCAAAAAGGGGCTCGTCATAAAGCTGGACGGCGCTCCCTGTGTCATCATGGACGTAGCCTTCCAGTCCCCCTCCGCTCGCGGCGCCAACACCATGGTCAAGACCAAGTACCGCAACCTGCTCACTGCCCAGGTCCTCGAGAAGACCTTCCGCTCCGGCGACAAGGTGGACGAGGCGGATTTCGAGCGCCACAAGGGGCAGTTCCTTTACGCCGACGGCGGCCGCGGCATTTTCATGGACCTCGAAAACTACGAGCAGTTCGAGATGGAAGAGGAAAATTTCGAAGCTATGGCCCCTTTCCTGCTAGACGGCACCGAGGTTCAGCTCGGCATCTTCCAGGAGCGCATGGTCAGCGTCGACCTTCCCATG
Source organism: Geomonas agri (assembly GCF_020179605.1). Classification (NCBI taxonomy): domain Bacteria; kingdom Pseudomonadati; phylum Thermodesulfobacteriota; class Desulfuromonadia; order Geobacterales; family Geobacteraceae; genus Geomonas; species Geomonas agri. Next base: position 1,295,057 of record NZ_JAINZO010000002.1, read on the forward strand.
GTCGTCGAGCTGGTGGTGACGGAAACCGCTCCGGCGCTGAAGAACGCCACCGCGACTGCACAGACCAAGGAAGCGGTACTTGAGACCGGTCATCGCCTGCAGGTTCCGCCGTATCTCGAGACCGGCGAGAAGATCAAGGTCGACACCCGCGACGGTCGTTTTATCTCCCGCGCTTAGTCAGTCATAAAAATTAGAAGAAAAGGGTTGACACCGTCGGCGATTCAAAGTATAAAGTTGGTCTCTTGCCCAGATAGCTCAGTCGGTAGAGCAGAGGATTGAAAATCCTCGTGTCGGCGGTTCGATTCCGTCTCTGGGCACCACTAGAAATCAGGCACTTACGTTAATTCGTAAGTGCCTTTTCTTTTGCTGTTGACGCAGATGTTGACGCAGGTTAAATGCACCGCCTACATCTAAAGCCTCTGCTCTCTTCGACACTGGTGCTTTTGTCCTATTGCCATAGGACAAAGTACACCAGACACATCCTCCTTTGCTCACATACTCGCAAACTCGGTTGAGTAAGCTATCAGGGCAACTAGACCAGACCACTCCTCGCAAGTACCCATTCACACTACCAATACTCATGATACTGTACCCCTCATTAATGCCCTAACCACTAGGAGCAACAAGTGAATTGCTGGTATCGTGTGTAGGGCGGGTTTGTAAAGGGACATCGGGTTATCTACAAGCACAAAAGCTTTAGGAGGAGTACCACCTATGATCCTGACACCTAACGCCCGCCAACTCCCGCAGGGTGTTCTCCAAACTTGCATTGTGGGGTGCCAGGTAATGTGAGACTTGTCAGCAGATAAGCTGATAAGCAGAAAAGCAAACTCCGAAGCAGATTTCATTTTTTATATATACAGTGAGTAGAGTGATTGAGATGTGAGGTCTGAATTAGCGTTATCGCCTACCCCGGGGTCGATTCTGCTAAACGTATAGGTAGGTATAGGTTGACAAGGGATCTCCGGTTAGAAACGGAATGCGTCCGCTTGCTATAGGAAACCAGTGTCGGCTCTCAAGAGTTATTTGCTACGCAAACATCCCTTTCGATCCGAGCCTAAAAAACCTCAAGTGGCTGTTGTTTCGACTACTTTGATGTGGTAAAAAGAGCAGTAGTTGCGTCAATACTTGCGTCAAGTGCCAATGTGTAGCCGCAAGTGCCTGTAATCCTGTGAGATTTATATTCAAGCAGAGGATACCAAATCCGCTGTGCGCCTCTTGAGTGAAGGAAAGTTATGGAAATGATTGATGTAGTGCTAGGGCAAATAGAGAGCAGTAGCAAAAGCAAGATCACTGTCAGAAATATGGCTGAAAGGATCAAAGCTGTTCTGGCATCAGCTATGCCTGAAGACTATGATGAAATTGATCTGACGCCAGACGCCCTGATTGATGTCATCAGGTATGTTAGAGATGAAGTAAATAAACCTAGGGCCTTTGAGCCCAACTACCAGCTCCTTCAAGAGATATTAAAATACCAGAGAAAATTTTACTTACAGGGAACCGTTGATGATACAAGCTTACTTCTCACGTATCGGTCCTATATTATCAGACATTCGGAAGTGTATGAGACCCTACGTGAGGAGTTGGATAAGCGTGGAGAAGTGACTTTCCATTACGAACTTAATATGGCCTTACCATTACATGAAAACATTGATAGCATCAAAAGGTATTGCAATGCTTTAGAAATTGCAGTTAGATCGCAATATGGAATTGTATCAACGATGCTAGACGAGTGTAAAGGATTAGGCCCCTTTTTCATTTTCCATGAAGACGTTATCGGTAATGAAGAGGCTTGGGATAAAAGGCTACTCTACTGGTATGCCTGTTACGAGGCGCACACCCTTTGCCACGTCAAAGGTCTGAGCAAAGCTGAAACCATCCGTGAGTTGGATGCCTCCCTTCCAAACCTGTACAGATTTAATCTTGACGATATGACTAACGCAACCCACAAGCTTGACGGTTACCTTGATGAAGCAAACCGCTTGATTGCCAGTGCAGCGGCAGGCACCTTCCCCTATTAACCCACTTTAGTCCCTGCCGTAACTCTTCCATCCGATCCCTCCATCCCCCCTTCTGTATAAATCAAAAAAAATACCTTCAACATACCAACTGAAGATCCCTCCTGCTAGAGTCCAATCCATCACAGGCCACGAGGCCAATTACAAAAGGATGGAGGAATAACAATGGCAGAGAAAGAAGAGATGAACGGGGTAGGTGGCAGTGTAGCGGATGGGGTTAACCTTGCTGAGTTCAACAGGATTAAGGCAGAGCTGAGAAGGCACACCGTAGCCAATATGGTCAAGGCTGTCGGCAAAAACAAGGTAATCTGGCGGCAGACGATGGTCTGGAGAAGGGTTGATCCAGCGGTCGTTGTACCTGATGATGACTTGGTAGCTTACAGCATCATTCATGCGCTCAGGAAAACGGGTGATCCGAACCAAAAGATCCAGGTTTCGGACAACGAAATAGAAGCCTACAAGGCACTCGATCCTGACTTTAACCAGACTGTCACTCTGGCTGATGTTCAGAAAAAGGTAAAGGAACTCAAGTTCTCGGGGACGCTTTCTGTGAAGGGTGATAATGCTGGTAACGATGACGACGGCCACGAGGAGTAGGCAGCATAACAACACCAACTAAAGAAGCCAACAGGGGAGATCACAAGTCTCCCCTGTTTGCATATCAGGAGCCATTATGAAAGGTGAATATACTAAATACGATAATTTCAGGTGGATCAACTGCAACCGCTGGAGCAATGCCAAAGAGGTAGATTCTCTAGTTGACCACCTAGTGCAAGACATCCCGTCTCGTAAAAAGGACGGGTACCGGATCAACATGAAGATCCTGATACTGGATCTCTACCAGTCCCTCCTCTGTGACCCCGAGCAATACCTTGGATACAGCAGGAACGATAACAGTTATACCAAGACCGGTGCTGACCATCCGTACATAAAGAACTCCAGAGTTACGTTCGACTACTTGGTGGGGTGCATTGACCACCTGTGGGGCAAGGGGGTTATACGCAATAAGCCAGGTGGACAATTCTTCAACGGCCCAAAGAAGGTAAGTTCCTTCGCCGCTAAGATGAGACCGTTGCACTCGTTCATTGATTTGGTTAACACGTACCACCTCACCCCTGAGATGATTGGCTCCTTCATTGAGGACGAAGTGCTGATATTGAGAGATAAGGCTGATGATGATGGCGTCAAACGGAAGTTGCCAGAACCCAAGAATAAAGAAGCCAAGCGGATGGCAAAGATAATACGCCAGTACAATATTTTGATAGAAAGGACACATGTTGATGTCGATGTCGAGTGCATGACCTACAATGACCGTGACCTTCTGGTAGCCCAGCTTGCAGACATGGACGTTTCTAAAAAACGGATTGTACTCAGGTTATCAAGGAAGTCCGTCTACAGGGTGTTCAACAACGGTAGCCTTAAGCAAGGTGGTCGGTTTTACGGTGGCTGGTGGGTTAGTGCTCCGAGTATCGTGAGGAAGTACATCGCCCTCAATGGTAACCCAACGGTTGAACTGGACTTCTCCGCAATGCACATACACCTTCTGTATGCAAAGGTGGGAGTCAACTATGCTGCCAAAGGGGAGGATGCTTATACCCTTGAGCCAGGGCAATACACCCTCAGCAACCTCGATGATGACAGGGATCTCAACAAGCTGATCCTGCTCACAGCATTTAATGCTAAGACCCCTGAAAAGGCGGCTTCTGCTGTGTTTGACGAGCTAAGAAAGGAGGAGAAGCTTTATCAGTTTCAGGTGCGTGATCACGAACCAATTAAGGCAAAACTTGCTTTACTTAAAAAGAAACATCCTCAGATATCACACTTGCTGGCGAGCGATCAGGGGCGAGACCTTCAGTATTATGACTCATGTGTTATCGAAAAAGTAATAGCCCATTTTACCAACAAGCAGATACCCGTTCTCACCGTCCACGATTCCGTTATATGCCAAGTACAACATGCGGAACAAGTTGTAAATGTGATGTATAGAGCATTTTACCAAACAGCAGAAGAGCTTTTGCACATTAAGGTTTCACCCACACCAAAATTCACGCTTGCAGGGCATACACTTTCGCAACTCAAATATCAATTAAGATATGTTCCGCCAACTGGATGGTTCATGAATATGTTAAGGTTCACTGGGATCAACAGGACGTATAATGGGAAGGTTAGCGATACAATTCAACCTGTATTGGATGTTAAACAAACGTCTAGGGAGAATGTATGCTCTGAAAGTTGTCATTGTCACGTTAGATTGACTGGTAAACTTAAGTTCACGCCCAATATAAAACTTGAACTAAAGAAGAGGGTGGAATCCTCTACTAACGTACTGGTGATCAGATAGCATCCAAGTGAGGCAGGGGCCTCACGATATGATCCATGGAACTTAGGTAATAGATCATGTGGTATATCGGTGAGCACCCATAGACATAACACTGGCACCGGGGATTCCTCCATAACTCAGGCCGATTCGAGCTAAGCTGTTGAATTTAACTGAAAAGTGCGGGCTGTCGAGTCGTGAGGAGGCCGCGTCGGTCTAGCCGGAGCAGAGTCGATGCAGCGACTGGAAACTTGTGCTGTCTTGAAGATGATGTAAGTGTGGGGCTGGCAGGAAAGTCTCGTTGTAAGCTAAACGAAAAGTCTCATGCTGTTTTTATTTTAAACATTTAGCGTCACCTCTCTCAGCACAAGGAACCTTTCTAATTAGCAGAATGGTCAACCCCACCCCTTTCCTGCATCGAGATACAATGTCTTGTCAGAAACGAAATTTGGAGCCTGTAGATGGTAAAGCTTTAACTAAAGCTAACCTTGTGATATAACGGGTCAGCTTCCACTGCTAATCCCAAAGCCATATAGGTACGTCCCGTCATGAGCGAACAAGACGCACGACTTGTCATTAATAAGAAGCTAGAGGATTCAGGCTGGGTACTCATTGGCTCCCATAAGAACGTAAAGACTGAGATAGCTTGCGAGTCTGGAGTTGCTGACTATCTTCTGCTAGGACGCAAGGGGCAGAACCTAGCTGTGCTGGAAGCCAAAGCTGATGATTACGGGGATGTCTACCTCGCTAAGGATCAAGCTCATGGCTATGCTCTGGCTATGGGATGCAGGTGTGTTTTCCTGGCGAACTCTGAACAGATATACTTCTGGGACTTGGATGAAGGTGATGCACGACCGATAGAAAGATTCATATCCCCTGAAGACCTCCAAAGACGTTCAGACCTTAAAATACTAAAGAAGCCACTAGCTCAAGTCGAGCACCAAGCAGCCATAGCAGACAGACCCTATCAGAAAGAAGCTAGCGATATCATAGCCAGCCTCTATGACAAGGGTAAACGTGCCTTTCTCCTAGAGATGGCTACCGGCACAGGTAAGACCCGCTTAGCAGCTGCCATCATAGATAGGTTTCTGGCATCCCACCAAGCAGAACGCATACTCTTCATAGTAGACAGGATAGAGCTAGCTAAACAGTCCCTAGAATCCTTCCAGCTGGCCTTTATGGATAAGTACAAGAGTGCCAGATACAAGCCAGGACGTAAGGGCGAATGGGGCGGAGCATCCGTAGTGGTGGCTACGATCCAGAGCCTTAACATCCACTTCAAGGAAGACTTCACCCCTGGCTACTTTGACCTCGTTATCAATGACGAGTGCCACAGGTCAATCTATGGTGAGCTACCCAGGCAAGTAGTTGAATACTTCCAAGCAACAAGGATTGGACTCACAGCCACCCCTAGAGACTTCCTGAAGAATATAGATATTGAGCATCTAAACGAGAATAACCCCAAAGCTCTCGAATACCGCATGATGCGGGATACCTACAGGCACTTTGGTTGCGAAGCTGGAGAGCCTACTTACAGGTTCACCATACAGGATGCAACCAATGCTACTGATCCAGGCCCTTATCTCGTCCCTGCCAAGATATATAAACTCTATTCGCTTATCACCAGGGAATCGGTTTCTGACGAAGGCTGGAATGTTGAGATTGATGGCGAGGACTACACCTTTACCATTTCTCAGTTGGAGAAGAAGGTAAACGTCCCTGAGCGTAATAGGCTCATATGCCAGGAGTTCCTTAAGTATGGTGAGAAGACCCCAGACGGCTCTATAGGGAAGTCTATAGTGTTCGCTGTGTCACAGGATCATGCTGCTGCACTGGCTAAGGAGCTTAATGCTCTAGTGCCTGAGAGTAATGGTAAGTTTGCTGAGATCATAACCTCTAGGGTCAAGAACGCTTCTGACAAAGCCAAGATATTCAGGAAGAGTGAGAACTACTGGCCCAGAGTAGCTTTAACGGTAGATATGCTTTCTACTGGCTACGACTGCCCTGAAGTCTTGAACATAGTGCTGGCGAGACCTATCGCATCACCCACCACTTATATCCAGATCAAAGGTAGAGGAACACGTAAGCACACCTTCCCAGATGGCACAGAGAAATCTAAGTTCATCATTCATGACTTCTGTGAAGTGGTCGAATACTTTGAAGAGAAGTATGACTATGAGGCTCCCTTACCCATACCAATAGGTAAGGGAACTGAACCGCCTGAGCCACCCCAGCCTCCAGAGCCACCTATTCCGCCTGAACCACCACAGCAAACGGGTCCACTTGTGGCAAAATATCTTGATGCTATGGTGATAACCCAGTTTATAGAAATCGGTCCTGAAGGTGAGAAGGTAGATAGGATGCTCTACCAGACCAAGTGGAAAGAGAAGATACAGGAGGTTGCCGCACAGCATCCAGAGATAGTGGAAGCAGCCCAGACCAATAACTTTACTGATGAGATGCTGGACTTTATCAACTCTGAAGTGCTCAACAGACCCAACGACTACTTTAACGAAACCAACTTAGCTAAGGTCTACAGGATATTTGCAGACATAACGGACTTCATAAAGGATGCCCTAGGGATAGGTAAGCTACCAACTGAGCAGCAACAGTTTCAAGACCTTATAGATTTTCTGAGGATAGAGTACAACCTGAATCTACAACAGGTAACCCTTCTCAAGATGTTGACCCAGCAGCTAGTTCAAAGCCCCAGGTATGCTGAACAGTTCGATAAGGGTGATTATATGTTCCTGAACAATGCACCATTCAGAGGTGCTGGTATCTATCTGGGAGCCTTTGGTGATACGCTGAAGCCTATCTTCACACAGATCAAGCAAAGCCCATCATTCAAATTAGCGAGGATGCATTAACATGGCAGTGAATTTCATAAACTCTGATCTTCAGCAGCAGGTAGATAGGCTCATGAACGAGCTGTTTGCTGGGGGGGTCAACAACCCTATGACCTCTGTTGAGCAGATAAGTTACCTGATGTTTCTGAAGAGTCTGACTGAGAAGGATGAAGAACAGGAGCAGCTACAGAAACTCATGGGTGGTAAGCATACCTCCTTATTCTCTGGGGCGTGGTCGCAGTATAGCTGGAGGACTGTAGCTAGACTCTCAGGCGATCCTCTATACAATACGCTCTCAGAAGCCTTTGAGAAGTTTCATGAGCTGCCTAACTTATCCCCTATAGGCAAGGTGCTATTCAGGCAAGCACACCTAAAGATATACAACCGCCCTACGTTGAGGTCAGTAGTCACCATCATAGACGAGATGGACTATAATAATTCTCAGAAGTATGACACAGACGTTAAGGGTGATCTCTACGAATATCTGCTGAGCAAGATAGCTGTCTCAGGGACTAACGGACAGTTTAGGACGCCGAGGCACATCATCCAGATGATGGTTAAACTTCTTGATCCTAAGCCTGGACAATACATATTAGACCCAGCCTGCGGCACAGCAGGGTTCTTAGTGGAAGCCTACAAGCACATAGTAGAGCAACATACTTCAGATGATCTCAAGCAGCAGGGCCATTTTCACGTAGGAGATAACCTGAGACCAGACCAGCATGAGTTCTTGAAGAACCATGCTCTAACGGGCTACGATAATGATAGCGATATGATAAAAGTTGCTATCATGAACCTCTATTTGCATGGTCTGGAGAATGCCAACGTAAGACACCATGACCCTATTACCCTGCCTAATCCTAACGAGAAGAAATACGACGTCATCCTAGCCAATCCACCTTTTGCAGGTAAGGTCAACAAAGAAGCCATACTAGAGGATTTTGACCTCAAGACAGCCAGCACAGAACTTCTTTTTGGCGAATATTTCTACAAGCATTTAGTCCTAGGTGGCAAGGCTGCTATCATTGTCCCAGAGGGTGTACTGTTCGGCTCCACCACAGCACATAAGAAGCTCAGAGGATGGCTACTGGATAACACCAAAGTACACTCTGTGATTAGCCTGCCATCTGGAGTCTTCAAACCCTATGCTGGAGTCAAGACATCTATCCTGGTCTTTGAGCGTGGAGGCAAGAGTGAAAAGGTATGGTTCTATGAGGTCACTGGTGATGGTTATAGTCTGGACGATAAGCGTACACCACAGCCAGATAAGAACGATATACCAGACCTCATAGCTAAGTGGGGTTCTAAGCCTGAGAGCGATAACAGTTGGTTTGCCACCAGAGATGAGATCAAGGAGAATGACGATAATCTTACTGCTGGGCGATACAAGCCTCAAGTCCATGAGGCAACTAACCATGCTTCTCCTAAAGAGATAATAGCTGAGGTGTTAGACCTTGAAGCAAAGATAACTAGCGGACTGAATACTCTGCTGGCTAAGATAGGTGGTTAGCATGACTAAGCAACTGCCAGTAGGCTGGAAGAGAGTAACGCTTAAAAGTGTCTGTAATACATTTATTGATGGGGACTGGATAGAGTCTAAGGACCAATCAGAAGATGGTATTAGGCTTATTCAAACAGGTAATGTTGGCTTGGGTTACTTCAAAGATAAGGAATCAAAGAAATATATAACCGAAGAAACTTTCAACCGCCTTAATTGCACTGAAGTGATCCCGGGCGATATTCTTATATCAAGGTTGCCTGACCCTGTTGGAAGAGCTTGTATTGTCCCTGCAATGCCACAGCGATGCATTACTGCTGTGGACTGCACAATTGTTAGAGTTGATCCTCATAAGATAGTCTCTGCCTATCTAAATTATGTGTTAAATACAAGCAAAACCCTAGCTAATGTTAGTATGTATCTAACAGGGACTACGAGAGGGCGTATCAGCAGGACGAATCTCGAGAAGATAGAAATTCCGCTCCCTCCACTAGAAACTCAACATAAGATAGTAAGCGTACTTGATGAGGCTGATAATCTCAGAAAGCTCCGTAAGCAGGCTGATGATAAGATGAAGGAGCTTATACCAGCTTTGTTTGATGAGATGTTTGGTGATCCTGTTAATAATCCTAAAGGGTGGGAAATTAAGAAGCTTGAAGACATCACAACAACAATAAAAAATGGACTGTTTAAGAGACCGCATGAGTTCGGAGAAGGAACACCATTAGTCAACGTTGTTGATCTCTTCTCGGGATATCAGGTTGATCTAAAGAGGCTTAACAGGGTTACTGCTTCTGCAGAGGAGCTTGAAAAATACTACGTTGGAAATGGTGATCTATTCTTCTGTAGATCATCTCTGAAAAAAGAAGGTATAGCTAAATGCTCTGTCGCTGAGGGGATAGCAGAGCCTACAGTATTTGAATGTCATACAATAATGGCAAGAATAGACAAACAGGCAGTTAACCCAAAATGGTTAGCCATTCAATTAAACCATCCAGGTGTCAGAGCATATATAATCGCTAGATCACAGACATCAACGATGACTACAGTTGGTCAAAAGGATATACTCGCACAAAAATTCATTGCACCTCCTCGTGAGATACAAGATTCGTTTATTGAGAAAGTTAATGATCTTGAAGCCGTTGTCATGAAACAAGCTAATAGCATTACCCATCTTGACAGCCTATTCAACTCTCTGATGTATAGATGTATGAATGGAGAAATCAGCTAGGAGTGACATACATGAGCACTGTAGACATTAGAGAGCTTGATGACTCATTCGTTATCCATTTTGGTAGTTCATTCAAAAGGATAAACGCTTATACGCTTGCCAGTACACTTGTTGCGGTATCAGATGCAGTCAAAAAAGCCAACAACATTGTTAATCCTGGATATGATGTAGAAATAGTAGTTGAGGCTCTAGGTGAAGGCAGTTTTAAAACTAAGATAAAAGCTGTTTACAACTCCATAGGGAATGTATTTAGTTCTGATACATTAAAGGCAATCATATTAAACATTATAGCATCCTATATATATCAGATAACGTTAGCTCCGAACACACCTATCAATGTGAAGATAGACGGCGATTGTGTAGTCATAGAGCAAGCAAACCAAAAGGTCATAATACCTAAAGAGGTTCATGAAGCTCTTAAGAAAGTAGAACGATCTAAAGCTTTCAAAGACGACATAGGTAGAGCTGTTGCCGCTGTTGAAAAGGATAAAGACATTCAATCATTCGGTATTGCTAAAAAACTTGATTATCGTAAACCTTCTTTTGAAATAATGAGAGAAAATTTCTCTAACATTACAGCTGATGTGGAAGAACAAGGGAATGAAAGGCACCTTACTGAGGTGGCTGATCTTCAGATACTTAAGGCTATACTCGAAAGAACCAAGAGGAGATGGGAGTTTGTCTGGAGAGGTGTAAAGATATCAGCACCAGTAACAGATCAACAATTTTATAGTGACTTTTTCTCTCATAAGATAACAATAGCCCCAGGTGATTCATTGAAAGTTAAGCTGCGAATTCATCAAGTTAGAGATACTGATACAGGCATATATACTAACAAAAAATATGAAGTCATTGAGGTCATGGAGCATATGCCAAAGCCGAAGCAGATAGCTCTTGATATTGACCATGATACTTAGAAATAAGCAGAAGTGTTATATCGATTAGTGAACGGTAACCTAAATGAGTGCAATCAAACCATACTATATTGACTCTAGTAAAAATAGAGTTGAGCTGGAAATATCTTATCATGCAAGGCAAAGATTCGTTGAAAGATGGAATATTCTAAATCCATACAATACTATTGATGGTAAATACGTTGATGATCATATTTCTACTTTATTTATAGATGCACAGCTTGTTAGCAACCTGTCAATAGATGAACTAAAGAGGATAAATAAACATAATAGTAATACGTTGTACTTTCGGAGAAGTGATTTTACCTTTGTAGTATGTGATAAATGTATTGTTACTATTGAGATAAGCGATAATGGACTAAGGAGTTTAAATAAAAATAATTGTTATATAATTGATAAAGCTATGTGTACTAATGAAATAAACAACACAGATATTAACGCGCTTGTGGAGAGGCGAAACTATTTGCAGAAATCAATATTGAGTAAGTTATCTAAAGGATTGTCAATAAGGTTAGAGGAGTGCGAATACATTGCACTTATAAAGGTCATTAAATTAGCTAGAAGCACTGTTGCCAAAGTTGGTGACTATGGCAAAGACATGATAAACACAATTAGAGACATACCAAATAGCGTACCTGTTATTTATGATTGTGATAGAAAGACATATATAATAAAGGAGATAGTCTACAAAAAAGGGAAAGTGCTTATAAAAAAAGAGTTCAAAGACAATCATGAGAGCATAACTTTCCAACAATTTGAATTTGATAAAACAAGAGAACAATGGAAAGCACATCCAATTATAAAAGTGCGACCTAACGAAGTACATGAAGCTATGTCTGAGATATTGAAGGCTATACAGCTGGCCCCTTGAATGCGTCTTATCTCTATATTACCTACCAGCTTCAATAAAGCATAGGCACAGTACGCTATTTGTCTTTGCTTGTTGTAAAACATAGCCTGGGTAACATCAGCTACTAAGTTTTCAGGCATATTGACAACCCCACCCTTCATTTCTGACCACATATAAGAACTACCATCAAGGCTACTTCCATAAAGGAGGTAGCCTTTTTTTATTCTATCCACGGCAAGGCCAACACACCACTGGACAGGAGAATTAACATGAGCAACATCTATGATGTCATCAACAGCAGAATCATTGAGTTATTGCAACAAGGTACCGTTCCATGGCGGAAGCCTTGGCACTCAGCGACCAACACCCCCAAGAACCTAATCAGCAAGAAGGAGTATCGGGGTGTCAACGTCTTCATGCTGGCATGCCAAGAGTACAGCAACCCTTATTGGCTGACGTTCAAGCAGTGCCAGCACAAAGGCGGTCATGTCCGCAAAGGCGAGAAATCAACACCAGTTGTCTTCTGGAAGTGGGTGGATCGTAAGAATGCTGATGTAGTTGACCATGAGGAAACCAACTGCAAGGGCAAAGTCCCATTGCTGCGTTACTACAACGTCTTCAACCTAGACCAAGTAGAAGGGATCACAGCACCCCCATCACCAGAATCCACCAGCAATAACTTTACCCCCATTGAAAGAGCAGATCAGATCATTGAAGGTATGCCACTACCACCAGATATCAGACACGGTGGTAACAAAGCATGTTACTCACCCATGTTGGATTACGTGAAGTTACCAGAACAACAAGCCTTTGAGTCCCCAGAAGAATACTACAGCACCGCATTCCATGAGTTGATCCACAGCACCGGTCATGCAAGCAGGGTAGGGAGGAAAGGGATACTGGAACGTTCTCACTTTGGGAGTCATGAGTATAGTAAGGAAGAGTTGGTAGCAGAGATGGGAGCTGCATTCCTATGTGGTGTAACGGGTATCGAAAATAGGACCTTGGAGAACTCAGCAGCCTATATAGCTGGATGGCTGAAGGCTCTTAAGAACGATAAAACGTTACTCGTTCATGCAGCAGCCCAGGCACAGAAAGCAGCAGATTACATCCTTAACAGGAAGGTAGCAGAAGAGGAAGCAACTGACGCCCCAGCAGCATAACCCGCCTAATATCCCCTGTAGTAGTAACTCCTCAACGCTCTGCCTTCCACAGCAACATCTATGAAATCGCAGTTTTTAGAGCTAAGATGCTGTAGTGTTTAGCTTTATTTGGCTAGCTGTTTGTCAGATATGTATTCGTACTCAGAGACATATTTGTCGTATTCAATGTGTAGCCTAGGCCCCATTTTGAAATTAATGTCGATTAGGTTGTGAGAGATAAGTACAGTATCGCACATTGACCTGAGCAGTGTATTAAGAAGTTCACGATTTAAATAGTCTACAGATGAGTATTTTGTGAAATCCTGTATGTATGACTTCATTTGTTTAAGACTATGATCGGTATGTAGTGAGTTCAACCTTATCAATTCTTTATGGCAATCTTCAATTGTTGTCTCAAGTGTTTGCAAATCCATGTGTAAGCTCATAGTGCTCTTATAGGTTTCTAACTCTATTCCTTTTTTTAAATTGTTAAACAGTCTGTTTTGTCTGATTGTGGCACGTCTAAGTTTTTCCTTGAGATGTGAGACCCCTAGTCTTGTTTTATTGATCACTGGATTGATAAAAGGGAAGTCCGTTATCGCTTTTGTGAATTCCGTAATAAATACGTTTTCTAGTCTGCCATAAGGAATATTATTAGTGGTACATCCTTGTTGATATTGTGCATTGGTGCAGATGATATAATCCCAACGTGGACCCTTTTTAAGGTACATCATACGCCCATTGCATTGAGGACATCTTCCAATCATTGAAAAAATATTTTTTAAAGCTGCCGAGTCGCAGTATCTTGTTTTGTATTGGCCCCGCCTAGTTTGCACCTTTTCGTAAAGTTCCTCCGAGATAACAGGCGGGTAATAGTTCTTGATGCCTTCCAGTGGGACCCGTTGAGTCTTACCATTACCATGGCCCATTACGTGTGGAGTCAATGTGCCAATTACAGCTGGATTCTTAAGTATTCTGCTCACGTAATGTTCTCGCCAAATCGATTTTTCTCCTTTCTTGAAGGTCCAGGTGCGTATCTTGTCTTTACGTAACGTGCGTGCAATAGTCAAATACCCCTTCCCACTCAGGTACTCGTTATATATCCTATTCACTATGGCAGCTCGCTCTGCTATTACCTCAAACTGTTGAGTTCTTTTGTTATATTTTAACCAACCGGGACCTACCGTTGTTAATGTTTGTGTTGATGCATTTTTACGCTTATTTTCCCACATTGACTTAAGTCGCTTGGACTTCATTTCTGATTCTTCATTTGCTCGGATCAAAATCACGATTGCTTCAATTAACAGGAACGGTGATTTGTTTACAGATTCAGCTGAATAAACTCTTCTGTCCGCCAGTGTTACAATTGTCACGCCTTCCAAAATAATCTGAGTAAATATGTTCTGAGCTGGCAAAATGACATCTCGACTGATTCTGTCAAGAGATTCCACTAAGAGGTAACTACCACTCTCGACCTCTTTGCGTCTTATCGCTTCCATGAACTGACCAAGTTTACCTATTTCTATATTGGCCCCTCTAAAAGCAGATATCCCAAAATCACTGTAAGTTAGTTTATCGTCAAGCTCTAATCCATGCGCAGCTGCATATTCTTCTGCTTGTTGGTATTGCCTTCTTTTGCTATCACCCTTGGCCTGGTCAGGAGTGCTAAACCTCATATAACTGAATGCTTTTGCCATATGCGCCTCCAGGCGACGAAGGATGTAAGCAATAGAGTGGAGTTGTGAGGTAGGAGAAGGAGTTCGAGGACACTCCAGTATATCACCTTTTATAACGCTATAATTTTACCTCCCAGGTGCATTTCTCTTCAGTTTAAGCCTTTTTGATGAGCACTCTTCACCTTCCATTTTGAACATGTTCGCACACCGGAATTGTCCACCTAAGCAAACACACCAGTAGCAGGGGTAGTGCTTTAGTTGTTTGGCTGCCATACAAGATATCCTTTCTGTGTCACAATCCTATAATTATATGGGTGTGGCAGCTTGATTTATTTATGCTAATTATATACAGCCAATATATTAATGCAAGCTAAAAAGCAAACTGCACCTGCCAGCCCTCATTCATGACCCCTTAGTAGCTCATTATAAAACATCATAACTACATGTAATTTAACGAAAGCCAGACCATAACGAGTCTGGCTTTTCTATTTCAAAGGAGGAAGACCAATGACCATGACACCGATCATTACCCCAACACTGAGGCTTCACACCCACCAGGACAAGGAAGGCATCCACATCAACAGCCTCATCATGAGACACCGAGGGAACAATTACCACCTGTATGCCGGGATCAAGGACGCCATCTACATCTACAGCCAGCCGATAGCCCTCTATGTCCTCACCGTCAATAGGGAGCATGGTATGATCGGGCTTAATGCCTACATGTTGCCAGAACCGTTCCCCATCAGCAGCTTCTACTTGCACTCGACAAAGGAAATACAAGACCTGTTTGGTTCCAAGTGGGAGCAGTTATCGGCCATCGACATTACTATGAAGCTCATCGACTACCTGATGTAAAGATTATGATTTGGTCTGGTCGGCAAGGAGGGAATTAACTGCATTAAGAATATCGAGAGGAGAGAATGGTTTGATGAGAATATTGACTCCTTCTGGAAGTGGTCGCTCTGGGACGTACCCGCTCATATAGAGGACTTTAACAGATGGGTCTATCTTGGTCATTTCTTTAAAGCTTGAGATGCCATCCATTCTCGGCATGACGATGTCAGTTACAACTAAACTGATACCCTGCGGATCTTGCTTGAACTTTTCTAGCGCATCATGTCCATCAATCGCCTGTATCACTTCATATCCGCGACTAATTAGAAGATCATGGAGCATTGCCCGTAATTGTGGCTCATCCTCAGCAAGAAGGATTTTCCCGACCTTTTCTGTGCTTTCCATTAGTGACCTCCATTACCGCCCTGCCTGTATAACATTAAATTTTTCAAAAAGCTATGAACAATTGGCCTCCTACCTTGATTGAATACCTCATTGGTAACTTTAAATGCTCATCTGATTCAACAGCTTTCCACTATGCCTGTTGATAAGTCCTTAAATCCTGTGGATAACCGTTTAGGTTGTAACGCAAGAATAAGTACTTTTACTCCTTGCACATTTTCTGCACAATTCCATAACATACTGTAATTACATGTCAATGCTTATTTGGTTAGGTGTCTGTTAGGTGAGCTGCATGCAACTTCTATAATCACTTTGTAACAAAAGAGAGGAGGTGGATAAATCATTAAAATCACGAGATGTAAGACATGATCTAGTAGGGCCGCAGTACCTTGTCGTAGAGGTGAACATTAAAACTAACGGAGGACTTACAATGACCATCGACACCCTTTTCGGACCAGAAGAAGCACCAGCACCCAAGCTACGAGCTATCAAACTCAGGACCATCAAGGCCGTGTACCAGACCATTACCGTCAACGACACCATCACCGACTACCTCAAGCCCAATACCCGCTATACGTCAGCATCCCAAGTGTTCGACACCTTTAGCTTCCTGAGGCATGAAACCAAGGAACACTTCATAGCTCTTCATCTTGATGGGAAGAATCGAATCGTGTGTTGCGATTTGGTAAGCACGGGCTCCCTTAACCAGAGCATCGTTCACCCCAGGGAACTCTTTAAGACTGCTCTCTTGTCATCGGCAGCAGCGGTGATACTCCTGCACAATCACCCGACAGGAGACCCAACACCGAGTACGGAAGATTTGGAGGTTACACGTAGGCTAAAGGATGCTGGCGATCTTGTCGGAATCCGTATCTTGGACCACATCGTTATCGGTGACAGCTACTACTCATTCGCAGAAAGGGGGCATATATGAAGTGCGAGTATTGCGGACGGATACTAAGGGAAGGAGATACAATACACGGTCTCAAGTACGGGAGGTTAACCGCTACCGGATTCAGGGCGGCATCGGACTCAGCAGTAACGGTGATATGTGGGCCATGTGGTAACCGAGTTTACCAAATCGTTTACTTCTCCCTCGATACAAGAGCATTGCCATACCCGACCATCTTCAAAATGGTCACTGAGCTAACCTCCCTCATGAAGAACGGATACAAGCTGATTCAGCATATCGCTAGTCTCCCCGCAACAGACCAGAGAGCACTTTACCATTTGGTAACCTCAAGCAAGCAACCTCAGTAATTCCCTACCAACCGATCCCACCACATACCAACCAATTCAGTATCTTACCTGATAAGAACCGGTCTTCAAAAGTCTCATCGTTCGACATGTTTTCAGCTCTATATTGTCCGGCGGTCTTATAAATCCTGCATCTAGCAAAGTCCCATGAGCAGTAGTTCTCTACCATAAAGTTAGTGGTGACAGGCATTTTAGGTAGCTTGTCGTTCGGGAAAGGACAGGAGCCAATATAGGTGCATCTCGACATGGCAGACCTCGTTGGACAGGATTGGACCGCAATATAGTTGAATATGTTAATTTAATCAAGCTAATTTTAACCGCGATTTAAGTGTTAACTAAGCAAACCCATACCCTTGCCTGCCTTAAGTAAGAACGGCCCATTACAGCTCAAATATGGAAGCCGAGTAGCCATTCTCACCATTCATTAATTCCACATCTAATAGCAGCAGGACAACTAAGGGCCATAAGGCTCTTTTTTTGTGTCTGAAATCAAAGGAGGTATCACCATGGCAGTTTACAAGCGAGGAGAAAAAGGAGTCTTTTACATGAATTTCACCGTTGGTGGGGTTCGAATTTTTAAGAGCACTGGTAAGTTTACCAAAAGGGAGGCTAAGCAGGTCGAGGCGAATGAAAGGCAGAAGCTAATGGACGAGGCGAGCCTAAGTCCACAGGAGAGAGCGGGGCGAATGTTGCTCCTAGAGGCAATTGATGTGGTTTATGAGGTGCGGTGGAAGCACACCAAAGATGCTGAACGGTCTTACAGTAGAGCTAGGAGCATTGCCAACCACATTGGCAATATCCCTCTTAAGGACATCGGAACGGCTATGGTCACAAAACTGATGCAGGGGCTTGAGAAGGAAAAAGCTCGTAATGGGACGATCAACCGATATCTCGCTGCGCTAAAGACCATTCTAAACCATCACGAGCAAGGCATTCGCCACGTTAAGCTTAGGAAAGAGAGCAAAGGCAGAATTAGGGTGGTTAGCCGTGAAGAAGAGACAAGGGTTGTAGAACTGCTACGGTATACCATCCACAATAAGAGAAGACAGCATTATCCTGAGGTTGCTGCACTGGTGGAGGTCCTTGTCGATACCGGAATGCGTTTGTCCGAACTTTTGAACCTCACCTATGAGGACATTGACTTCGAGGCAAACCTAATCTCAATCTGGATAAACAAAGGAGATCGTCCTAGGAGCATCCCAATGACCAAAAGAGTTAAGGCGATCATGAAGGCAAGGAGCCAAAAGAAGTCAAAGCCATTTGACCTGCAACCGTACCAAGCGGAGAATGCATGGCGATGGGTGCGTAAGGAGATGGGGCTTGACAAGGATGGTGAGTTCATCCTGCATGCACTCAGGCATACCTGTGCCAGTAGGCTGGTGAACAAGGGGATAGACCTATATGTGGTCCGTGATTGGCTAGGTCATAGCTCAATACAGGTTACCGAACGGTATGCTCACTTGGCACCTAATAAGCTTGCACATGCAGCATTAGTTCTGGAAATTGAGTAGGTACACTACGTAGGGGTTACCAGCAAACCAAAAGAGTCAGGACCATAATGAAGGCAGGAGTTAAAGCTATTTTATCTCCGGCCACACAAAGCTGAAACGCGTGGCGATGGGTGCGTAAGGAGGTGAAGCTTGATAAAGATACTGAATTCGTGTTACATGCACTGGGACCCACCACAGCAAGCAGGCTTGAAAATAAGGGGGGGCGACCTTTAGGTGGTAAATGAATGGCTTGGTCACTTCAGCAGACAGGTTGCTGAGAAATATGCTTACATAAATCCGAATAAGTTACCACACGCAGCTACAGTATTGGGCCTGGTATGTTGAGCTATATAACTAATGAAGGGGTGATTATGAAGAATTTAAGCGGTATGAATATCATTTTTACAGTTGTTTTTATTGCCGGTTTCTTTTCATACAGCTATGCAGAAGAGAAATATGGGGTTAAAGTGTATCCAAATAGTAAGCAAGACAAAATATTCTGCAAATCTTTTAAAGAAAAGTCCATATTTCCGCCAAGTGCAGCCTGTTACACTACGAATGACAACCCGGATAAAGTTGTCGAGTTCTACAAGAGAGAATTGAAAAATCAAATAATAGAAAACATTAATAAAACTGGCGGCTCGTTGATTCAAGGGAATGTAAATGTAAGTGTTCAGGGCCCTTGGGATGACACAAATGGTAGTGTGCACAATAATACTTACATCACGATCATAAAGTTGTATACATCAGCAGTGAAATGATTTATGCCTTGTCAGCATGACTCATGCAGCTACTAGGTTTAAACCATTCTATATCACATCTGACCGAATTTAATTAATGCCGAGATAAGATATGTTATGGGAGGTTTTATATTAGGTTAGGTGTGATTGTAAGGCTCCAGGTTCCAAAAATAGAGAAGACCTTGACGCGAATAGCTTAATGCGGTATTCGCCATTTTATTTCTGGAGGCATAAATGTCTGTTGAACAGTTTGACATCGTAGTCGCTTTTGCTGCAGGGGCCTTGGGAGGGATGATTTCGTATCTTATGCAATTGTACAACTCTTTCACCGCGCTTCCGACCGCTCAGCCTAATGTTGCACCTATAGCTAGGAATCAACGTATCTACTACTGCTTAGCCCGTGTGGCTGTCGGTGGAGTTGCTGGGCTGATGGCAGGGTTTTGGCTTCTCAGCGATCACCTTGAGACTGGCAAATTTATAGTATCCACTTTTGGTGCTGGAGCTAGTCTTACCCTCTTTACTACTTTCATTAAGAAGGTTCGCTAGAATGTATTTGCTACATTTTTGACGCAGATTGACGCAGCAAATACACAATATACAACAAGACTATGTAGTATAACATGTTGATATTGCAGTCATGTGTAGCCGTGACGTCGCATTGAAAATCCTCGTGTCGGCGGTTCGATTCCGTCTCTGGGCACCACTAGAAAGTAAAGCGGCCAGCTAGAAATAGCTGGCCGCTTTTTTTTATTCAGTCCATCCCGGTTAAAAATCTGTCCAGGGTCGCAGGACCTCGACGCGGTAGTGCCCACTTTTTTCTATATCGCGTCATCAGCGGGAGCAGTTCCCGCCAACGGTAGTCAAAGGCGCTGCCGGGACGCAGCATTCCCGCGCAGTCGCGTTCGGGGAGCTTGCCGGCCAGCGCGTTCATCACGCGCAGCAGTTCCTGGAAGCCCCGCTCGGGAAGGCGCGTGAGCCACCAAGAAGGCGCTGGTCGCCGAAATAAAGAGGCGCCTGCCGCCGGAAAAGCTCGAGCAGTTCTGGAAGATATGAGGTAAACCCGAGGTCGCCGCGGACGGGGAACTCTGCTGGGGATACCGGGTGCTGCTGACCGGCATCCTGGATCTCCCCGCCGAGCCCCGGCGCTGGATGCTGCGCGAGTATTCAAGCCTGCTGCGCCCGCCGGAATAGAGGTCACCCCGTGGGGGCGGTGCCAGGGGCACGTTGTTTTAAGGAAAGAGGATAGCCTGGAAAGGCTTTCCTCTTTTTGCGTTTGAAAGGCACTTTTTTCGTGGCACACATTGCCATGCCAGCAAAGTTGAAGGAAAATAAGGGACTAGAGTGTCATTGGGTGGGCGGTTACTGACAGTAACGGTTTGGGCGCATGGACATGATGAATTCAAATACAGAGCCTGATACAGCCTTGGGCTGGTCAGTCAATGTTCTCAAACGGCACCTGTTTTCCGGTGTTCTTTTGCTGAACCTGGTCGTGGCCGGGATGATAACCTTCACCCTGGTACAGAGCAGGGAGGCTTATCGCGACCGGACCGAGATAGCTACCCAGAACCTGACCAGGGTCCTCGATGCCAACATTTCCGGCATCCTTTCCAAGATTGATGTCGCCCTGCTCGCCGTCTGCGACGAATATGAGCGCCAGCTTAAAACCGGGGCGGTTGCGCCCAAGGAGTTGAACCGGTTCATCGTGCGCCAGCACCAGAGGCTCCCCGAACTGGTGGCTCTCAGGGGCACGGATTCCTCCGGGATGGCGATTTACGGCCCCGATGTCACGGCCGCCACCACCAAAAGCCTCGCCCACCGCGACTACTTCAGCGCCCAGCGCGAGAACCCGAACCTGGGAATGGTCATCTCGAAGCCCGTGGTAGGGGGGATCTCCGGTAAATGGATGATCGTGCTGTCCAGGCGAGTGAACTTCCCGGACGGCTCGTTCGCAGGTCTTGTCTATGCCGGCATCACGCTCGATTACCTCTCGCAGAGCTTCACCACGGTCAACGTCGGCAAGGACGGATTGTTGTCGCTGGTCGCGGCGGACGCGACCCTGCTGGCGCGATCTCCCAAGCTGAACCGGCCGACGAACGCGCCCGAGGTAAAAATCACCTCGCCTCAGTTCAATGCTTTTCTCGCCGCCGGACAGAGCATGGGGACGTACCAGGCGAAAAGCAGCCTGGACGGGCACGACCGTATCTACTCCTTCAGGAAAATCTCGCTGTCGCAGCCGCTCTACGTCTTCGTGGCCCTGGCCACCGCCGACTATCTCGCCAACTGGTACCAGGAGGTTTACCACGGCGTCTTTTTCATGCTCATCTTCCTGACCATCACCATCGCGCTCGCCTTAGTTTTCAGCAGGCAGTGGGATCGGAGCCGGCAGGCGGAGCAGGCGTTGAAGGCATTGGAAGATGAGCGGCTCAAGATGGAGAAGCTCGAATCCCTCGGGGTGCTGGCCGGCGGCATAGCCCACGACTTCAACAACATCCTGACCGGCATCCTTGGCAACCTTTCCTTTGCCAAACTGCAGCTAGAGTCGGAGCACGGTTCGCAGCCGCTGCTCGAGGCGGCGGAGAAGGCGGCGCTGCGGGCCGGGGACCTCGCCAAGCAACTGCTCACCTTTGCCCGCGGGGGAGCGCCGGTCAGGGAGGTGACCTCGGTCGCGCTCCTGGTCGATGAGGCCCTTTCCCTCACCCTGAGCGGTTCCAACGTCAAAGGTGTCGTCGACCTCCCGGAGACCCTGAGCGCGGTCGAGGCCGACGTGGGGCAGATGTGCCAGGCTTTCCGCAACATCATCATCAACGCGGTGCAAGCCATGCCTGACGGTGGGGTGCTCACCATCACCGCGCGCGACATTGGCCTCAAGCCCGGCAACGCCGCGAAGCTCCCCCCGGGCCCCTACGTGCGCATCGCCTTCACGGACCACGGCGTGGGTATCCCGCAGGCTTCTCTCAAAAAGATTTTCGATCCCTACTTCAGCACCAAGCCGAAGGGGAGGGGGCTGGGGCTCGCCTCGGCATACTCCATCGTGACAAGGCACGGCGGCAGCCTCAGCGTCGATTCCCGTGCCGGCGAGGGGAGCACCTTCACCATCGACCTGCCGTCACTAGAGAGGAGGTTCCAGCCGCGCGAGCCCGAAGCGGCGCTGCCCCGCAGGGAGGCCCTCGGCCCGCTTTCCATACTGGTGATGGATGATGAGGACGTGATACGCCAGCTGGCAGAGGGAATGCTGCTGCACCTGGGGCACCAGGTCCAGACCTGCGCGGACGGGGCGGAAGCGGTGGAGCTTTACCAGCAGGCGCTGCGGAATGGAACACCCTTCAACCTGGTGCTGGCCGATCTTACCATCCCTGGGGGGATGGGGGGACGGGAGGCGGCCCAGCAGATCCTGGCGCTGGATCCCCAGGCGCGCCTCGTGGTAATGAGCGGCTATTCCAACGACCCCGTCATGGCCAGCTTCAGGGAGTACGGCTTCGTGAAGGCCCTGCACAAGCCGTTCGGCGTCGAGGCGCTGACCGCGCTGCTGCAGTCGTTGAGCGCAACGACGAAGCCCGCAACGGGCTGAGGCTGGAAACCCGCCTGGAGCGGTCACCGCGAAGTCAATCACACCTGTTCGATCCCCATGCTCCGCTGAAACCAGATTTATCCTGCACCTTGTCGTTGCTCTCCACTACTACCCCTTATACCTTCAGTCACAGGCAGCCAGGAAGAACCACCTGGTTCTCAAAGAACGTCCTCTGGATCAGGATAAAGGCAATATTTGTGTCAATAGCTGGAAAAAAAGTCGATGCCATGTACAGTTTTCATGTTTCTCAATCCGAAAGGTCGGACTTCTAAGACAACAGGAGAGCGTTACATGGCAATCAGTCGGCGTAAGTTCTTGAAGATCACTTCAGGCGCCATTGGGGGCGGTGTTGCAGCAGAAATCGGCATCCTGAACGTGGACACGGCCGCAGCCGCCGCCAAGGCGGGGAAGGCCCCCATTAAAAGCGGCAGACAGGTAGCGAGCATCTGTCCTTACTGCGCGGTCGGGTGCGGCCAGATTGTCACGGTGAGCGATGCCGGCGAGATCGTCGACATCCAGGGCAACCCCGACTCCCCGATCAACCAGGGCACCCTCTGCCCCAAGGGGGCGGCGACCTACCAACTGGTGAAGAACGAACAGCGCTGGAGCACGGTGAAGTACCGCGCCCCCGGGAGCGACCGGTGGGAGGAGAGGCCGCTGGAGTGGGCCATGAACCGCATCGCCGAACTCACCAAAAAGACCCGCGATGCGAACTTCAACGAGTTCCAGGACCTGCCCGACGGCAAGGGGGGGACGGCCCGCAAGAAGGTGATGAACACCTACGCCATCGCCTCCCTGGGGGGCGCCACCATGGACAACGAGTGGAACTACCTGCACCAAAAGCTCATGCATGCCCTGGGCGTGGTGTACCTGGAAAACCAGGCCCGAATATGACACTCCTCCACGGTTCCCGGTCTGGGGACCACGTTCGGCCGCGGCGGCTCCACCACCTTCCCGCGCGACCTGGAAAAGTCCAACGCCGTGCTCATCATGGGCTCCAACATGGCCGAGTGCCACCCGGTCGCCTTCCGGTGGCCCTTGAAAGCGCGAACCGACCACGACGCCGTGCTCATGCACGTCGATCCCCGCTTCACCCGCACCTCGGCCGCGTGCAACCTGCACGTGCCCATCCGCGCGGGGAGCGACATCGCTTTCCTGGGCGCCATCATCAATTTCGTCATCAACAGCAAGCGCTGGAACGAGGACCCCTTCTTCCGCGAGTACGTGGTGAACTACACCAATGCCGCGACGCTGGTGAACCCCGATTTCCGGGACACCGAGGAACTGGACGGTGTCTTCTCGGGGCTCGCCCCGGACGGTAAATCCTACGCCAACGCCACCTGGTCCTACCAGAGGAACCAGGCTCCTCCCAAGGCGAAGGGGGGCGTGGGCCCGTTCAGCGACCTATTGCTGCAGCAGGTCCCGGGGCGTCCCAAGACCGATCCCACCCTGCAGGATCCCAACTGCGTCCTGCAGATCGTCAGGAAGCACTACGCCCGTTACACCCCGGAACTGGTGGAAAAGGTCTGCGGCTGCAGCGCCGAGCAGTTCCTGAAGGTGGCCCAGACCATGCTCGACAACTCCGGGCGCGACAAAACCGCCAACATCACCTACGCGGTGGGGTGGACCCAGCACACGGTCGGGGTGCAGATCATCCGGGCCGCCGCGATGCTGCAGGCGCTTTTGGGGAACATCGGCCGGCCCGGCGGCGGGGTGCTCGCCCTGCGCGGACACGCCACCATCCAGGGGTCGACCGACATCGCCACCCTGTACCATTCGCTCCCCGCCTACCTGAACATGCCGGACGGGCGCAAGAAGCACGACTCCCTCAAGGAGTTCATCCTCACCGAGGCGGGGCCCCTGGCGACGAGCTACTGGGGGAACTACCCGAAGTTCGCGGTTTCCTACCTGAAGGCGCAGTTCGGCGCCGCCGCCACCGCCGAGAACGACTACGGCTACGACTACCATCCCAAGATCACCGGTGACCACTCCCACATGCCGATGATGCTCGACATGGCGGCCGGAAAGATCAAAGGGTTCTTCGTCATGGGGCAGAACCCCGCCGTGGGAGGGCAGAACGCGCGCCTGCAGCGCAAGGCCCTCGCCAAGCTGGACTGGATGGTGGTGCGCGACTACTTCGAGACCGAGACCGCCGCTTTCTGGCGCAACTCCCCGGAGGTCCTCTCCGGCGAACTGAAGCCCGCCGACATCAAGACCGAGGTCTTCTTCCTTCCCGCCGCAGCGGTCGCCGAGATGGAGGGCTCCTTTACCAACACGCAGCGCCTTTTGCAGCAGCACGACAAGGCCGCCGACCCTCCGGGAGACGCACGCAGCGACAGCTGGTTCACCTACCAGCTCGGCAAGAGGCTCCAGAAGATGTACGCCGGCTCGGCGAGCAACCTCGACTGGGGCATCAAAAATCTCGCCTGGGACTACGAGCCCGATGCGAAGGAGGTCGCTCCCTGGCGCATCAAGGACGAACCCTCGGCCTACAAGGTGCTGAAGGAGATCAACGGCGTTACCGTTGCCGATCAAAAGCCGCTGGCCACCTTCGCCAACCTCAAGGAGGACGGCTCGACCGCCTGCGGCGCCTGGATCTACACCGGCGTCATCCCGGAGGAGGGGAAGAACAACGCGGCCCGCCGCAAGCCCGACCAGTGGATTTCCCCCAACTGGGGCTTCGCCTGGCCTGCCAACCGGCACATCATGTACAACCGCGCCTCGGCGGACAGCCAGGGGAAACCGTGGTCGGAAGCGAAGAAGCTTATCTCCTGGGATCCCGATGCCGACAGCGGCACCAAGGACCCGGCGGGGAACCCGGTGCGCGGCAAGTGGGTCGCCCCCTCCGGCGAGGGGATCGACTTCCAGCCCACCAAGGCGCCGACCATGGTCGGCAAGGACGCTGCGCTCGGTTTCGACTGGCTGAGCGGCAACGACGCCTTCATCATGCGCGCCGACGGGAAGGCGTGGCTCTTCGCCCCGGCGGGGCTCGTCGACGGCCCGCTGCCCACCCACTACGAGCCGTACGAGTCCCCGGTGGCGAACCGGGTCTACCGGCAGCAGTCCAACCCGGTAGCCAAGGTCTGGCGCACCGAGGGCAACGTCTACCACGGCGTCGCCGACCCCAAGTACCCGATCGTTGTCTCCACCTACCGGGTCACCGAACACCACCTGAGCGGCACCATGAGCCGCTGGCTCCCCTGGCTCGCGGAGCTGATGCCCGAGCTCTTCTGCGAGGTCTCCCCTGAACTCGCCGCCGAGAAGGGGATCAGCAACGCAGGGTACGTGACCATCGTCACCGCGCGCGGCGAAATCGAGGCGCGGGCGCTGGTGACCCGGCGCATCAAGCCCTTCGTCATCGACGGCAAGAAGGTGCACGAGATCGGCCTCCCCTGGCACTGGGGGTGGCAGGGGAACGCCAAGGGTGACGTCGCCAACGACCTGAGCGCCATGGTGGGCGATCCCAACGTCTCCATCCACGAAGGGAAGGTGTTCACCTGCGACATCAGGGCGGGCAGGAAGGGAGGGCGCAGCTGATGGCAAAGGGAATGTTCATCGACACGACCATCTGCACCGGGTGTAAGTCCTGCCAGGTGGCCTGCAAGCAATGGAACGGCCTCGCCGCAGAGCCGGCGCACTTCGGGAAGCGCTCCGGGGTCACGTACCCGGTGGCCGACAACTTCACCGGGGACTCCTACGACAACACCGGGAGCCTGAGCGCCACCGACTGGCGCCACGTCCGCTTCATCGAGCAGATCGACGAGCAGCGCCGCGAAAAGCGCTGGCTCTTCTCCAGCGACTCCTGCAAGCACTGCAGCGACGCGGGGTGCCTGAACGCCTGCCCCACCAAGGCCATCGTGCGCACCGACCTGGGCAACGTGGTGGTGCAGCAGGAAACCTGCATCGGCTGCAAGTTCTGCATCCCGTCCTGCCCCTACGGGGTGATCTCTTTCAGCGAGGAGAGCGGGACCGTGCACAAGTGCACCCTGTGCAACGACCGCATCCACAACGGCCTGGGCACCGCTTGCGCCAAGGCCTGCCCGACCGGGTCGATCCGGTTCGGCGAGGTCGCCGACCTGCGCCGGCGCGCCGATGCCCGCCTGGCGCAGCTGAAAGGGAAGGGGGAGAAGGCGCAGATCTACGGGTACGAGGAGGCCGACGGCCTCAAGGTCTTCTACCTCTTCACCGACCGCCCCGGCGTGTACGGGCAACCGGAACACCCGATCGTGCCCCAGCGCCGCCTGGTGCTCTGCTCGCTGGTCACCATCCTCACCGCGCTCGGCATCGGCGTCGCGGCGCTGGTGAACTTCCGGGAACGGCTCAACGGCAAGGAGGAGCATCATGAGTCCTGACAATGTGCAGGTCCCCGAGTGGGCCTGGTACTACATCGCGGTCTACTTCTTCGTTGCCGGCACCTCGGCCGGGGCCTATTTCATCGGCGCCATGGAGGAGCTCTTCAGCAGCGCCAAGGAACGCGAGGTGAGCCGTGCCGCCTGCTATGTCGCCTTCCCGCTGCTGCTTTTGGTCCCCATTCCGCTCATTGCCGACCTGGGGCGCCCGGGCCGTTTCTGGCACCTGTTCATCTACAACCAGGGGGGCTATCCCTACCTGAACCTGCAGTCCCCCATGTCGGTCGGCTCGTGGGTGCTGCTCGTTTTCGGCGTCTGCACCCTGCTTTCCTTCCTGGACAACCTGGTGGCGGACCGGGTCATCTCGTTCCCGCTCTTCTCCAGGTACTACAACCGGATCCCGAGGAAGCTCTATGCGCTGGTGGGGTCGCTGGCGGGGTTCTTCATCGCGGGGTACACCGGGGTGCTGCTGAACGTCACCGCCCGTCCCTTCTGGGCTGCCACCTCGCCGCTCATGGGGGCGCTGTTCCTCGTCTCGGGGGCCTCGACCGGGGCCGCCGCCATCTCGCTCTACCTCATCTGGCGCCAGCGCAACGCGGGCCAGGAGGTGGCCAGGCTCGAGTCCTTCGACCGCGCCCTGATGATCTCGGAACTGCTGCTGATCGCCGTGCTCCTTGTTCTGGCCGGTCACACGGCGCAGCTTTTGTTGACGCTCCCCTTCCTGGTGATTTTCTGGCTGGGCGCGGTGGCACTGGGCATCGCCGCGCCCCTGTGGTTCAAGTACCGGTCGCGCCGGCAGCATTTCGGTGGGGTACCTCATCTCGCTCACTACCTGTGCATCCTGGCGGGGGGGCTTTTGCTGCGCATCAGCCTGCTGCAGGCCGGGCAGCTGTGACGGAGGAGCGGTCATGACACACGAAAGATCGGCCGATCCGCTCATCAGGCGGCTGGATGAGATCGCTGCAGCATCTCCTGAATTGCGGGTCACCGCCCGCCTGTACCAGGCCGTGCTGCCGCTCGTGCAGCGTGCGGAGGTGAAGGCTGCCATCGCGCTCGACGCAGGGGAGTTGGGCGAGGTGTTGCAGGGGGGAGCGCCGCTGCTGGCGGTCGCCGATGTCGAGGTGGACGTCGATGCCGCGGCCGCGTTGCTGCTCGCCATGCTGCGCGCAGTGCAAGCCGCCGAGTTGCCGCGCGGCGCGGGGGGCGCGTGGCGCATTTGGGAGCGGTCGGCGCCAGGCTGGAGCGAGTCGGACATCGCCGCCTTCGCCGCCCTGCGAGGCCAGGCCGGCACGCTTGCCGCGGCGGTGGACGCCGGGGTGGTTGACGCCGGCGAACTGCTGGCGCTCGCGGCGGCAGGTGACCGGGACGGGTTCAGCGAACGGGTGCACCAGGTGACGCCGGGGTGGGAACTGATGTGGACCCTGTCGCACCACGCGCTCAGGCCCTTTCTTCACGAGGTGTGCAGGCAGGCGCCTCTCGAGGAGGTCGGGGTCTGGGAGCAGGGGACGTGCTACGTGTGCGGTGCGGGTGCGACGCTGGCGGAACTGCAGGACGACGACCAGGTGAAGCACCTGCGCTGTGCCCAGTGCGGCGCCGACTGGCACCACCCGCGCCTGCAGTGCCATCACTGCGGCAACGAGGACCGCGCCACGCTCAGATACCTCTACGTCGATGGGCGCGAGCACCGCCGCGTCGAGGTCTGCGACGCCTGCCGCGGGTACTTGAAGGTGATCACCTCCTTCACGCCGACACCTCCCGAGTTGCTGGTGGTGGAGGACCTGGCGACCCTGGAGCTGGACTTCCTGGCGCAGCAGCAGGGGTACCGCATGCCGCCCCCGGGCGACAGCAGGAGGGAGGCTGCCCCATGAAGCGATCCCGCCCCATCGCCTTTCCCGACGTGACCGGGGTCATCCTGGCCGGAGGCCAGTCCAGCCGCATGGGGAGCAACAAGGCACTCCTCCCCTACGGCAACGGGCTGCTCATCGATAACATCCACCGGCTGCTGGCGCCGCTTTTCGGGGAGATGCTGATCGCGGCCAACGACCAGGAAACCTACGCTTTCGTCGGGTGCCGCGTCGTCCCGGACCGCTACCGCGGTCTGGGCGCCCTGTCCGGGCTCCATGCGGCCCTGGCCGGGAGCCGGACCCCGTACATCTTCGCCGTCGCCTGCGACATGCCTTTTCTCGACCTCGAGCTGATCCGGGCGCTGGTGGCGCTGCGCCACGAGGCCGACGTCGTCATCCCGGAAGGGGACATGGGACCGGAGCCGCTGCACGCAGTTTATGCCACGGCATGTCTGCCGCAGGTAGAGGCCGCGTTGCAGGAAAACCGACGCCGCATGGTCTCCTTCTTTCCGGCTGTGCGCGTCCTGACCATGGCACCGGACCGGGTGGCCGCTTTCGACCCGACCTTCGCTTCCTTCTGCAACGTCAACACCCCCGCCGAGTACTTCGCCCTGCGCGGGCGCGGCTTCGGGGCGCTCGCGACAACCGACAGGAAACGGTGCTGATGCCGTGACAGCATCTGCCCGGCACCGTCAAGGCGCCAGCATCTGCGTGATCTTCTCGTTCAGTTTCCTCGCGTCCAGCGGTTTGGGGATGTAGTGCATCCCTTCCTCGACGATGCCGCGCTGTGCCACGATGTCGGCGGTGTAGCCCGACATGAAGAGTACCTTCACCTCCGGGCGGACCGCCCTGATCCGCTCGGCCATCTCCCTCCCGTTCATCCCCGGCATCACCACGTCGGTCAGCACCAGATCGATCGGCTCTCCCTTGTCGCAGATTTCGATGGCCTGGGCCGGCCTCTGTGCCTGGATCACCGTGTAGCCCATCTCCTCGAGCATCCGGGTCGTGGTCCACAAGAGCATCTCCTCGTCCTCCACCAGGAGCACTGTGCCGCTGCCGGTGGAGGGGATGGCGACATCGACCTCCTGCTCGTCGGCCTCGGCGTCGGGCAGGCGCGGCAGGTAGATGGTGAACACGGTGCCGTGACCCGGTTCGCTGTAGACCGTGATGAACCCGTTGTTCTGGGAAACAATGCCGTACACGGTGGCGAGCCCGAGCCCGGTCCCCACCCCCAGTCCCTTGGTGGTGAAGAAGGGCTCGAAGATGTGCTCCCGGGTCTCGCGGTCCATACCGATGCCGGTATCGCTCACGGTCAGCTTGACGTAGTCGCCGGGGGAGCAGCCGGAGTGATGCCGGCAGTAATCCGGGTCCAGACGGATGTTGGCGGTTTCGATGTTCAGGATGCCCCCGTCGGGCATGGCGTCGCGTGAATTGGCCGACAGGTTCATGAGGATCTGGTCCACCTGGGACGGGTCGATAAGCACCGTCCAGATCGAGGTGGCCGGCTTGAAGGTGAGGCGGATATCCTCGCCGATCAGGCGGCAGAGCATCTTCTCGGCGTCGATGACCTGGCTGTTCAGGTTCACCGCCTTGGGCGAGACGATCTCCTTCCTGGAGAAGGCCAAAAGCTGCCGGGTGATCTCGCTGGAGCGCTGTGCCGCCTTCAGGATGTGCTCCAGGTATTTCTGGACCGGCGTATCTTCGGGCAGCTGGTGCCGGCACAGCTCCGCAGAGCCGATGATGACGCCGAGCATGTTGTTGAAATCATGCGCCACGCCGCCGGCCAGGCGCCCCACTGATTCCATCTTCTGCGACTGCCGCAGTTGTTCCTCCAGCTTCTTGTGCTCGGTCACGTCGCGCCAGATGCAGTAGTACACCGGGTGGTCCTGGATGTTGACGATCTGGGCGTGCACCTCGATGTTTCTCAACTCGCCGGTGCGGGTGCGCTGCAGCGTCTCGAAGTTACCCCGGCCGGTGCCCTGGATCTTGGCGATGCGCTCGCGGGTCTCCTCGCGGGTTTCCTGTGCCTCCACGTCGAAGATCGACAACTGCGCGAACTCTTCCCTCTCATAGCCGAGCTGCCGGCAGACGGCGCTGTTGAAGTTGATGAAGCGCGCCGTCTCCGGATCGATGATGACGATACCGTCCGGGGACTGCTCCAGGAGGAGCCGGTTGAACTGGGACTCCTCCTCGACCGCCTTCTCCATCTTCTTGCGCTCCGTGATGTCCGTGACGACGGCTATGCGGCAGGTCCTCCCCTTGTAGACGACATCGTGCGAGGTGACCACGATAGGGAAGATGGTGCCGTCCTTGCGGCGATGGTGCCATTCCCCGACGTAGGTGTGCCCGGAAAGCAGCGCCGCCACCTGGGTGATCTTTTGTTTCTCCTCTTCCGGGTACAGGTCGGCCAGGTGCAGCACCAGTACCTCGTCCATGCTATAGCCGTAGGCGATGAGGAACGCCTCGTTCACGGCAACGATCTCCATGGTGCCGCGTTCGTAGATCAGCATCGGGGCCGGGTTGTGCTCGAACAGGTCGCGGTATCTCTGCTCGCTCGCCTTCAACTCCGTCTCGGCCTCGCGGTGCGCCTCTTCTTCCTTGACGATCACCATGGCCCTGGCCATAAAAATGGAGACCGCCACGCCTGCCGCCAGCAGCATCAGCACCGCCAGCAGCAGTCGGTTGCGGTACGCGGTAAGCGAGGCCAGAATCTCGCGTTCGGACGACGCCACGGCGATGGACCAGAAGGTGTTACCCACGGCTATGGGGTGGTAGACAGCGAGCTGCCGGGCCGGTTCGCCGTGCGGGTCACCGTTCGTGGGGGCGGTATAGGTGGCCGTGCCGGAGAGTCCCTGCAACATCTGCCGCGCCATGGCGAGCAGGGAAGGGGACCCCTTGCCGTTGGTAAAGATGCTCTGGCCGCTGTGTTCCGGGACGGGGGAGTAGAGAACGGTCCCGTCGCGGCTGATCACCCAGGCGTGGCCGGTCTTGCCGATCTTGATCACGTCGAGGTAGCGCTTGGCGAGGTTCTGGAAGTTGATGACGACGGCGATGCTGCCCCGGAAGCGGCTCCCGTTGTACACGGGTACGTGCAGGGCGATGGCGTCGTACCCCTGCACCGCCCTGAACACGTCGCTCACCACCGGTTTGCGGGTGCGCAGCAGTTCCTGGATGTGTTTTTGCGAGGAGATGTTCCTCCCGGCCGCCTCGCGCTGCGGGATGCTGACCAGGACGATGCCATTTTCGTCCACGCGGGTGAAGGAGCGGATTTGCTCCCGGTGGGCGTCGTAGAAGAACTCCATCTGCTGCCGCCCCGCCCCGTCCGCCGCGGCGATTTCTTTCATGCGTGCCATGGAGCTGAGGATGCCGGTCCAGGTGCTGAAGTAGTCCTGGATCCCCTGTGCCGCCTGCTTGGCGTGGATCATCTGCTCGTCGTGCAGCCGCGCGATGGCGGACTCCCTGGCCTGTTGATACGAGAACAGGAAGACCAGGCCGCACAGGCAGGTACAGATGAGCACCAGGAATGCCAGTGCCGGTTTCTGGATCAGGCGATGTTTCATCGGTCAGGCGTCCTTGTAACGATTAAGAGGAGAAAGGTATTACGGTACTTATCGGCAACCTGTGAGGAAAATTGAGGCGCCGCTGCAAGGTACAGGCGGTGGGGCGGATCGTTGAAAAAGCCGACGTGGTCGCTACACTTTGTTGGTTATTTTTAATAAAAGAGTGGAGGCTCGCCATGGAAAGCTACAAGGAAATTGTCGCTCTCGTCCTCGCGGTAGCCACCGCCTTTTTCTGCCTGCTCTGGTTCTTGCTCCCACCTGTGCGCCTGGTCTGGCGCTGCCTCTCCATCCAGGAAAACCTCCCCGTTTTGAACACGCTCAAGGCCTGCTATGACTCCGCCTGGCCCTTTCATCCTGCCATGTTCAGAAGACAGATGCGGCTTTGGCTGGAACTGCGACTTTTGCACCCCAAGCCGCGCTGGGAGCCCAAGTGGTTCTTCGACGCCAGGACCAAGCGCTACCAGTTGCAGTACGACGACACCGCGTACCGGCAGGACGTGGCCGAGTGGAAACGCTCCACCCGCGCCAAGTTCGGAGCGCTCAAGATCAAGGAGCGGGAGCCGGTGATCGAGGTGGTGGACGTCTTCCGCCTCAACGACGCCGGCACCAAGGACGGCATCAAGCAGTACCTGCTCGCCGTGTCGGAATTGAGACTGTCGCAGGATGAGCAGGCCTCCTTTCTCTGCAGCGTAAAGATCGAGCACGGTTTTTTGCTGCCGCTGAACCTCCTGGCGGGGCTCATGTCCCGTTTCGCCGACGACTGGGACCCGATCATCTCCTGCTACGACCGCCTGGCCAACCACGCTTTCTCGGCACAACAGATGACCATCTTCAACCTGTGGCTTTTGTGGGGACCGAGCGTGCCCATCTGCAGCTGCGACCAATGGGACGGGCCGGTGACGCTGCAGTACGGCTTCGGTGACGAGAACAACTCGGTGCGGGTGCGGGTACGGGACGAGAGGAAGGATGAACTGCTGGCGGACCTGCGCAAGGCGGTGGCGGCACGGAGCAGCACCCCCCACCCCGCCCTGTACGCCAGCATCACCGGGCGGCTGTGGCCGCCGAGCAGCTTCTTCCAAGGGGAGATCTGCGGCGCACAGCAGGAACTTTTAAATCCCGACCGCGAGGCCTTCATCCTCGAGTACGAGGGGCACAGCGTGATCGGTAACCCGGCCAGTTCCAGGCTTTTCTATACGGGGTACGTGTGGGCGCTCTTCGTGGTGGGAAGGGAGCAGAAGCCGTCAGGGGAGCAGGTGCGCCAGGAGCCGTGGCTGCACGTGATCCCATTTTTCGAGCAAGGCAACATCGTGGACGAGTCCTGCTACAACATGGCCAAGCTGCAGCTGGCGCTCAAGGTGATCAACTTCGTGAAGACCAGCGGCCACCTGGAGGCCGACCCGGGGCTTGCCCCGCTGAGGCTGTGGTACGTGTGTGCCCTGGACGACTCCGGGTGCGGGCGGGACATCGAGGTGGTCCCGAAAGGAAAGACCATCCGGAGGACCCTGGAGGAACTGCTGTCGGAGAGCGAGCATCGGCCGCTCAAAAAGCGGATCATCACCGACGACCACGGCTACTGCCAATTCCTGTCGGGGTGCCACCTGTCCAAGGTGGTCTCCGGGCTCTTCGACACCGTCGCGGGCGCCCCCGGGCGCGGGGGGAGCCGGCAGGGTTAGGAAAGGGCCTTGACCAGGGCGGTCGGGTGCAGCGCCAAGCCGAAAAGGCCGGCGATCCCCATGACCATGCCGAAAGCTGCGAAGGCCAGCGCCAGGTAGAGGAGTTTCCTTTTCCCGGTCAGCGAGGTGATGGCCAGCATTGCGAGCGAGACCGCCAGGGTGGCGTCGGAGAGGTCGAACTGGTCGTCGCGGTAGTTTAAGTCGTCGTACTGCTTGCCCAGGCCGTTGGCCTTGTCGGCGAGCTTGGCTTCCTCCACCTTGTAGCGGGCGATGTTGTCGCTGTACTGTTTCTGCTGGGCCGCCAGGGGTGCCGAAACCTTCCCCGGCGCCAGGGACTCGAGGGCCGATACCTGGTTCAGTCCCAGCTCGGCCAGGTGCTGCTTCAGTTTCTTGGCCTGGTACTCGTTCCAGGCATCAACCTGGTCCGATTTTGCCTGCAGCATGGCCTGGACGATGTTGTCGTCCTTCACCTTGCACACCGCCATGAACACCGAGATGAGCGCCACTGCGATGGCGACCCAGTTGTTGAGGGCATTCTTCGCTTCGGAGTAGTCGAGACGTTCTTGCAAGTTGTTCAGTTCTGACATCAGTTTCCTCTCCTTTGGAACCGCGGGGAGAACTGGCTCCGCGGGTGCCAGTCCCCTTCGTTGCTGGATGCTGGAAAGAAAGCATTATAAAAGACCGTTGCTTACCATCGGATGACAAAAGGATGGCAAATACGTCATCTTAAGGCAGGCATGCTACGTCAAAGGGGGAGCCGTAATCCGGCTCCCCCTTTTGCTGTAACTGCGCGTCATTTCCCTCCGGACGTCTTGAGGGCGAGACAGTCGATGAGGTGGCGTTCCCCGGTGAAGGAGGCCTCCTTGCGTTTGACGATGCGCCAGCCGCCGGTGTTGAAGGCGCTGTGCCCGGTCAACTCCCCGGCCAGCCCCTGGAAGCCTTCCAGGAGCTCCACCAGAGCCTGGTCGTGGCCGAGCACCACCGGTTTCAGACCGTCGCCCACCAGGATGGTGATCGGTTCTACGATCAGGTTGGCCAGGTCGTAGGGAGCGGGTTCCACCGCGGCTGCCCGTCCCTGCAGGCGGATCATCCGGGCGCGGGAGTCGGGGCCGACGGTTCCCTTGGTGGTACTGATCAGGTCGAGCAGGTGGTCGCGGATGTCGTTCAGGCTGTCGGCCGCGTTGAGCCGCTCGATCTCCGGGTAGATCTCCAGGGCCTTGGCCAGGAGGGAAACCTCGCGCAGGTAGTTGCTGCGCTGGTTCTCCGGGACCAGGTACATGGCGATCACCTTGACCGGCTTGCCGTCCGGTGAGCCGTAGTCGATCCCCTTCGGGCTCCAGCCGACGACGCAGATCAGGTCTTCCTCGAAGGGGACGCGGGCGTCGGGGCAGGCCCATCCCTTGCCGAGAGCAGTCTTGGACGTCCCCTCCTTAGCGAGGATCAGCCCCGCTACGTCGGTGTCGGGCGGCAGCGACGGCACGGCCTCGAGGATGTGGGCCAGGAAGCGCAGCGCATCTTCCTTGTCGTAGTCGTCAGGTATCTCGAGGAGACGTCCTTCCTGTAGTGCGTCGAGCAAGCTGTCCATCAGTCACCTCCAAAGCGGTTGAAGAACCAAGTCTTCACGAAGTGGGTCAGTACCGAGTAGGCCACCAGGAACCCGATGATCCAGACCCAGTAGACCGGCGGCAGCGGCACCAGGTTGAGCGCCGCGGCGAAGGGGGAATAGGGGAGCCAGGCGCCGATAGCCATGATGCCCAGGGTGGTCAGGGTCATGGGGAGCGAGGCGCAGCTGCCGAAGAACGGGATGCGGCGGGTCCTGATGATGTGCACGATCAGGGTCTGGGTCAACAGCGACTCCACGAACCACCCGGTCTGGAACAGCTTGGCGAGCCCCTCCTGCTGCAGTGCGGTAACGCCGGGTGCGTTGTAGGCGGCGCACCCGAAAACGTACCACATCAGCGCGAAGGTCGCGTAGTCGAAGAGCGAACTGATCGGGCCGACGCAGAACATGAAGCGCTTGATGTTCTCGATATTCCACTTGAGCGGCTTGGCCACCAGTTCCGGGTCGACGCGGTCGGTCGGGATCCCGGTCTGGGAGAAGTCGTACAGGAGGTTGTTGGTCAGGATCTGCACTGGTTGCATGGGGAGGAAGGGGAGCAGGTAGCTCGCCCCCATCACCGAGAACATGTTGCCGAAGTTGGAGGAGGCCCCCATCCGGATGTACTTGACGATGTTGGCGAACACCCGGCGCCCTTCCATGATCCCCTCTTCGAGCACCAGGAGGCTCTTCTCCAGGAGCACGATGTCGGCGGTCTCCTTGGCGACGTCGACACCGGAGTCGACGGAGATGCCGACGTCGGCAGCTTTCAGTGCCGGGGCGTCGTTGATGCCGTCTCCCAGGAAGCCGACCACGTGGCCGCTGGCGCGCAGGCTGCGCACGATCTGCTCCTTCTGGGCGGGGGAGAGCTTCACGAAGATGTCCACGTCCTGCACCACGGCGGCGAAATCCTCAGGGCTGATGCGCGAGAGCTCGGCGCCGGTCAGCATACGGTCGGCCTTGAGGCCAACGTTGGTGCAGACCCTCTGGGTGACCAGGCCGTTGTCGCCGGTCAGGACTTTAACCCGCACCCCGGCTTCCTGCAATAGCCCGAGCGCCTCGCTGGCCTGCGCCTTGGGCGGATCGAAGAAGGCGATGAAGCCCAAAAGGATCATCTGCGACTCGTCCTTCACCTCGAACTGGGTCTTCTCGCGCGGGAACTCGCGGTATGCGATGGCGAGGACGCGGAAACCGTCGCGATTGTGGCGCTCCACTTCCTCGAACAGGTTGTCCCTGATCATGTCGAATAGAGGATAGACCTCCTCGCCGATCTGGTAGTGGCTGCAGCACTCGTAGATCTCCTCCACCGCACCCTTGCAGATGAGCACGTGGTCATCCTCGAAGTCAACCACCACCGACATGCGCCGGCGCTGGAAGTCGAAGGGAAGCTCGTCCACCAGGCGGCAGAGCTGCACGTTCATGTCGGTGTGATCGAGGATGGCGCGGTCGATCAGGTTCCTAAGCCCGGTCTGGTAGTGGCTGTTCAGGTAGGCGTAGGTGAGGACGTCCTCGCTGGTGCGTCCGGTCAGGTCGACATACTTCTCAAGGACGACCTTGTCCTGGGTGAGGGTGCCGGTCTTGTCGGTGCACAGGATGTCGATGGCGCCGAAGTTCTGGATCGAGGGGAGCCGCTTGATGATGACCTTCTTGGCCGCCATGGTGAGTGCGCCCTTGGCGAGGTTGACGGTCACGATCATCGGGAGCATTTCCGGGGTGAGGCCGACGGCGATGGAGAGGCCGAAGAGGAGGGCATCTACCCAGTTCCCCTTGGTCATGCCGACGATCATGAAGACCGCGGCGGTCATCACCAGCATGAAGCGGATCATGAGCCAGGTGAAGGAGCGGGTCCCCTTGTCGAAGCTGGTCTCCTCTGGCTTCTCGGCGAGCGAGGCGGAGATGGAGCCGAACAAGGTGCGCACGCCGGTGTTGACCACGACGGCGCGAGCCGAGCCGCTGTTGACACTGGAGCCCAGGTAGCAGGCGTTGGGAAGCTCCCAGGCAGAGAGCCCTGCCTCGTGCTCTTTGTCCACCAGCGCGCTTTTTTCCACCGGCATCGATTCGCCGGTGAGCGCGGACTGGCTGACAAAGAAGTCCTTGGCGGAGAGGAGCCGCACGTCGGCGGGGATGATGGAGCCCGCCATGAGGAGCACGATGTCGCCAGGGACCACGTCCGAGATGCGGATCTCGGTCTCCTCGCCGTCTCTCAAGACCAGGGTGCGCGACTGCACCCTCTTGCCCAGCGCCTCGACCGCCTGACCGGAGCGGCGGTCCAGAATGAAGGAAAGTCCGACGCTCAGGATGATCATGGCGGTGACGATGGCGGCGGACTTGGTCTCGCCGACGGCGCCGGAAAGAACGGCGATCACCAGGAGCTGGATGACGAGCGGACTCTTGCAGCGCTCCAAAAGGTCGGCCAGGACGCTGAGGCGCTTGGCGTGGGCCAGTTCGTTGGCGCCGTACTCGTCGAGGCGCTTTTCGGCCTCCTCGGTGCTGAGCCCTTCCTTGGCCTTGGTGTCGAGCTCCTTCAGCGTGTCGCGCACCGACATGGAGCAGAGCTCGACCAGGCGGCGTTCGCATGCCCCCTGGATGGCGGTCTTCGGCGCCGTCGCACGCTGGGCGGGAGCCTGCTGCTTCGCGGAGCGCCCGGTGGGTATATTGGAAAACATGAACATCCTTCCTTCTCCTATCACATCCGTGCTGCTGGGTGGCCGCCTGCGCGCGGCGGACCACGGCCTTGCTTCGACAAGCCTAACAGGCTGCCGGCAAACCGGTCACGCGAGGAGGCGCCTGGTCCGGGAGTGAGCGCGCGAGCGGAAGACGTCGCAGTTCGCACCCCGGCCTGCACGCGGCTTGGCGGACGAACTGCCGCCGATGCGTGAACCGATCGATGATTGCACTAATGAGGGAGTGTACGATAACTCCCCGCTG
The DNA here is from genome assembly GCF_020179605.1 of Geomonas agri. Lineage (NCBI taxonomy): Bacteria > Pseudomonadati > Thermodesulfobacteriota > Desulfuromonadia > Geobacterales > Geobacteraceae > Geomonas > Geomonas agri. The sequence continues at coordinate 1,333,797 of NZ_JAINZO010000002.1, forward strand.
CTTCTTTAAGTCCCGTTCTTGGGCGGAAAGCGGGTCAAAGCAGGCAGGGAAGGAGGATGGCTTTGAGAGGAGGCTAGCGCCGCAGGAACGGGATGGGTAACGGATATTCGCTACTATGACTGTCCAATTTGTAGAACCACCACCTTTTATGTGTGACGTGAAGGTACGAAAAAAGGCCACGGGAGAACCCGGGCCTGAACGTCTGCCTGTGATTCCCCTCTCGTAGGTTTTCGGCAGTGCACAACGTAGGTCGCGGGGACCAGCTACCTTAAGTAAAGCCTTAATCCGGCAATACCTGGTCTACCCATTGGCGTCTTTCGACGTTTCCGGGCAGTAGCCTGTGTTTGTGCAAACGCCTCATCTTAACGAGGAATTCGGTGCTGCTATGCGAATGTCGCCAGGGCCGGACGGGTCTGCGGACGGTATTCCAGCGGTCTGACCAAAAATTTGTAACAGGTTTGGGTGCGGGTGGCAAGCAAAAAGTAAGGCGTGGCGTGGTCATCACCCCGAACGGCGAAGGCCACCGTGGTGAGCCGCGGTGGCCTTTGTCTGCGGAAGACGTGGTGCCGGACGGGATGCTAATGGCCCGGCTTGTTCAGATCGTCCAGGATGCCGTTGGCCTCTTGCAGCTTTTCGTGGAGTTTTTTCAGCTCGGCAGCGGTATAGACCTTGCTACCCTTGTTGATCTCTCCCTGCAGTTTTGCAATTTTCTGCTGGATGCTGTCCACCTCGTTTTTGCAGTTCTTCGAGATGAGCAGGCACTCGTCCTTGCCGCCCGTGTCTCCGGCATAGGTCGGTACGCTGCCCAGAGCCAGGAAACCTGCCATCACAACCAGAGCAATCCTTTTCATCGTGCGCCTCCTGTCTGTGAGATTTCCGGAAATGGATGTAACGACCTCGCCGCCTGTGTCATTGCTGAAAATCTGGCTGGCTGTGACGGGGCGGTTTCAGGTCGATAGAGCAATTATCTCACATAATGACCTTGCAGGGTAGTGCTTAAGAGCATGACAGGCGAATGGCCCGCCCCTTTTGGCAGCGGGCTAGAGGATCACGATGAAGACCGCCGCGGCGGCGAGGATGAGCAGGCGGTGCGCAAAGAGCGCCCGGGACGGCAGGCCGTCCTGGCGCTGCAGCTTGGCGAGGATCACCCAGGAGAAGAGGGCGGCGAGCAGCAGCAGCGGGTAGATGAGCAGGCGCAGCGTGCCCAGTTCCGGGGTGAGCGTGGCCGCATTGAGCACGTTGTCGAGCCCGAGCGCTTGGACCAGGAGCGGGACGATCTGCGCGCCCCCCTCGACCAGCGCCCTAAAGAAGATCATGAAGAGACCCGCCACTGCCAGGGGGAGATAGGCGAGGCCGCTGGTGGTGAAGACCGCGCGCCAGCCGGTGCCGCGCACCGTGGCGGAGGCGAGGCAGGCGAGCAGGGTGAAGCCGGCCACGATGGCCAGCGCAAGCAGGTAGTCCTGCACGCTCCAGATGGTGCGCGAGAAGATCTCCAACGGGCGCCCGGCCACCAGCGGTGTCCCCTTGGCGGCGATGACCACGCCGACCAGGGTGGTGCTGAAGAGCGCCTCGCGGAAGCCGCGCCGTGCCCGGTTGAAGCCACCCCAGGTGGGGTTTCTCAGGTCGAGCTGCATGGAGCGGTGCGGGCAGCTCCTGACGCAGTTCAGGCAGAGCACGCAGTGGTCGGAGCTGTCGACGCCGGAGGGGTGCAGTCCCATCGGGCACCCCTTCTCCTTGATGCAGTCGTCCACGCGGCAGCGGCTCAAGCAGACGTTGTGGTTACTGTGCATCTCCAGCGGCGAGATGCGCGACACGAGGCTCACGATCCGCCCCAGGGGACAGAGGAACTTGCACCACCCCCGGCGGCCGATGACCAGGTCCGCGCTCACGGTGGCGCAGAGGATCCCCGAGAGGAGCACGCCGGTCGCGCCCGCGTAGCTGAACATGCCGGTGGCCTGCTCCAAAAGGAGGATCACCACCAGCGCGGCGAAGGAGAGCGACGGTCCCCAGCGGCGCAGCCAGGGCGCGGGGTCGCGCACCACGCGGCTGGAGACGCCGAGGTACTCGCCGATTGCCTCCATGGGGCAGAAGCTGCACCAGCCGCGGGCGAACAGGAAGGCGGTGAGCAACAGGGCGGGCCAGCCGATGGTCCAGGCGACCAGGTTGGCGGCGTTGTGCTGGGGCGGTCCGAACAGGGTGTAGAGCGTGACGCCGAGAAAGAGCGGCACGGTGAGCCAGCGCAGCAGGCGCGGGAAGCGCGGGTCGCGGGCCAGGTTCTCCACGGCCGGCAAGGTGAGCAGGTTGAAGCGCCCGTCGCCGAAGGGGTGCCCCTGCAGCGAGATGTGCTCGGGCTGGATCTCGTCGTCGTTGCAGACCACCACCGCGCGCGAGACGACCTGGTACAGCTCACTCGCGTTCAGGGGCCAGTCGTGGTCCACCAGGCGGTTCAGGGCGTCCTGGGAGAGGCGGCGCACCTGCTTGTGGTGCTTGGCGTTCAGGGATTTCAATAGGCTCCGGGCGATGACCGGGATGTCCTTCTTGCGCTCGCGCAGCGGCACGAGCTCCAGTGTCTCGCCGGAGAGCTTCTTGAAGAGCACTGCGTTGAATTTGCCGCTTTCCACCAAGGGCTGCAGCGGTTTGCCGCAGGTGGCGATGATGCGCACCTGGGCGCTTCTGAGCTTGGTCTCGCCGCGGCGGGTGAAGTGGCCGGTCTCCATGAATTCGACCAGTTCCTCCTGCACGGCGCTGGAGAGGCAGTCGATGTTCCTGAGGATGATGTCGCCGCCGGCGGCGAGCTCGATCATGCCGCGCCTGACCCGGCGCGCGTACATGGCCCCTTCCGGCGCGTGCCCGAACAGGGCGGCCTCCTGGGCGAGCCCCAAAAGGAGCGAGTTCTGCTGGGCGGAGTCGCTGGCGGAGCATTCCTCGCCCATCACCGGGGGCGGCGAGGCGCAGTCGAGGAAGAGGACCGGGCGGTCACCGGTGCTGTGGAAATGGATCAGGCGGGCGGCGAGGTCCTTCCAGGTCCCCGGCTCGCCTAGGATGAGGACGTGGCTCCTTGATCCAGCCAGGTGTTGCAGGCGCTGGTTCAGAAGGCGCACCCACTGCGAGGTGCCGGGGAACTCGCCGAATTCGGGGAGGAGCTGCCAGCCGATGATGTTGGTGATCACCTCGCGGTGCTCACTCTCCTCGCGCTGGTGGCGGTGTGCCCAGCTCCCCAACTGTGCAGCCAGGATGCGGCTTAAGTTGGCGTAGAGCAGCGGCATGCCCTCCAGCAACTCCTCGAAGTGCTGCCGGGTGAGCCGGGCGGCTTGGACCTCGGTGATGGCGCGCACGTCAGCGGAACGCTTCTCGTCGGTGAGGATGGCCCGTTCGCCAATCACGTTGCCGATGCCGAGCTCGGTGAGGTTGAGGATCTGCCCGGAGCGGTCCAACAGCTCGACGCGGATCCTCCCGGAGAGGATGACGTAGAGCTCCTGCGCCGGTTCGCTCCTGGCGAGGATCACGTCACCCGCGGCGAAATCGCGCAACTCCAGGCGCTGCGCGATGCGCTCCAGGTCGTGCTGGTTGAGGCCGTTGAAAAGGCGAATGCCCGAAATGGTCTCGGAACTGATTGCAGCCATCGTTCTCCCGGCTTCGGCAGGAGGTTACCCGGTGTGGTGGCCGTTGGGCCGGGGCGGCTGCCGAAGGTTTACGATGGTAGCGTAAAAGGCGGGGCGGTGTCTAAAACGTATACCGCGCAAAGGGTTGCGGCCGCGTATACGTCTCCGGGCGCGGTGGGCGGGGCATCAGTGCCGGATGAGGGACGGGCGCGCCGAATTGGGAAGGATTAATTCCCTGCACCGCGTTGTCAAGACGGAATCCGGGTCACCAGCTGCGCCGCAACGCCGCCACCAGGCGTCGCGCACCGTGCAGCGCGCCCAGCGGGCCGCGTTCCGAGCCGTAGGGGAGATCACCCCCGACGGTGACCTTCCAGGTGTCGGTGACGTTGTAGCCGACCTCGGCTTTCAGGAGGCCGTCGCCGCGCTTGAGACCGCAGTCCCAGACCAGCTTCCAGGCGCCCCATTCCTCGGTCTGGTTCCAGGCCACGATCAGGGCGGGGAGAAGGCCGCGGTCGAAGAGGAGCGTGGGATCGACCGGCGGGTCGATGGCGTTGCCGGCCAGGGTGACGAGCAGCGTCCCGTCCCCGAAGCCGCGCTCGACGCTCAAGGTGCCGATCAGGGCGTCGCCCAATTCCGGGTCCGTCGAGAAGAGGGCGGCCGCCTCACCGCGCACGACGTACGGGCCGGCAACCCGGGACACCTCGACCCCCACCCCGTGCTCGCGCGGGTAGCGTCGTGCCACCGAGATCACCGGGACCGGCCCGGTCTGCAGCGCCGGGTCGAGAGAGAAGGCCAGGATGGGCGCCGGACGCACCCCGCTTCTCGCCCAGACGCCGAGATCCCAGTCGCCGTGGGTCGCCAGGAGACGCAGGGCCGCGAAGCCCGGGAGCGGCGGTGCGTCGTCCTGTTCATGGAACGTGGTCCCGGCCGGGAGGGCGCCCGAGGCGATCGGGGCGTTGCGGCTTCCTAAGGGGGGCAGGCGCCAGGGTGTCGTCACCGGCACCAGCACCGCCTGGTAGCGCAGGTTCTCCTCCTGGCCGCTCAGGCGGACGGCCCAGAGCGGCAACTTTTCGTCGGCGAAGGGGTCGGTCACGTCGCGGGGGAGGAAGGCGTCGGCGGGAGAGTAGCCGTCGGTCTTGCCCCAGCCGAGCTGGAAGCGGCCTACCTCGAGGTCATGCGACCCGGCGAGCGGGACGCGCAGCCAGAGTTCCGGAACCGAGAGCGGCGGGCGCCGGAGCTTGCGGTCGGCGGGGTCGAAGACCAGCGGGCTCGACTGCGGTGAGGTGATCCACTCGGCGCGCAAAGACGTTGTGAACTGGCTCTCGCCGAGGCGCTGTTCCCACTTGTTGTAGAGCGTGCCCCAGCCGGCGCCGTACGGCTCGCCGGCGAAGCGTTCCCCGTAGGCGAAGCCCTTCAGCTCCGCGTAGCCGGAGAACCCTTCGGCCAGCGCGGAGCAGGGGAGCACAAGCAGCACTAGGAGCAGGAGGAGAGGTCTCAATCGCCCCCCTCGCGGGTGAGGTTCTGCAGCGTGAAGCGGCTGGCCGGTTGGGGGCGGTTGAAGGAGATCTGCTTCAGCGTCACCGTGGTGTGGCTCCCCTTCTTGAGGTCGGTCATCTCCATGCGCGCAGCGACGTAGTGCCCCTCGACGTTCTTGATATCCGAGAGTATCAGGCGCTTCGCCTGCTCTTTCTCCCCCTTCCTGATCAGGTCCTCGCGCACCAGGTAGAGGATGTCTTTTCTCAGGTAGAGGATCAGCTTCTGGTAGATCGATTTGCTCCCCTTTTCCAGCGGGATGGCAGTGATGACCCAGCAGGGCTGACCGTCGATAGTTTCCTCACCCTGCAGCGAGACCTTGTACTTCTCGTGGTCGAACTCCTCCATGTCCTCGTAGTTGAAGTCGGTGCCGACGAAGGAGGCATCCCGGTCCTGCGGCGCGATGCGGCGCTCCCGTTTCATGGAGGGGAGGTAGAGCCACTGGTCCGGGTTGTCCGAGCCCGGCCGCGGCAGGGAGAGAAAGCCCACCCCCTTCACCTCGGGAGGATCGGTGAAGCGGATCAGGTTCTTCGAGTCCCCTGCGTATCCCTGGCGATAGCTGTTCCACCCCTTCTTGCGGACTTTCCCCTCCTTGTTCACCACGGTGAGGTCGCCCGAGTACTGCTGCGTCTTGGTGCGGTGCCGGCTCTCGGACTCCTTGAGAAGGGCGCGAGCGTCGGGGGCGGCGAAGGTGGGGGTGGAGTAAAGGGGCATGAGGAGCGCGGCTGCGACAGAGAGCAGCAACTTGGCAAGGTTTCGGATCATTTAGAAATACCTCCATTTGATGAATGTGCAGACGGCCAATACCCTTGGCAGTCCATTCCCTCGCCCTCCGGGAGAGGGTGGCCGTAGGCCGGGTGAGGGAGCTGCTATAGGTGACCAGGTTGCCACTGCCAACGCATTCACCCCGACCCTCTCCCGGGGGGAGAGGGAGGATAAAGCTACTCGTACTCTATCGCCTCGGTCACCTTGACCCCTGCCGCCTGGCGCGCGGGGATACCGGCGGCAAGGAAGGAAACCAACGGCAGCGCCACGATTAGCTCGCCAAGCACCTCCCACGGGTAATGGTGCGGCATGGCCCACCCGGTGAATGCCTTGGCTACCGGCCCCTCCATGAAGGAGGCGAACAGGTTCCCGGCGGGAAGCGCCAGCATGAGCCCCACCATGGCAAGCACCAGCGCCTCCAGCACCACGCTGCGCGCGATCTGCCCGGGGAGCGCCCCGAGCGCCTTCAATATTCCGATCTCGCGGGTCCGCTCCGCCACCGAGATGAGCAGCGACGTGACGATGCCGAGGAAGGCGACCCCGAGCGCCAGCAAGACGGTGATGCGCATGACGGCGTAGAAGGCGTCGATAGCCTTGCCGATCTCGTCCTTGAACTCGCGCTGGGTCGAGATGAGCGCGGGATAGCGGCCGGAGAGCTTGGCGCGGATGGCGTCGCGTACCTTGCCCGGGTCGGTCCCCGGCGTCACCGAGACGTCGTAGATGTCGACCCGGTCGTCCTGCCAGTGCCTTAGGAATACCTTGCGGTCCAGGAACACGGCGCCCTGGTCCGAGGAGTAGTCGCGGATCACGGCGGCGATAGGAAACTCGACCATCCCCCCCGGCGTGTTGAGCGGCACCTTGTCGCCGACGCCGAGGCCGAAGCGGTCGTGGAAGTTCTCGGTGATGGCACACATCTCCTTGTTGAGCAGCCCCTCCCGCATCGAATCGCGATCGCCCTGGGCAAAATCGTAGCGCACCCGCTGCATCAGCGTGTCCATCTCCACGGAGCCGACCAGGATCTGCCGACCACGGAACTGGGGCCGGATGGCGCGGTAACTCTCCACGGTGCGCACGCCCGGGAGCGCCAGGATCTCCCCCTTCACCGCACCCGGGTAGAGGAAGTCGGGACGCGAGAAGTTGGCCGAGGCGCGCACGAACAGGTCGCAGGTAAGGATGTCGTCCATCCAGCGCACGATGGTGAGCCGCGTGGAGCCCATGTAGCCCCCGAGTCCCAGCACGAAGGTGAGCGAAAGGGCCATGGCCATGATGGTGCCGGAGCTGCGGCGCGGGTTGCCCAAGAGCGAATCCGAGGAGAGCGGACCGGCGGAGGGGAACAGGTGGGTGAGCAGCGGGCCCAGGGCGACCAGGACGGCGCGGGAGAGCGGGCCGATCAGGAGCACGAGGCCGATGCCTCCCAAAAGGAGCACCGAGAGCACCAGGGTGTTCCCCTTGACCACGCTGCTGAGCGCGAGCGCGACGGCGCCGGCCACGAACGCGACCGCGGCGGCGATACGCGGTCCAATCCGGCGCTGCACCTTGGCCTGGAAGGAACCCTTGGCGAACGCCTCGGTGGGGGAGATGCGCGAGGCGGAGAGGGCAGGTCCCCAGGCACCGAGCAGGGAAGCGATCAGGCCGAGCAGCATGGACTGCAGCACGATCGCCGGGGTGAGGTGCACCACGCCGGAGCCGGATATGCCGTACACCATCTCGGTGCTCTGTCCCATGCTCACCAGGAGCGCCTGCGAGAAGGCTGTGCCGGCCAGGCAGCCGAGCGCGCCCCCGAGGAGGCCGATGATGAGCGCCTCGGCCAGGAACAGGATCTGCACCTGGCGCGGCGTGGCGCCCAGGGCGCGTAGCGTGCCGATGTCGCGGCGCCGGCGGTTCACGGAGACGTTGAAGGCGTTGAAGATGAGGAAGATGCCGATGGAGAGGGCAAAGGCGCTGGAGACGTTGAAGCCGGCAGTGAAGTTGGCCACCAGCCGCTCCATCTGCTCGCCGCGCCGCGCCGGCGTTTCCACGCGGTAGGCCGGGCCGAGCGTCTTTTGCAGCATCTCGGTCCCCTGGGCGACGGTGACCCCGTCCTGGAGGCGTACGTCGATGCGGTCGAAGCGACGCCCGCGGCCGAAGAGCTCCTGAGCGGCGTAGACGTCCACCACCATCAGGTTGCCGCCGAAGGCCTGGGCGAACCCCTTGGGGCTCATCAGGCCGCGCGCGGTCACCTTCCGGACGCCGCTGGGGACCTTGACGGCGAGGGAAGTGCCGGTAGTGAGCCCGGCGCGCTTGGCGAACTCGCGGGTGAAGAGGGCGGAATCGGGCTGGGCCAGGAAGAGCAGGGGGTCGTCCAGGTCTGCGTCGTCCCCCTCAAAGCCGTAGTCACGCATCTCGCGGTCGCCCAGGAGGTCGACGCCGATCACCATCAGGCTTCCCAGTTCCCCTCTTTCCGGGATCACGATCTGCTCGATGACGGGAGAAGTAGCCCGGATGCCGGGGAGGTTACGGAGCCTTTCCTGAAGCGCCTCGGGGACACCCCCCTCCATGGTCACCTGCAGCTGCGCCTTGCCGGCGACCCGGTCGACGGTGGACCCGATGCCGACCACCAGCGCGTCCTGCGCGGTCTTGATGGAACTGAAGGTGGTGACGCCGACCACTACCCCCAGCAGGGTCAGGATGGTCTTGGCCAAGTGACGCCGGGCGTAGGAGAGGGAGAGGTGACGCAGCAGGAACCTCATCTGCCACCTCCCGGGGCCGCGCTGTCGTCCTCGACCAGGCCGTCACGCAGGCGGATGAGGCGGTCGCAGGCGGAGGCGGCCTCGCGGTCGTGGGTCACCATGACGATGGTGGTGCCGCGCCGGCCATGGATGGAGCGGAGCAGGGCCAGGATCTCCTTGCTGCGGGCGCTGTCCAGGTTGCCGGTCGGCTCGTCGGCCAGAAGCAGCGGTGCATCGGTGACCAGGGCGCGGGCGATGGCGACGCGCTGGCGCTCGCCCCCGGAGAGTTCGTCGGGGAGGTGGTCGGCGCGATGTTCCAGCCCCACCTCGGCCAGCACCCGGTCCACCCTGCCCTCCGCCTCCTTGGCGGAGACCCCGGCGAGCCTGAGCGGCAGGGCAACGTTCTGCCTGACCCGCAGGGTGGGCATCAGGTGGTAGGCCTGGAAGATATAGGAGACGTGGGTGCGCCGGAACAGTGAGCGTTCCTTCTCGCTTTGTTTGGCGAGGTCGGTCCCCGCCACGAGCACCGCGCCGGAGCTCGGCACGTCGAGGCCGCCCATCAGGTTCAAGAGGGTGGATTTGCCGGACCCTGACGGTCCCATGATCGCCACCATTTCGCCCGCTGCGATGGAGAGGGTTATCCCCGCCAGCGCCGTCACCGTCGACTTTGTCTCGTATGACTTCACTACGTCTCTAAGTTGCAGCACGTTCAGGTTCCTCCTTGGGGGGAAATTTTGACTAGTAGACCAAGGGCACAGCACCCCTGTTTTGCCTGCTCGTGTCGCCGCAGTCAACTGGAAAAATGAGTGAATTCAAAAAGACTGATTTTCTCCCCTGCCGCCGACACAGCACCGTGGATGTCGTCAGTCAATGAGCCGAATATAATTGCCTTTGCATTGTCTGTCATACCGGCTGTGCTAAGCTTTCAGGGGGTGTCACCGGACCGCCAAATACTTTCAGAGTCGCAATGATACGGAGTTGGATGGCCTCTAGTACATAGGTGCCTTATCGACGAGTCCGGGAAGGTGCATTTAAGGCTGCAAGCAATTACTGCTACTGCCTTGGGTGGCATGCTCTTCTTCGAGGTGGGCGAAGCCAACATCTACCACCAGACCAGTGCCAAATATATCCTCACCATGGCAGAGTGCATGGTCTGCCACTCCGAAGACTCCGCCCGACCCGTTTCCATCTGTCTCGAAGATCACTGCCTCTACACCAACAAACACCCCGTGCTGCGCAGCTATCCTCCTCGCCGGAAAGCTGAACGGTTCACACCCATCTCCGAGAACCTGGAGGCCGGTTGCGTGTTGGAGGATGGTAAAATAACCTGCCTGTCCTGCCATGATCTGACGAGGCCGGCGCCGCACCTGATCAGGAATGGTGACGAGTTGTGCTACATCTGCCACAGGTACCTGCGGTCCACCTACTGAGGGGCGATCCGGTTTGACTTTAAGCGGCGGAGATGGTAACAAAAAACTCTCTATTTTTTCCTCCGCACCCCTGGGACATTGACTGATGCTCCGTCGCCTCCGTTCTTACATCAGTACCCTTCGCGTCAGACGCGTTATCTTCGTCGGCTGCACCCTGACGTTCTCCGCCCTGCTTCTGCTGGTGCTGCTGGTGGTGTCCCTGCCAGCCATCCTCTCCACCGACCCCGCGCAGTCCCTGCTGCGGTTGGGAATCTCCAAGGCCCTGAAAAAGCCGGTTTCCTGGTCCGACCTTCAAGTCTCCTGGACTGACGGTATCGCCCTTACCGGATTGGTGCTGGGGGAGGGGCCGCCGCCACTTGTGCACGCGTCCCTGCAACACCTGAAACTCGATCCGGACGTTTCCCGCGACAAGGCGACCGGACGTTGGTGCGTGAGCCTCGACCTGAAGGTGAAGAAGCTGGAGGCCGAGCTCTCTCCCGGCCCCCCGAAGCCCCCCGAGGCGAAGCCGGTCAAGGATCCATTGACCCGCATCGCGGAAGGGGTGCAGAAGTTCCAATCCCTGGAGTGGCCGCTGCCGCTCGACCTGCGTCTGTCCGTCGACGCTTCCCCCATGAAGTTTTACTACGCCGATCCCGTCTCCAAGCGCGAAGCGCTGTTGAGCGACTTCTCCTTCGGGCTCGCCGTACCTTCCCTGAGCAAGCTTCCCATCCGCACGTCGCTGTCCGGCAAGGTCGCGGTGGACGCCGGCAAGGCGCAACCGATCAGCCTCAGCGTAGAGGTGGCCGACCTGGTCACCGCTGCCTACCGCATCAAGCCCGCGGCCGCTGCCCTGACGGCACGGGCGGATCTGCCCGGCGTCGCGCTGAACGCGGCTGGCGGGGTGACCCGGCCGGAGGGGCTCAAGGCCAACCTCGCCCTCACCCTCCCGGAACTGGTTCGCCTCGCTGCGCCTTTCGCCAAGAAGCCCCTCCCCGACGTCGGCGGCAAGCTGGTGCTCGATCTCAAGGCACAGACCGACCGGGCGGGAGACCTGCGCATGGCGCTCGCGTTGGATGGCGATCGGCTGGCGGTGAGCCGGCTTCCCGGGAGAAAGGCGGGGCTCGCGCCGCTGGGCCTGCACCTGCGCCAGAAGCTGGTCAGCAACCATGAGCGCCAGCAGGTCGCCTTCGACGAGGGGAGCCTGATCAGCCCGGGGCTCATCACCGCGTCCTGGCACGCGCTGGTCGATCGCCCCACCGATAAATCGCGCAGCGTGGCGGCGGAACTGGGACCGCTGCGCCTGGACCTGGGTCGGGCCCGGCAGGTGGCTGCGCCTTTCCTGCCGAAAAACCTTCCGGTGCAGGATCTCCAGGGAACGGCATCGCTTACCAAGCTGAGTGCGCGGCTGCAGGGGCCGGGGAACGACGGGACTGTGGGGATCGAGAAACTGGGGGTGGACCTGCCGCTACTGCAACTGGCGCTGGCCGGCGGGCCGCTGCAGGGGGAGGGGATGACCCTCTCCATAGACAAGGGCCTCATCCCCCTTAAAAAGATGAAACCGGTGCGCATCGCGGCCGACCTCTCGTGGTCCGGTCGCCGCCTCGATATGGCGGGGAAGAAGCCGGTACGGATCGACGGCATGAAGGGGGGCGTGAGCCTGACCCTCACCGAGATCGACCTGAAGGGGAAGCGTGCCCTGGTAGACGCCCGGCAGAAGCTGGAACTGGAGCGTGTCGGCGTGGGGAGCGAACTGGCACTGGAGCAGTTGAGGGAAGAGCTGGAATTTAAGGCGCGCGCTTTTTCCGGTGGCGCCCTCGACCTGACGCTCCCGACGCTGCAGGTTTCCGCAAAGAGCGTGCAGGCGCACCAGCAGGGCAAAGACGTGACGCTGCAACCGTTCAACGCCCGCCTCGCCGCCGAGGGAGTGCACCTGCCGCCCAAGGGGCAGGGGAGCCCGACCGTGCAGCGTGCCACCTGCTCGCTCTCCGCATCCGACGCCCTGGCGCTTGATGCCGAGGCCGCGCTGACCGGGCAGGGACGGCAGCTCGCCGCCAGCAAGGGGAATCTGCACCTGGACCTGCGCCGCCTGATGCCGGTCGCGCGCACGTTCCTTCCCGCCGGGTTCGATGCCACCGGCCTCGCCGCCGCCTCCTGGGATGTCGCGGCGCCGCTGCCGGTCGCCCAACTTCCGAAAGAAGAGAACCCACTGCGCAAGGCGAAGGGAAGCCTCGCACTGCTGGATCGCGCCGACCTGGCGCTCACCTTGAACGACCTGGACCTGCGTCTTCCCAACGCCCAGGGCACTTACCGGGTGCAGGGGCTCACCACCGCGCCGCAACTGCGCCTCGCCCTGCCGCACCCGGGACAGCCGCTCACCGTGGATGGCGCTTTCCGCTTCGCCTCGGTAACCGGACTCTCCGGCACGGTTGGAACTCTGCCGCTGCAGGCAGGGACCTTGACCCTGCAGGGGGAGCTGACGGGGTGGAAGGAATTCCGGCTCACGGAAGAGTTGAAGGTTGCCTCGCTGGGGCTTTCGCAGATCGCGGACCTTACCGTCGGGCGTATCGACGCGCTCCTTGAAGACCAGGGTGGCAAGTTCGATGCGGCCACGCTATTGCGGCGCCTGGACGCCACCATGTTCGCCCACATGGACGGGAACTTCCCGGCCGAGGCCAAGAAGGTGCTGGCAGGATGGCAACTGGCGGGCAACGTCTCCGCCGGCGCGCGTATCGATCTCACCGCGGCGCGCGAGCTGAGGGTGCGCGGCTACGGCAAGTGCCGTGGCTTCGGCGTGGCGGACGGCAAGGGACTCGCGGCCAGCGGCGTCCGGGCCGACCTGGTGCTGGACCGCAGTTACGCCCTGGCCCAGGCGCAGGGTAAGGGGGAGGAGTGGGTGCCGCTTTCGACCGGGCTGGTGCGGCCGGCGCCGGTGGCCCCACTGGGGGCGGCCGATTCGGATCTCGCGGCCCGCATCTACGAGGACCTGCGCGGGCTGATGGGAGCACCGCGCAAGATCGGCGTCCAGCGTGCCTCCTTCAAGTCCGGCGCCGTTCCCATCGAGGCCAGCGCACTGGAGGCGGACCTCCTGCTCGAACCCGAGGCTTTAGGTTTGAGCTTCTTCCAGGCCGAAGTGGGGGGCGGGACGGTGCGGGCACGCGGTATGATCGATCTCTCTCGCGAGGTCCCGGTGCTCACCACCTACTTCAACTTCTCGAAGCTGGACCCGGTGCTCCTGTTCCCCGCGGCGGGGGGGCAGCGTCCCGGCGGAGAAGGGGAGCTGACCGGCGAACTGAGCCTGTCGGCGCCGCTTGCGACCGAGCAGCGGGCGCTCCTGGAGGGGATGCGTCTCAACCTGAACCTGCGCCGGTTCAGCTCGCGCATCCTGGACCGCGCCCTGTTCGCGCTCGACCCGTACCAGCGCAACGAGAAGATTGTGGCGCAGCGCAAATCGTTGCAGAGCGCTGACTTAAAGGGGCTGCGGGTCAGCGCCGTGGACGGCGCCCTCGACTGCGAGGGGGAACTTGCCGTGAAGGGGATCGACATCGCCATCCCGCGGATCGATCGTCTGCGTCTCTCCGAGCTTCCCATCCAAAACGAGCTGAAGCGGCTCCTCGTCTCCATCGCCTCGTCCCGGACCCTGTTGGACCTGGTCCGTTCCGACACCCTGGTGATCGACGCAAAAGGAAAGCCGTCCCTGAAAAGGAGGAGCAATGCGGGAATCTAAATCACTCTCAACGCGCGTCGTGCGACGTTTGCAGCGCCGTCCGTTGTCCATTGTCCATTGTCAACTGTCAATTGTCGCCCGGTTGTCCTTTGCCGTGCTCCTGCTGGCGGCGGCCGGCTGCACCCTGGCCAAGGTCGACGTCAACGTGGTGAGCGAGCGGACCTCGCTGGAAAACCAGGTGCTGGGAACCTACAACGCACTCTCCGAGGACGTGCTGCTGGTTGCGTCGGTGCGCGGGGTGTCGCCGACGGGCAAGGTGGAAACGCCGCCCAAACACTCGCCGGAACAGCAGGAAGCGGCCCAGGCGCTGGAGAACATCGCTTTCCATGCCGACGACGTCGAGGCCCTGAAACGCCTGGGGTGGGTGGGGGAAAACCTGGAGGGGACCCTGACCAGCTTCAGCCGCGAGGTTCCCGAAAAGGCGCCGGCCGACCTGAAGGCCTTCGCCGGGCGCTTCGGCGAAGGTGAGTTCCGCCAGGTGGTCAATGAAGTCAACCGCTCCCGTGAAATCCTGATGCTCAGGGTGGTGCAGACCAACGAGAACTTCACCGCCAAGGACCTCCCCGCCATCCGCAAGGTCTTCGCGCGGGTGAACCGCCAGAACAGCGCCCCCGGCACCAAGGTGCAGGAGGACGACGGGAAATGGGTAACCCGATGAACGCCGCCGCGAGGAAAATCACCCTGTTGCTGGCCCTCACCGCCCTTCTCTCGGGGACGGCACAGGCGGTGCCGCTAGGTGAGGAACTGCTGGCCCCGGCCGCCCCGCGTCCGGCCCCGCGCTCGCGCCCGGAAATGGCGCCGACGCCGGCGGTCTACACCCCGCAGTCGGTACTCTACGCGGCCCGCTCCCGGGACGGCAGGTGGATCGCCACGGTGGAGAAAGGGGATGCCGGCTACGAGCTCTGGCTGCACCCCGCCGGCAACGTCGCCGAGCTGCCGCGCCTTTTGACCAAGGGGCCGGTGCGCATCTCCGCTCCCGCCTTCGATGCCACTGGAACGAGGCTCGCCTACGCGGACGAACGCGACGACCTGAAGGGCGACATCTGGCTCATCGACCTGGCCAAGCCGGGCGCCGAACCGCGCCGGCTCACTGGCAACGACGCCGGCGAGGATGCTCCCGGCTTTGCCCCCGACGGCAGCGCCATCTACTATCAGCGCCAGTTGCCCGGCGCAGAGCGGCGCGACCTGGTGCGCCTGGAACTCGCCACCGGCAAGGGAGAGGCACTCCCCATCGCTATCGACGCGGCCTTTGCGGCGGTTGCTCCCGACGGCAACCGGATCGCCTTCGTCTCCCGCGACAAGGATCCCGGCGGCGACCTCTGGCTCTGGGAAAAGGGAGGGCGCCTGACCCAGCTGACTGCCGGCGCCGAGCGCGACCTCTACCCGATCTGGCAGGACGCCGATACTCTCCTCTTTACCCGTTTCGCGCCCCCGGTTGGGGATGCGGCCAACGGGCCGGACGGGGGCGCCGTGTTCCGGCTGCAGCTCAAGCGTCAGGGGAGCCACGGTTTCCCGGCCGCCTTTCCGCTTACTTCAGGACTTCTTTCCACCGCGGCCCCGATCCCGGCCGGAGAGCGGGTGCTCTTCGTTGCGGGTGCGGCGGCGGGGGGGCAGGTGCTGTCACTGCCGGCGTCGGGCGAGATCCCGGAACAGGCTGATGCCGCCGCCCAGTGGCAGGTCGCACGAGTGATCCTTGAGCGTCAGCCGGCGGACCCGGCCACCGCGCGCCTTGCCTGCTTGCGCGTACTGGCGCGGGAGGATGCGCCGACCCGTGAAGGGGCGCTCGCGTCGCTGGCCCTGGCCGGGCTCATGGAACAGGCCGGCGAGCGGAGCCAGGCCGAGGATCGCTACGCCGAGGCCGCCCTGCGCTATGCCGCTTTCCCGGAAGCTGCCCTGGCCGAGATCGCCCGGCTGCGCCTGGAAGCCGCCAGCCGCTGCGAAGAGGTGGTGGTCGCGGGTCGCCGCAAAGGTGTCATCGCTGATGCGCAGGAAGATATGCTGCGCGCGGCCAAGGGGAAGGGGGCGGATGCGACGGCGCGGGCGCTCGTTGACGGTGCCCGGCTCCAGGCCGAATACGGTTCCGGCGCCGAGGACCAGCTGGCTGCCATCGCCCGCTTCGAAAAGGCGCTGGCTGAAACTTCTGCCGCTCCGGACATCCTGGCCGAGGCGGCCTACCGCCGTGCGCGGCTGCTGGCCCGCATCGAGGGGGGAGAGGGATCGGTCGCGGCCCTGGTCGAGGTGGCCAGGAAGTACGACCGGCAGGAACAGTGGGCCGAGGCGGCTATCGCCGAGATCCTGGACCAGTTGACCGCGAAGAACGCCGACGCGCGCGAGCGCCTGGCGGCCCTGGCCGAGCAGTATCGCACCACCCTGCCGCGCCTCGCCATGGGTGCTTGGAACCGGGTCGGCGACCTGGCCTACCGCGGCGGCGACTGGGTCCGCGCCAAGGACGCCTACCGCACCGTACTGGAGCAGTTCCCCGCCATTGCCACCCCGACCGCCGCGGCCCGCTTCGCGCTGGCCGAGATCCTCTATCGCGAGGAGCGCTACGGTGAGGCGACGGCGCTGTACGAAAAGGAGATGGGAGAGCACCCCGAGGACGCGCCGCTGTACCAGCTGGCCCGCGCCGCCTACCTGAGAAAGAGCCTTGCCGCCGGCGAGAGCCTGTACCGCTTGGGCGAGGTCTCCGCCGCCCGTGCCGCCTTCCTGGACCTGATCCGCTACGAGGGGAGGAGCCTCGAGGCGCATCGCGGCTACATCAAGTCGGTCGCCGCCCAAGGTCAGACTCCGGAACTGTTGGCCTTGTACCAGAAGATGCTGCAGTCCTACCCTGACGACCCGGTGCTCCTGTACGGTGCCGGTCTCTGCTACACCTACCTCCCGGGAAAGGATGCCCTCAAGGAGGCGGATCGCCTGATCGCGCGCGCCGCCGAGCGGCTGCCGGGTTCCGAGTATCCCTTCCAGACCCGCGGCTACATCGCCGAGGTGCTGGAAACGGTGCACGGCGAACAGGGGGGGCTGGAGCGGGCGCTCAACCTCTACCGCCGCGCCAAGCTCTTGAACCGTCCCCAGGAAAACCCGGAAAACAGCGCCAACCTCTCGCTCAACATCGGCAATATCGCGTACCTGTTGGGGCGCAACGCCACGGCCTGGAGCTTCTACAGCCAGCGCCTGGCCGCCAAGGTCCCCTTCGACAACGTCGATACCGAACTCCTCTTCGAGCAGCGCTACGGCGCGGTTGCTTTCCAAGTGGGCGAGAAAGAGGCTGCCATCGACGGCTATGGCCGCGCGCTCAAGCTGGCCGAGGCGCGCCTCGATCCGGCCCGCTCCCTTGAGCAGTTCGGGCGCCTGACCCGTCGGGTCAACGAGCGCCTCTTTGCGGGCCAGAAGCTATCGCCCCAGCAGGAGCAGCGGCTTGCGGAACAGCAGGCGATCAACGCGGATTTGGAACTGCTCGGGGCAGACCGGGTTGAGGCGCCTCCCGCGCCGGGGTGGCAGAAGTTCGACGCCGCCCTCAGGACCCTGTTGGCGCGGCAGCGCAAGCTGGTCGCCGCGGCCTGCACCGGCGTACCACAGGGGGATAAGTTCCTCATCGAGTTGAACGGGATGGCGAGCGCCGTGGAGCGCGAGTTGGACAACGTACCGCGCCTGGTGGAGACCGGTGCGGAGCTGCACGACCGCCTTGGTCTCGCCAACTTCGATGCCGAGCGTTTCCAGCCTGCCCTGGCCCATTTCGACCAGGCCTACCGGCTAAACCGGGCGCTCGGGCGCCACGGCAACCTGGCCGCCAACCGCCGCTCGGCCAGCATCGCTGCCTACCGCCAGGCCGAGACTGCTTCCGGCGCGGAGAAGAAGAGGCTCCTGTTGCTGTCCCGGGACGGTTTCACCGAAGTGCTGGCGCTTCTGGACCAGTACCCACCGGAGAAAAAGAGCGCGCCCAAGCGTGGCGGCGGGCTGATCAACGTGTCCGCCAACGTCGCCCTCAACAAGGGGGGCGCGACCGAGGCCGCCTACGGTTTCTCGGCGGAGCAGGAGCGGCGCCTGGCGCAGAGCTATCTCGCGCGCATCGCCACCGACCTGGGCGACAACGCGACGGCCGAAAAACTGTTTAATGAGTTGCTGGGCCGCTACCCGGAACGGGTGGACCAGGTTGCCGAGGGGGATCTTTTCGGGGTGGGGCTGTTGAGCCACCGGGCCGCGCAGCTCGCCTATGCGCGCGGCGACCGAGCCGGTGCAGCCGCCGGTTTCAAAAAGGCGACGGCCTTGGCGCTGAAAAGCGGCAACGCCGTGGGGGCCATGCTGAACCTGGTCAACTGGGGCATGCTGTTGCCCGCGGATGCCGCGCCGGGCGAGGTGGCAGAGTTCCTGGAGGCGCAGGCGGCCTGCTCGGCGCAGGCCGGCACCTACCGCGACGCCCTCCCCTCCGATGCCGTGGCCCGCTACGGCAACGACGCCGGCGCCATCCTGGCGCGGCTCGCCACCGGGCGCGCCGATGACGTCAGCCGACAGGCGCTGCAGTACCGGGCGGTTGGGGTGTGGGACAAGGTGCTGAAAGTCGGCGCGGGTCAGACCAGTCGGACTAGTCTGACCGGTCCGACTGGTCCGACAGAGAACCGCGACACCTTGCATGCGCGCCTGGCGGCGCGCCTGAACCGGGCGGCGACCCTCGCCGCGCTGGGGCTGTCGGACGCGGCCCAGGCCGGCTACACCGCGGCGCTCGCCGAGGCTCGCGCCGCCGGCAACGATGCCATGGCCTGGCGCGCGCAGGTGGCGCTGGGCGACTACGACGCTGCCCTCAAGATGCTGGACCGGCTCCCCCCCACCGACTACGACCTGCGCCTCGGCGAGCTTGCCGAGCGCTTCTCCCCACGCATCGAGGCGCTCGCCGCCAAGGACCCGGAGCAGGGCTTCGCCCTGGTGGAGCGCCTCTCCGAACTGGAGCGGGTGCAGATTCTGGGGCGCAGCCTTCTCGGTATCGACGATGACGCTACGGTGGACCTGCTGCGCAAGGCCGCGCCGCACCTTGCCGAACTGGACCGAGTGCGCGGCGCGCTGATTAAGGCCGCGCCGGAAGGCGCCGCTTACCTGAAGCTGCGCGCTCAGCAGGAAGAGACAGTCCTGGATACCCTCTTGGGCAAAAAGCTGGAACTGATGCCCCCGTACTACGCTGTCGCCGGCCCCGGCGTGCTCCGCCTCGCCGCCTCGTCGGCCGCGCTCTCGGCCGGCAACGCGAATGAACGGGAGCGTTTCGCGGCGCTCCTTACCTCCTTCCGCAAGGAGTGCTCTTCCGGCAAAGGCGCCAAGCTGTGCCAGGCCCTGACCCCGCAGCCCGCCGAGGCGATCGACGTCATGGAGCGTCTTCCGGGACGTCACGTGCTGCGCCTGGTCGCGCTCCCCGGTGACCGCTTCCTCGTCTTCACCTTCGGCGCCAAGGACGGCGTCAGCGCGCAGACCCAGTCCCGTGCGGCAGTCGCGGCCCGATTGAACGATCCCGCGCAGGTCGCCATCTACGAGCGCCCCGAGCAATTCGCCTCGGCGCGACCCCTAAGTTGGGGGGTGAGCGCGAGCCAACTGCTGAAAAGCGTGGAGGGGCGCCGCCCGCTGCGGACCCAGGTGCTGGACCCGGCCGGAGTGTGGCCCGCACAGCCGCCGTTTGCCAAGCTCCCCGCCGACGCTCTGCCCGGCCGCCTCCCCGATGCCCACACCCTGGTGCTCCCTGCCTCCGTGGGGCTCCTTCCTGCGGCTCCTAATCGTCCCGGTGCCGGTGGCACCTATAGCGCTGCCTGGGAGGATGCCGCCGGTGTGCGCCACGACCTGGTGCAGCTTGCCGACGGCGACTCGGTGTCGCTTCTCCTGGCTCCCAAGGGGGGGACGGGGCAGGCATGGTACCTGGGGCAGTTGGCCGCGCTGATCGGTGTGCCAAGCGTCCTTGTCGCCGACCGCACTGTCGACCTCACCCCCTTCGCCAAGAGCTACGCCGACCACTCGCTCGCCCAGGCGCGGCGCGAACTCCCGGGGGACTGGCTCTTGATCGGCGACTGGGGCGGCGACGCCGCCGAGAGCGCCAAGCTCGCCAAGAAGCTCTTCAACGACTACGTGAAGATGGCGGTGCAGGCGCACAACGACGGGCGCTACGCCCAGGCGCTGGCCCTCTTCGACAACGCCCTGGTGGTCGCCGAGGCGACGCCGGAGCTGGCCAAGAACCGCGCCGCACTGCACCGCCACGCCCGGGAAAGTGCCTTCGGTGCCGGCTTCACCGAGCGCGCCGTGAGCCATGCCGACAGTCTGGTACAGCGGCTGGCCAAGGAGAAACCCTATTCTGCCGAGCATGCCGACGCCCTGTTGCGGCTGGGGCTTTTGCAGGGGCGCCTGGAGCACTTCAAGGAGGCGACCGCCGCGCTCAAGGAGGGCATCTCCATCTTCGCCGACCTGGGACTCGCCAAGGACCAGGCCGCGGCCCTCTCCGATTTCGGAGTGGTCATGGAAAACGCGGTTGATTATCCCGCCGCGCGCTCGCTCTTCGAGGAGGCGGCCGGGCTGCGCGCCCAGTTGAAGGACGAGCTGAACCTGGCCGACCAGTACCGCAACCTCGGGCGCATCTTCGACCTGCGCCTGAACCAGTTCGCCGTCGCCGAAAGCTACTACCGGAAAGCGCAGGAGCTCTACGCGAAAAACGGCAATGCCGCTCTCGAGGCCGAGACCATCCTGGAGCGCGGCCGCTGCCAGCGGCTGTTGGGGAACTTTCCCGCTGCCGATGCCCTCTACCGCGAGGCGCTCGCCAAGGTGGGCAACTCCGAGCAGCGAACCAGGATGAGGATCGTGCTGGAGCAGGGGAACAACGCCTGGTTCCAGGGGCGTTACCAGGAAGCCTTCGACCTGCGCGAGCAGGTGGAAAAGGCGGCGCTCAAGGAAAACTGGGCGCTGGAGCAGGTGATGGCCAAGAACACCGGCGGCCTGATCTGGTGGACCTTGGGGGACAACAAGCGCGCCCTGGTGGAACTGAGGCAGGCCCTGGACCTGGCCGGCAAACTGGAGGTGCGCCGCGACGAGAGCGCCACCACGCTGAACAACATCGGCCTGGTGCGGCGCGAGTCGGGCGACTACCAGGGGGCGCTGGAGAGCCTTGGGCAGGCGCTCGCTATCGACCGCGCCCTCGGCTCGCGCTGGGCCATCGCCTATGACCTGAGAAACCTCGGCCAGACCCGGCTCAAGATGGGGGATCCCGCCGGCGCACTGAAACTGCTCACCGAGGCGGCGGCACTGGCCGACGCCATCGGCGACAAGGTGAACCAGGCCAAGATCCACCTGGCGCTGGGCGATGCCCGGGCCCGTAGTAACCAGGCCGGCCCGGCGGCGGAAAGCTACGGCAAGGCACTGGAATTGGCCGATGCCATGCTGCTCAGGGAGGTGCGCTGGCGCGCCCTGCTCGGTCTTGCTCGCTTGAAGGAGCAGGGTGGGGACCGCGATGGTGCCGTCGCCTCCTACCGCCAGGCGCTGGATACGGTGGAGGGCCTCCGGGCCGAGATCAAGCTGGACCAGTTGAAAGACGGCTTTCTTGCCGACAAGATGGATGTTTACCAGGGGCTGGTCGGGCTCCTGGTGGAGCTTCACCGAGACGACGAAGCCTTCGCCGTCGCCGAGCGCTCCCGCGCCAGGACCCTGATCGATATCCTGGGACGGCAGCGCCTCTCGCTCGCGGGTGGCGCCGACCAGGACCTCTACGACCGCCAGGGGCGGCTCCGGGAGCAGATCCAGGAGCAGGAACAACTGGCACTGCAGGCGGCCAATCCCGCCGAGCGCACCATGTACGCGGCCGCGCTGGACAAGCTGCGCGGCGAATACCAGGACCTCCTGCTCGATATCGAGCGGCGCCGTCCCGAACTCCTTTCGCTAGTCAAGGTCACCCCGGTCACCGTGGCCGAGGTAGAGAAGCTGCTGGAACCGGGGGTGACCCTGTTGTCCTACTACCAGCTCCCGGACCGGCTCCTGTGCTGGCGCCTGGAGCGGCAGGGGTCGCGGCTCTTCGTGCTCAAGGCCTCCGCGCGCGAGGTCGCCGACAAGATCGCCACCTACCGGCGCATGCTGCAGAACCTGGAGCCGCTGGAACAGAACTCACGCGAGCTGTACCGGATCCTGCTTGCCGAGCCGCTCGCCGGTGTGCCCGAGGGGCAGACGGTCGGCATCGTGCCGCACGGCAGCCTGCACTACCTTTCCTTCGCCACCCTCTATGACGGCAGAGATTACCTGGTGGACCGGCACACCCTGTTCCACCTGCCGGCCGCCTCGGTGTACCGTCACACCCTGTCCCGGCGCCAAGCCGCCAAGAACCTGCGCATCCTGGCCATTGGCAACCCGGACCTCGGCAACGCCGCCCTCGATCTTCCCTTCGCCGAGAAGGAGGCCGGCACGCTGCGCTGGAACTACAGCGACGTGACCACACTGACCCGGGAGCGGGCCACTGAGAGCTGGGTGCGTGATAACATCGCCAAGTTCGGTATCATTCATTTCGCCTCCCACGGCGAGTTCGACCCCGTCAACCCGCTCTTCTCCTCGATCCGTCTCGCCAAGGACGGTAAGAACGACGGCCGGCTGCAGGCCGAGGAGGTGTTCGGGCTGGACATCAAGGCGGACCTGGTGGTGCTTTCCGCCTGCCAGACCGGCCTGGGCGACGTGAAAAGCGGCGACGATGTGATCGGCATGAACCGCGCCTTCCTGTTCGCCGGGACCCATGCCCTGGTCTCCAGCCTCTGGCGCGTATCTGACGTCTCCAGCGCCATACTGATGAAGCAGTTCTATCGGGACTACAGCCGCAGCGACAAGGCCCAGGCACTGAGGCTGGCCATGCTGCACGTGAGAAACCGCTACCCGCACCCCGGATACTGGGGGGCGTTCGTATTGACCGGTGATTACAAGTAAAGTCGACAACCCGGCCGGATCCACTCCGGCCGATCACGGAGGTGAAACCATGAACAAGCGAGCTTTAGGCGGCGCGCTGCTGCTTCTGGCCCTGTGCGCAGGCCAGGTGCTGGGGGCCGAGAAGCGCTGGGTGGTGAGCGAGGGCACCACCCTCAAGAAGGAACAATCGGTGAGTGCAGCGAACGTGGCCGACCTGCCGGTGGGCGCGGAACTGACTCTCGTGGAAGGGGAGGGACGCTGGCTCAAGGTACAGACCGGCGATGGCAAGGAGGGGTGGGTCTACGCGGGGCGCGTTTCAGACACCCCGCCGGTCGCCGAGGTGGGTGGCGGGGACGGCCTGCTCGGGGACAGCATGCAGAAGAGCCAGATCAACACCGCCAAGGCCGACAGCGCCCGCAGCGTGCGCGGCCTCTCCCCGGAGACCGCCGCCTACGCCAAGCAGCACGGCACCCCGGAGGCCCTGAAGAAGGAGCTGGACAAGATCCTGGCGCGCAAGGTTTCCAACAACGAGGTCAAGGCCTTCCTCAAGGAAGGTAAAATCGGCGAGTACGCCCAGTAAAGGAGGGAGATATGAAAGTAGTACGTCTATTACCGCTCATCGCGCTCTCCTGCCTGGTCGCGGCACAGGCCCACGCTGGATGGCAGGATACCATCAACAACCTCATGAAGCCTGATTCCAAGGAAGGGAAAATCCTCTCCGGCGCGACCCAGGTGCTCTCCTCGTCGCAGGAGATGACCTACCAGACCGAGTGCACCGTGGGCGAAAGCCTCGCCTTGGACAGCATGCAGCGCTTCGGCAAGCCGGTGCAGAATGAGGCGTTACAGAAGTACGTGAACCTGGTGGGGAACGCAGTGGCGAGGAACAGCCAGCGCTCCACCATTCCCTACCGCTTCGTGGTGCTGGACAGCCCGGTGCAGAACGCCTTCGCTGCTCCCGGTGGCATCGTCTTCATTAGCCGCGGCCTCCTCAACGTGCTGGACAACGAGGCCGAGCTCGCCGCGGTGCTGGCCCACGAGGTGGGTCACGTCGCTGGGAAACATGCGCTGAAAAGCATCCGGCGCGCCCAGTTCCTGCAAGGAGCCAGCGCCATCACCGCCGCCACCATGAAGGGGAGCAAGGGGCAGCAGTTCGAATCCATGGTCGGCGACCTGCAGAACACCCTGTTCGACAAGGGGCTCGACCAAGGGATGGAGTACGAGGCCGACCAGGCCGCGCTGGAGACCACCTACCGCACCGGTTACGACCCCGGCGCCATGGTAAGCGTGCTGCAAAAGCTCAAGAAACAGGAGGCGACCTCAGCCAAGGACGGCTCCTGGTTCTCGACCCATCCGCCGCTGGACCAGCGCATCGCCAAGCTCTCGGCCCAGCTCGCCAAGTACCCCTCGGCAGGCTCGGCGAAGCTTCCCGCCCGTTTCGCCAAGTACGTGAAACCCGCGAAAAGCGGCAAAGCATCCAAGTGACTGGAAAACAGTCATAGTCACCGATCGCGGCGACGATAACTGTCATCACCATGGCAAGGGCAGGCTCAAAACAGCCTGCCCTTTCTTTTTGTGCACTTTCTTCTTTCCGAGATCTGGGTACAATTGCCTAGCCTGTGGTAAAATTAATTGCACTTTGTTAGCTACTTGTCATATATTTGCTCACAACTTTGTGGGACAAAGCTTGGGAGTCTCGCTGGTAATGACCGCTGACAGCATGTGGTACCATAGATAGACCCCGCAGAAGCTGTGCCGGACCTAAAGGAGTGGATGCTGAGAGCCGCGCTGATACTGATACTGTGCCTGTGCCTGTCAGGTTGCCAAAGGCCCGTGCAGCACCAGACGGGGCCGCCCCTGCCGCTGCGTCTAGCCTATTCCACCCAGCATGACTGCGCCCTGGTTCACATCGCCGTCGCCCGCGGTTTTCTGCGGGACGAGGGGCTGAACGTCGAGGCCCATGCTTGCGGCTATGGCAAAGAAGCCTTGCAGGCGGTGCTGGAAGGGAAGGCGGACTTGGCCACCGTCGCCCAGGCACCGGTCACCTTCGCCGCCCTGCAAGGTCAGCGGCTTTCGCTGTTGGCAAGTATCTTCACCTCGAACAACAATCATGCCATCATTGCCGACCGCAACAGCGGCGTCGTCCGCCCGGGCGATTTGAAGGGACGGCGCGTCGGGTTCACGCCGGGAACCACCACCCAGATGTTTCTTTCGTCCTTCCTTATCGCCCACGGCATGAGCATCGACGATGTGGTCCCGGTTCCTCTGCCGCCGGAACTGATGCAGGGCGCCCTCCTCTCCGGCGGGGTCGACGCGGTCTCCACCTGGAGCCCCAACGAAATGATCATCGCCAGGAGCCTTGCCGGTAGAGGGGTTGTCTTCGAGGACCCCTACATCTATACCGAGACCTTTGTCATTGCCGGCAAGACTACGTACGTGGCAGACCACCAGGAGACGGCCAGACGGCTGTTACGTGCCCTGGTACACGCCGAGGAATTTGCCTCCGCCCACACCAGGGAGGCCCAGGCCATCGTGGCAACCGCCTCCAAGCTTCCCCTGGAGGTACTGGCGGAGTCCTGGGGCGAGAGCGCGCGCAAGGTGACCCTTGACCACGCGCTGTTGATAGCGCTGGAGGACGAGACGCGCTGGGCCGGTAAGCTGCACTTGGTGCGCGAGGCGGGCATGCCCAACTACTTGGAGTACATCGACCCTCGTCCGCTGTTGTCGGTGAAGCCCGAGGCGGTCGAACAGCAGGTGCTGAAAAGTGACCTTCGCCCGTAGACTCAGGATAATCTCGTTGCTTTCTTTCACCTTGCTGGTGATCGTGACGGCACTTTTGGCCTGGTCCTCCCGCGAGTTGGCCGTAGCCGAGCGCAACCACGTCGTGGCGGACCAGATCCAGTCCACCGTGTTCCATCGGGTCACCACGCGCGACGAGTATTTTCTCTTTGGGCTGGAACGGGCCAGGGAACAGTGGTTCGCACTCAACGATGCGGCCACGCATATGCTGATGCAGGGACTGCCGCAGGTTGATGACCCTTCCGCCCGGCGGATCCTGGTACGGAGTCGGCTCTACCTGGCTGAATCTGTGCAAATATCGAAGCGCCTGGTGGAACAGATGCAGCGGGTCCCGGTAGACGACCCAGCGGTCGCTCATCACGACGAGTTTGCCACCCGGCTCTACAGCCAGATCATGCTTCGTGACTCGGCCCTGCAGCGCGAGGCGGTGAACCTGCAGAAACTGGCCCGGGATCGTTTCGAGCGCGCCGGTGAGCGGATGATCCATCTCACCCTGCTGCTGGTCATCCTGATGGCGCTGGTTACCATCCTCAATTCCGCATTCCTGACCGGAGTGCTGCGCCGGCGCATGGCTACCATAAAGCGGGACGCCGACCTCATTGCTGCCGGCGACCTGAACCGCAGTATCGAGGTTGAAGGGAACGACGAACTGGCGGAACTGGCGCGGGTCTTCAACAGCGTGACCCACAAGATCCGGGACTATACCCAAGCACTGCACGACAGCGAAAAGCGCTACCGCATGCAGTTGCAGGAACTGGCCAACATCTACACCCATACCCCTGTGGGGCTCTTCGCGCTGGACCGTGACCTCCGGTTTTTGCGTATCAACGAACACTTGGCGGCGCTCAACGGCAAAAGCATTTGCCAACACGTCGGACGCACCGTCGACGAGGTTCTGGCCCCGGGCTTGGTGGCACAACTGAAGGAAGTTTGGCGCCCGGTCCTTGAACGGGGGGAGTGTGTCCTCAACGTCGAAATACATGGGGGGGCGGACCCGTCGGATCCGGGGGCGCGCTATTGGCTGGCCAATTACCAGCCCCTCATGTCTGAGGGAGGGGACGTTACCGGTCTCATGGGGGTGGTGCTGGACATCACCGAACGCAAGCTGGCGGAGAAGATGCTCGCCGGCGTGCGCCAGCACCTCGAGGAGGAGGTGCTGCAGAGGACGGCCAAGCTGCAGCTCATCAACGAGCACCTGACCCAGGAGATCGAGATCCGCAAGAAGGTGGAGGTCGAGCTCCTGGGGCAGCAGCAGAAGCTGCAGGACATGGCGCTCGATCTTGCCATGGCGGAGGAGCGGGAGCGGGACCGGATCGCCAGCGAGCTGCACGACCAGGTGGGGCAGCGGCTCATCCTGGCCAAGATCAAGCTGGACGCCCTGGCCAGCAACGTCCCCGGTGGCGACTGCGAGAGCGAGGCCGAAGCGGTAGGAACCCTGGTCCAGCAGACCATACAGGACATCCGGTCGCTCACCTTCCAGTTGCGCCCGCCGCTTCTGGCCAGCGCGGGCCTGGAGGCGGCACTGCGCTGGCTCGGAGAGGAGCTCAGTGCTGACTTCGGCCTGCAGGCTGAATTCGCCGACGACGGCAAGGAGAAGACGTTACCCTACGAGATCCGCTCCACTGTCTTCCAGGCCGTCCGCGAGCTGATGTTGAACGTGGTCAAGCATGCCGGCACGCTGCACTGCCGCGTCGCGTTGTCGCGGTGCGGCGAGTCATTGGTTGTCACAGTTGAAGACGACGGTGTCGGTTACGGGGTAGAACAGGAGTCGGCTGAGACGCGAAGCGGCGGCTTTGGCCTGGCCAATGTCAGGCAGAAGATACAGCATCTGGGCGGGAGCTTTACCATCACCAGCAAGGAAGCGGGCGGGACCGTGGCTGCCATCAAGGTGCCACTGCAGTCCTAGGGCCATAAAGGGGGAAAGATGAAGATGAAGATTTTGATCGCTGATGACCACGCTATCGTACGCCAGGGGCTGCGCGCGCTGATCGACAAGGAAGACGACATGATGGTCAGCGCAGAGGCCGGCACCGGTGCGGAGGCCATCAAGCTCACCCGCGAGGAGTGCCCGGACATCATTGTGATGGATATCTCCATGCCCGACACCAACGGTATCGACGCCACCCGCAGCATCACGGCCGCCTTCCCCGATGTAAAGGTGCTGGCCCTCTCCATGGAATCGGACCGCCGTTTCGTGGTAGAGGTCCTGAAGGCGGGAGCCAACGGCTACGTGCTCAAGGACGCCGCCTTTTCCGAACTCGCCACCGCCATCCGTGCCGTTGCCGCCGGCGAAACCTACCTCCCCTCCCGGGTCACCACCCTGCTCATCAAGGAATACCTGCAGCGCATTCCCGAGGACGTCCCGGCCACCTACGAAAACCTCTCCACGAGGGAACGTGAGATCCTGCAGCTCATTGCCAACGGCTCCAATGCCAAGGAGATAGCCTTTGCCTTCGGCGTGAGTGTCAAGACGGTAGAAAACCAGCGCCACAGCATCATGAAGAAGCTGGACCTGTTCAGCATCGCCGAGCTGACCAAGTACGCCGTGCGCCAGGGGTTGACCTCTTTGAAATGATGCCGGTCTGCCCTGGCGGCATGTGATATGCCGCAGAGCAGCCTGCCGATTCACCTATTTATTTGCTGGGCACTTCACCGCATACTGGCCTTGGTTTTCCATCTAAACCCGCCAGGAGCAGGAGATGTCCACGAAAGTCGACCTGGACCAGACCCCGGATTCCGCCAAGACTGAACCGAGCGAACTCCGCGATTTCGCCGAAAATACGGCGGAGAAGGTTGCGGCGTCCGGCGACGTCGCGGCGGGTGAGCCCGTCGACGATACCTGCCGCACCCATCCGCTGGTTTCCGCGTTTTCCATCTGCCTGCCCAGGAAACGTTCCTGCCCCTACGCCATGTCGTTCGGTCACCAGTACCTGTGCCGGCACCCCGACCACGCCAAGTTTCTGGTCCGTCCACCTAAGCCCAAGAAGTAAACCCCTCCTCAGTCGTCCCGCGCTTACCCCTATCTTCGCTTGACACAAAAGCGGCGCACTATAAACTTGTCCAGTTGTAAATTAATAAAATCTAATATTTTAGATAGTATCCTGTCAGCCGTCGTGTCGATCGCCAGCAGAGCGACCGCAGTCACCATGCAACCTGCACCCTGCCGCACAAGAGCATCGCTCAGGAGGTACATCATGAAACCGAGCACGAAAGACCAAGCTAAAGGGAAAATGCATGAGTTGAAAGGACAGGTTAAAGAATCGGCTGGAAAGACCACCCGTAACGTTTCCATGGAGCAACAGGGCAGGGGGGAGAAAATTACCGGCAAGGTCGAGAAAAACGTCGGTAAGGCGGAGAAAAAACTGGAGAAATAGCGCCGCACCTGGCCTGCCACCGGGTGGAGACAACGCTGCGAAGGGGTGCCTTCGCGGGACTTTCCCGGATGCCCGGTGGTGGCTGCGGTCGCTCTGCTGGTGATCGCGGCGCTACTTCGAACTGCAGCACAGCCGCTCCAAGAGGAGGTGCTTCATGCCTTTGGTACACGTGATACTGGTTCTCATCGTGGTCGGCGTATTGCTGTGGCTGGTGAACACCTACATCCCCATGGCTGGATCGATAAAATCCATACTCAACGCCGTGGTGGTCATCGTGGTTGTGCTCTGGCTTTTGAACGTCTTCGGACTCATGCACAACCTGACCAAGCTCAGAGTGGGCAAGTGAAACAGACGAGGGGGAGCTCCGGCAGGCAATGGGAAGGCTCCCAAAGGAGGCAGTGATGCTTTGGACCATCGTAGTGATTCTTCTGGTACTGTGGTTGCTGGGGCTCGTGACCAGCTATACGTTGGGCGGCTTCATCCACCTGCTGCTGGTTATTGCCATCATCATCGTTATACTGAACCTGATACAGGGACGCAGGCCACTTTAGCGAGTGGTGCTGCAGACAGAGAGAGCCGGGGCGGCGAGCCCCAGCTCAGACTAAAGCCAAGGGGGATCGCCAGTGAAAACAGTGTGGACAGTGTTAGCAGTCCTTTTCGCCTTGCCGGCCTTTGCGGCCGGTCCGACCGATAGCACCCTTGCCGGAATGCCCCAGATGGCCGACGCCGTGCCCGGTTCCCCCGGGTACATCATGAAAAGGCCGATGGGGCGACAGATGATGCGCTCCCCCCAGCAGCAGCTGATGATGGCCTACCACAGAAACGTTGCCAACTTCGGTCGCCTCCTTTACGCCGCGGCGCAGGACGGTGCCACGGTGTCACCGCAGCTGGCGCGGGTGGCGGTGGCCGAGATGAGGCGCAGCGTCGACGAGATGGAGAAGTACCGCGCGTCCTTAGCGGGCGAGGTGCCGCCCGACCGGCAACGCATGATGGACGAGCACCTGGTGCAGGTGAAGATCCACCTGAGGGACCTGGAGCAGTTGGTTCAGCAGGACCGCATCGATTCGGATCAGGTGAAGCGGCATGCCGAACCGATGCTCGCCGGTTGCGGGTCCCCGGGCTGCGCCACCGGCAAAGGTGCCGGAATGGGCTGGCGCGGTGGCCCTGGGCAGGGGGGCGGGATGGGCTGGCGTGGCGGCCCCGGCGGGCACGTCATGATAATGGAACGCATGCTGCAAAAGATGAAGGGGCAGGATGCCGAACTCGCGGCGCTGGTGCGCGAGATGGAGCAGGCACCGCGCGAGAAAAAGCTGGACCTGGTCTCGGAGATCGTGGCCAGGATGGTGCGCCAGCGGGCCGAGATGACCGACGAGATGGAGCGTAACCACCGCGAAATGATGCGCGGGTTCGGGCCAATGGAACAGCAAGAGATGGATGACGACGACTCTGACGGCGAGGGCCACGGGTGGAATGACGACGATGCCGACGAGGATTGACGGGTGACGGTGCGTCGCGTACCGCACCGGTTACAGACAGGAGCTTGAAACAGGACGAGGCCGGCGCATCGGGAAGCGATTCCCAGCGTGCCGGCCTCTTATTTTTGTATTTGCTGCCCTCGATAGTCCTCATCCCCTCCCGCCAGCAGTACCTTTTAAAACTGCCTGGCCTGTACCCGACCGCGCGGGTTATGCAGGAAATTCGCCTTTTCCCTGAGCAGCGCGGTCATCTTCTGTACCGGCACCGGCCGGCTGAAGTAATACCCTTGCGCCTCCTCGCTCCCCTCGGCCTGCAGCCACGCCAACTGGGAAGCGTTTTCCACACCCTCCGCGATCACCTTGAGCTGCATGCTGCGCCCGATGCTGATCACCGCCCGCACCACGGCGGCGTTGTCGTTGTCGCGGGCGATGTTGCGAATGAAGGACTGGTCGATTTTCAGTTTGTCCACCGGCAGCTTCTTCAGGTAGCTGAGACTGGAATAGCCGGTGCCGAAATCGTCGATGGAAAGCTGAAGACCGAGCGCCTTCATGGCTGCCATGCTCCCCAGCACCCGCTGTGGATCGCTCATGATGGTCGCTTCGGTGAGTTCCAGTTCCAGCGATTCCGGAGGGATGCCGGTTTCCAACAGGGACGCCTCGATGGTCTCCTCGAAGTCTCTGTGCTGGAAAAAACTCGCCGAAAGGTTGACCGCCGCCGATACCTGCCCCAGCCCCTGCTGATGCCACTGACGAATCTGGCGGCAGACGGTGGGGATGATCCACTTGCTGATCTGGTGCAGCAGGCCGCTGTCCTCGGCGGTCTGGATGAAATGCTCGGGCATCATCAGGCCGTGTACCGGATGCTGCCAGCGAATCAGTGCCTCCATGCTGCTGAAGTGGCCGGTGGCCAAGTCCACCTTGGGCTGGTAGTGCAGCACAAACTCGTCGCGTTCCAGGGCGTGCCGCAACTCGGATTCCAGGGCAAAGCGCTGGTTGGCCATCTCGTTGAGCTTGTGGGTGAAGAACTGGAAGTTGTTCCCCCCTCCTTTCTTGGCATGGTACATGGCGATGTCGGCGTGCTTCAAAAGTGAGAGGTAGTCCCTGCCGTCCTCGGGATAGATGCTGATGCCGATGCTGGGGGTCACGATGATGTTGGTCCCCTGCAGTGGGAACCCGGCGTGGATGATCTTTTCGGCCACCACGGTCGTTTCGCTGACGCCGCAGTCCCAGAGTACCACTACGAACTCATCTCCACCCAGTCGGGCTACCGCGTCGCAGGATCGGGTGCAATCGCCAAGTTTGCGGGCCACCGACTGTAGCAGCCGATCCCCCACGTCATGCCCCATGGAGTCGTTGATCTGCTTAAAGCCGTCGATGTCGAGGAACAGCAGGGCGACGCTGGTGTGCGTTTTCTGGGCCACCTTGAGGACGTCCTCAATCCTGGCGTAGAGGGTGCTGCGGTTGGGAAGCTTGGTGAGCGGGTCGTGGTGGGCGAGGAAGAAGATGTTCTCTTCGGCGCGCTTGATGTCGGTGATGTCCAGGATGAAGCCGTCCAAGCGGGAGATGGTGACCCGGTTCGCCTTGCGGGTGCGCTGCACGGCACAGTTGTTCAGGATCCAGCGTATCGACCCGTCCTTGTGCACGATCCGGTGCCGGATCGGGTCCTGGTCCTCGCCGGCGAAGATGCTGTTCAGGAACTGGACCACCTGGTTGCGGTCCTCCTCGTGGATCATGGTGAACCACAGGAGCGGGTCACGGTAGTAATCCTCGGGACTGTATCCGGTGATGTCGAGGCACTTGGGGCTGTGGTAGATGGACTTGATGTCGCCGTCTTCGAAGCGGACGCTGTACACGTACTCGTTGATGTTGCTGACGATGGTGCGGCACTGCTCTTCGCTTTTCAAAAGCGCTTCTTCGGCGTTCTTGCGGACGGTGATGTCCCGGATGTTGAACTGAAGCACCTTGCTGCGGTCGATGCGGTACCCGGTGACGACGACCTCGACGGTCACACTGCGGCCGTCGCGCGTGACAAGGCGCAGATCGTCGTTGTGCAGGTAGTCCCGATGCTGGAGGACGGCGAATTCGGTTTCGCTCGCGGCGAGGGGGGTGAGCGGCGGGACTTCCCAAAGCAGCATCCCTACCATCTCGTCCCGCTGGTAGCCGAGCATCTCCATCAGGAAAGGGTTCACGTCGTAGATCTCGCCGGTGCCGGCATCCACGATCATGATGCCGTCCTTGGCGGCTTCGAACAGGCCGCGGTAGCGGGCCTCGGAGATCTGCAGCGCCTTGGCTGCCTTTTCGCTTTCGGTGATCCCGATCAGGGCGAGCTGGATCTCGGAACCGTCCCGGCAGGGGATGGCTTCTATGCGCAGTTGCTGCAACGCATTGCCGGCGTCGGAGAGGAGGGCGTTGCAGGAGCTGCTCTCGTTGGAGGCAAGCAGCCGCTCGAAAAACTCGGCCAAAGGAGGGCGGGAGGTTTCGCTGAAGAGTTCGGCAAAGGGGCGCCCGACCAGGGAGTCCCGCTCAACCCCGAGCATTTTCGCTCCGGTCAGGTTGATGGCGCGGATCACTCCGGAACGGTCCAAGGTGATGTGGGCCACTGGTGCATGCTCATATCGGTCGGCATACAACTTTAATTCCGCAGCGAGTTCGTTGCGGGAAAGGTACGTGGCCTTGGCGCTCTTTTTCGAGCTGTTCTTTTCGGAACGAATCCCGATGATGCTCTTCGTTCCACCTGCTCCGCTCATGGGCTCCTCCGTGTTGTCGGCCAAATGAGGTCTGCGGCTAGTTTCGATACTGTGATACCAAGGGGTTGCCTGCAGGGGAGGGGGTACCCTCCTAATTGGTCCGGCGCCCCTGTCGTTATTATGATAAAAATGATAAGGGAAAAGGAGCAAAAGTGCACCAGGGAATTATCGAAAGATGGGTTCATTTAACCCCAGCAATGGACGATATTTCAGCATGTTGCCGCGTGCGGCAGCCTGAGGCGGAACCGTCATGACCACCAACGACCTGGAATCTGTACCGGATAGCGTGGAAAACCGACTGCTGGCGGCCAACGTGCGTCCCGAGGGGTGGCAGAATCCTGCCCCCGCTGAGCGCTACAACCTTGTCGTCCTGGGGGCCGGCACGGCCGGCCTGGTTTGCGCCGCGGGTGCCGCCGGACTGGGAGCGCGGGTTGCCCTCGTCGAACGCGGCTTTTTGGGCGGCGACTGCCTGAATGTTGGTTGCGTTCCCTCCAAGGCGCTGCTGAGGGCGGCCCGCGCCGTGTTCGATGCCCGCTCCGGCGGTGGCTTCGGCGTGGTTGGGGGCGAAGGGGTGGGCGCAGATTTCGGCACCGCCATGGAGCGGCTGCGGCGCCTGCGGGCGGGTATCAGCCGGCACGACGCAGCGCGGCGCTTCCGGGACGAACTGGGCGTCGACGTCTTCTTAGGCGCGGCGCGCTTTACCGGTGCGGACAGCGTCGAGGTGGCGGGGGCGCAACTGAAGTTCGCCCGCGCCGCCCTCTGCACCGGGGCCCGCGCTGCCGTCCCCGCCATCCCCGGGCTGGTGGAGGCGGGTTACCTCACCAACGAGACCGTCTTCTCGCTCACCGAGCTCCCCGCGACGCTGGCCGTGATCGGCGGCGGCCCCATCGGCTGCGAACTTGCCCAGGCCTTCGCCCGATTCGGCGCACAGGTGACCCTGGTCGAACCGGGGGGGCAGCTTTTGGGGCGCGACGACCCCGATGCGGCAACGGTGCTGTTGGAGGCGTTCCGCCGCGAGGAGATAGCGGTACACCTGGGCACCGAGGTGGTCGCCGTCGAGCGGCGCGGCGGCAGTAAGGTGCTGCGGTTGCAGCGGGAAGGGACGTTATTCGAGGTGGAGGTCGCCGGCATCCTGGTCGGCGCCGGTCGCGCCCCCAACGTGGAGGGGCTGGGCTTCGACCAGGCGGGGATCGCTTACGACGGCAACGGCGTCACCGTGAGCGACACCTTGCAGACCTCCAACCCGCGCGTCTACGCGGCCGGCGACATCTGCTCGCGCCTGCGCTTCACCCACACCGCCGACGCCCAGGCCAGGATCCTGATCGCCAACGCGCTCTTCAAGGGAAGACGCAAGAATTCATCGCTCACCATCCCCTGGTGCACCTACACCGATCCCGAGGTGGCCCACGTCGGCATGTACCCGGCGGAGGCCGCGGCGCGCGGCATCGAGGTAGACACCCTGACCGTTCCCTTCACCGAGGTAGACCGCGCCGTGTTGGACGGCGAGGAGGAAGGATTCGCCCGGGTGCACCTGAAGCGGGGAAGCGACACCATCCTGGGCGCGACCATCGTGGCGCGTCACGCGGGGGAGATGATCAGCGAGGTCACCCTGGCGATGGGCTCCGGGCTCGGCCTCATCGCCATAGGCAACACCATCCACCCCTATCCCACCCAGTCCGAGTCGTGGCGCAAACTCGCCGATGCCTATCAGCGCCGCCGCCTCACCCCCCTGGTGCGCAGGCTCCTGGCTGCCTGGCTCTCCTTGCAAAGAAAATGGTAACGCCCGGCGCACCGATATGCTAAAACCTGCATACCCCACAGTTGCAGGAGCCGACCGTCCATGAACCTGAAGAAGATCTTGATACTCCTCGTCGTCGCCGCTGCGGTGGCGCTGTTCTTCCTTTTCGACCTGCAGCGTTTTCTCACCCTGGAGGCGCTGAAGGCGAACCGGCAGCTTCTTGCCGACTACTACGCTGCGCACCAGGGAACCACAGTCGCCCTGTTCATGGTGATCTACATCCTGCAGACCGCGCTTTCCCTCCCCGGTGCCGCTGTCCTCTCCCTCGCCGCGGGCGCCGTCTTCGGCGTGCTGGCGGGTACCGTCTACGCCGTCTGCGCCGCCACCATTGGTGCCACGCTCGCCTTCCTGGTCACCCGCTACCTGCTCAGGGATCTGGTTGCCGGCCGTTTCGGCACCCGCCTGGAGGGGCTCAACCGCGAA
The DNA here is from genome assembly GCF_020179605.1 of Geomonas agri. Taxonomy (NCBI): domain Bacteria; kingdom Pseudomonadati; phylum Thermodesulfobacteriota; class Desulfuromonadia; order Geobacterales; family Geobacteraceae; genus Geomonas; species Geomonas agri. Next base: position 1,369,046 of record NZ_JAINZO010000002.1, read on the forward strand.
CTGGAGCAGCGAGGGTGGAACTACCTGTTGTTCCTGAGGCTGGTGCCACTCTTTCCCTTCTTCCTGATCAACCTCGCCGCCGGTCTCACCCGGCTGCCGCTGCGCGTCTTCGTCCTGGGGACGCTGGTTGGCATCATCCCCGGGGGCTTCGTCTTCGTTAACGCCGGGGCGAGTCTCGCCGCCATCAACTCACTTGCCGACGTCGCCTCGGCGCGGGTTTTGGGCTCCTTTGCCCTGCTGGGGCTGTTCGCGCTGGCACCGGTTCTTTACGGAAGGCTGAAACGGTAATAGAAACGTTTTTGACATCCCGCAAGTGTCCGTTTACACTCTCCTAATCGCTGGAGCCCCCATTTTAATAAGTGAGTGTGCCATGCCGGAAGTGTTACTTGCCAATTTTCAAACCAAACGACTGGAAGTCCTGAACGAGAAGGGGGAGGCGGATCTGGAGTTGTTGCCGGATCTCTCCGATGCCGAAATCTGGCGCCTGTACGAGTTGATGCTGCTGGCGCGCATCTTCGACGAGCGCGCCGTCGCCCTGCAGCGCGAGGGACGCATCGGCACCTATCCCCCGATCCGGGGACAGGAGGCTGCCCAGGTCGGCAGCGCCTTCGCGCTGAACCAAAAGGACTGGCTTTTCCCTTCCTTCCGGGAGATGGGGGCGCATCTCACGCTGGGCTACCCGATCCCGCAACTTTTGCAGTACTGGGGCGGTGACGAGCGGGCCCAGAAGGTGCCGTCGGGATTGAACATCTTCCCCTTCTGCGTCGCCGTAGGGAGCCAGATTCCGCACGCGGCGGGGGCGGCCCTTGCTGCGCGCTACCGGCGCGACCCGGTGGCCGTGGTCACCTACTTCGGCGATGGCGCTACCTCTAAGGGCGACTTCCACGAGGCCATGAACCTCGCCGGGGTTTTCAGCCTCCCCCTGGTATTCATCTGCCAGAACAACCAGTGGGCCATCTCCATCCCGCTCAAGGGGCAGACCGCTTCCGCAACCCTTGCTCAGAAGGCGATCGCCTACGGGTTCGAAGGTGTGCAGGTGGATGGCAACGACGTCTTCGCCGTGTACCGGGCCACCCGCCAAGCAGTTGAAAAGGCTCGAAGCGGTGCCGGCCCCACCTTCATCGAATGTCTCACCTACCGCATGGCCGACCATACCACCGCCGACGACGCCGGGCGCTACCGCTCCGGAGAAGAGGTCTCATTCTGGGCGGCGCGCGATCCCATCCTGCGCCTGGAGCGCTTCCTGGAGGGGCGCGGGCTCTGGAGCCCGCAAAAACGTGAAGAGGCCGCGGCGCAGGCCGCCGCCATCGTCGACGCCGGAGTCGCGGAGATGGAGGCCTCGGCCCCGCCGGCCGCGGCGGAAATCTTCGACGAGGTCCTCGCCACGCCCACGCCGCGCCAGGCCGGCCAAAGGAAGGTGCGCTGATGGCCCAGCTCAACATGGTACAGGCGATCAACCAGGCTCTGTCCCAGGAGATGGCTCGCGACGACCGGGTGCTCCTGCTTGGTGAGGATGTGGGGCGCGACGGCGGCGTGTTCCGGGTGACCGAGGGGCTCCTGGAACGCTTCGGCAGGGAGCGCGTCCTGGATACCCCGCTGTGCGAATCCGGCATCATGGGGGCGGCCATCGGCATGGCGGCCTACGGTCTGCGGCCGGTGCCGGAAATACAGTTTCTGGGCTTCACCTATTCCGCCTTTGAGCAGCTCTTCGCCCATGCAGCGCGGCTGCGTTCCCGCTCCCGCGGCCGCTATAGCTGCCCGATGGTGGTTCGTACCCCCTACGGCGGTGGCATCAAAGCGCCGGAACTGCACGAGGAGAGCACCGAGGCGCTCTTTTGCCAGGTACCCGGCCTGAAGGTGGTGGTGCCGTCCGGGCCCTACGTGGCCAAGGGGCTTCTCTTGGCGGCGCTGCGCGATCCCGACCCGGTGCTGTTTCTGGAGCCGACCCGGCTGTACCGCCTGCTGCGCGAGGAGGTGCCGGAAGGGGAGTACCTGGTGGAACTCGGCAAGGCCCGGGTGGCGCGACCGGGGAACTCGGTGACCGTGGTGGCCTGGGGCAGCATGCTAGAGCGGGTGCTGAAAGCGGTGGAAGGGTACGACGCCGAGGTGCTGGATCTCCTGACCTTGAACCCGTTCGACAGCGAGGCGATCATCAGCTCGGTGCAAAAGACCGGGCGGCTGGTGATCGTGCACGAGGCGGCCAAGACCTGCGGCTTCGGCGCCGAGATCGCGGCCACCGTCGCCGAGGCGGCAATCCTGCACCTGCGCGCTCCCATCCTCCGGGTCACCGCGCCGGACGTGCCGGTCCCCCTGGCCAAGCTGATCGACTACTACCTGCCTGATGCGCAACAGATCAGGTTCGCCCTCGACGAGGTGTTGCAGTACTGAAAAAGGAGAACCACACCCATGCCTTTCGACTTCAAACTTCCGGATCTGGGCGAAGGGATCGCCGAGGTGGAGCTGCGCCGCTGGCTGGTTGCCGAGGGGGACGTGGTTCGCGAACACCAGCCGCTACTGGAGGTGGAGACGGACAAGGCTGTGGTCGAGGTCCCCTCGCCCCGGTCGGGGGTGGTGGCCGGGCTGCGCCACAAGGAGGGGGAAGCAGTCAAGGTGGGCGAGGTCCTGCTGACCCTGACGGAGCGTGAGGCCGAACCGGCGTCGCAGGCGCCGTCCCAGGCAAAGGTGCAGTCGGAGTCCCCATCCCCGGCTCCCTCCACGTCTTCGGTGCAGGGCCAGGCACCACGGCCGGCGTCGGTGGGGATTGTGGGGTCCCTCCCGGAAGCGGAGGAAGAGGCGGGTGCCGTAGTGGGCGGTGGTGTCGGAGCCGTCCCCGCCGTGAAGGCTGGGTCCGCGGCGGGCTCCGCCGGCTTCGAAGGGCTGGCGACGCCGATGGTTCGTAAACTGGCACGGGAGCGGGGCATCGACCTGAGAAACATCGAGGGGAGCGGCCCGCGTGGCTGCATCAGGCCCGAGGACCTGGAGCGCCAGCTTCCTCCAACCGGCAGGGTGGTGGGTGGCTCCGGGGCGGAAGAGCGGGTGCCGCTGCGTGGCCTGCGCCGCGCCATCGCCCGCAACGTGACCGCCTCCCAGAGAACCACCGCCTTCGTGACCAGTATGGAAGAGGTTGATATCACTGATATCTTCGAGATGCGCATCCGGGAACAGGGGGAGGTGGAATCCCGTGGCACCCATCTCACCTTCCTCCCGTTCTTCATGAAAGCCGTGCAGCACGCGCTGAAGGAGCACCCGCTGTTGAATGCCTCCATCGACGACGAGGCGCAGGAACTGGTGCTCAAGAGTCACTACCATTTCGGCATCGCGGTGGATACGCCCGAGGGGCTCATGGTCCCGGTGATCCGCGATGTGGACAAGAAGAGCATCATCGAGCTGGCGCAGGCGATCCAGGAGCTGGGGCGCAAGGCCCGCGAGCGGAGCATCGCGCTGGAAGAATTGCGCGGCAGCAGTTTCACCATCACCAATTACGGCCACTTCGGCGGTACTTTCGCCACCCCCATCATCAACTGGCCCGACGTCGCCATCATGGGATTCGGGCGTATAGTCGAGCGCCCCTGGGTGCACCGCGGCCAGATCGCCATCAGGAAGATCCTGCCCCTGTCCCTGACCTTCGACCACCGTGCCACCGACGGCGCCGATGCCGCCCGTTTCCTGGGCAAGGTGCTGCGTTACCTGGAAGACCCCGCCCTGTTGTTCCTCGACTGCGGCTAAAAGGGCCGCGCCTGCAACCTCTTTTGTTGTTTTCTGCAATGAAAATGGTAGAGTGGGGCGCGCAATCTTTCTCAGAGGTATCCTGAATGGCTCACCCCTCCATCACCTGTCCCCAATGTGGACGCGCCACCGACTCGAGATATTCCTCCTGCCTTTGGTGCGGCGCCGCGCTGCCCCGCTCTGGCGGCAGAGTTATCGAAGTGATGCGTAGCGATCGGGGGGGCGACCTCGTTGTCAATGGCATCATCGTCGCCAACGTGCTCTATTACATCCTGTCGCTGCTGATCTCCAGCAGGAGCACGTTCGGCGGTGGGATCTTCGGCTTTTTGTCCCCGGATGACAACAGCCTTGCGCTGCTGGGAGCCACCGGGACCTACCCCGTTTTCCGCTACGGCCTCTGGACGCTCATCTCCGCGAATTACCTGCACGGCGGCGCCATGCACATCCTGTTCAACATGATGGCTCTGCGCCAGATCGGGCCATGGGTCTGCGCCGAGTTCGGCGCGAGCCGCATGTTCGTCATCTACACGGCAAGCGGCGTTGCGGGGTACCTTCTCTCCGTGGTTGCCGGCGTTCCCTTCACCATCGGCGCCTCCGCGGCGGTCTGCGGCCTGATCGGCGCCCTGTTTTATTTCGGCAAGAGCCGTGGCGGCAACTACGGTCAGGCGGTCTCGCGGGAGGTGAGCGGGTGGCTGATCAGCCTGGTTGTCTTCGGCCTGATCATGCCCGGCATCAACAACTGGGGACATGGCGGCGGCATCGTCGGTGGAGTCATCGTGGCGAAGCTGCTGGGCTACCGGGAGCGGCGCCCCGAGACTTCGCTGCACCGCGTGGCAGCTCTCATCTGTCTTTTGCTCACCGTTGCCGTCCTCGCCTTCGGCGTCTGGAGGGGCGTGATCGTCCTCTCCTATCGCCATTTCTGACCCGATCCCCCCCGCCAACCCCTTGCCGCTACGGTACTTTTTCGCCCGTCCCAGATAACCACCCCGTCTTCAGCAGCTCGCGCGCCGGTGGTCTGACCATACCAAACCACCTCCCGCCGATTGGCTCCGTCTAATGCGTAACTGCTTGTTTGCAGACGTAAAATCCGGTATGGTATGGCCAAAATTTTCGACGGGAGAGGCAGATGAGCGTCCACGAAGTAAACCACCCCCTGGTGAAGCACAAGATTGGCCTGATGCGCGAGTCCGGTATCAGTACGAAAAAGTTCCGGGAACTCACCGCAGAGATCGCCTGCCTGCTCGCCTACGAGGCCACCCGCGATTTCCCGCTGGAGCCCCGTGCCATCACCGGCTGGGACGGCAGCACTATCGAGATCCAGCAGATCAAGGGGAAAAAGGTGACCGTGGTGCCCATCCTGCGCGCCGGCATCGGCATGCTCGACGGCGTCCTGGACATGATTCCCAACGCCAAGGTGAGCGTGGTGGGCCTGGCCCGCAACGAGGAGACCCTGGAGGCGCACACCTACTTCGAGCGTTTCGTGGGGAAACTGGACGAGCGCCTGGCGCTGATCATCGATCCCATGCTCGCCACCGGCGGCTCCATGGCTGCCACTATCGAGATGCTCAGGAAAAGCGGCTGCCGCCAGATCCGGGTGCTCTGCCTGGTGGCGGCACCGGAGGGGCTGCAGAAAATCACCTCGGCCTATCCCGACATTGACGTCTACGTGGCCGCCATCGACGACCGGCTCAACGAGCACGGCTACATCCTGCCCGGTCTGGGCGACGCCGGCGACAAGATCTTCGGCACCAAGTAACACCCCTGCTGCACTTAAGCGGGGGTGTCCCCTCCGTATCATCTTCCTAGCGAGGTCAATTGCATGTCTGAAGTAAAAGATCCGGTCTGGCGCCAGGCGCTGTCCGGCGCGCAGATCCTTTTTGTCGCCTTCGGCGCGCTGGTGCTGGTACCGATCCTTACCGGCCTGAACCCGAGCATGGCTCTTCTCGGCGCGGGGGTGGGCACCATCATCTTCCAGCTCTGCACCAAGCGCCAGGTCCCCATTTTCCTGGGGTCTTCCTTCGCCTTCATTGCGCCCATCATCTACAGCGTGCAGACCTGGGGGCTTCCCTCGACCATGGCCGGCCTCTTCGCCGCCGGCTGGCTCTACCTTGCTTTCTCGCTCGCCATCTACCTGCGCGGCGCCGAGTTCGTGCACCGCATCATGCCACCGGTCGTGGTCGGCCCCATCATCATGATCATCGGCCTTGGCCTCGCCAACGTGGCGGTCAACATGGCCATGGGCAAGACCGGCGACGGCAAGGCCGTCCTGGTGGACTACAATACCGCGCTCCTCGTGGCGGGCATTTCGCTCGCCACCACCGCTACCGTGGCGGTGCGCGCCCGTGGCATCTTCAGGCTGCTGCCGGTCCTCTCCGGCGTCGCGGTGGGGTACGTAGTCTCCATCTTCCTCGGCCTGGTCGATTTCTCCAAGATCGCCGCCGCCCCGTGGCTCGAAGTGCCGAAGTTCGTGACGCCGGAGTGGAACTGGTCCGCGGTGCTGTTCATGGTCCCGGTCGCCCTGGCGCCCGCCATCGAGCATGTCGGGGACGTGGTCGCCATCGGCGCGGTCACTGGCAAGGACTACACTGTGAAGCCGGGCCTGCACCGCACCATGCTCGGTGACGGCCTCGCGGTCTGCGCCGCTGCGCTGGTCGGCGGCCCTCCGGTCACCACCTACGCCGAGGTTACCGGCGCTGTCATGATCACCCGCTGCTACAACCCGGTCATCATGACCTGGGCAGCCGGCTTCGCCATCGTGATGGCCTTCTTTGGCAAGTTCAACGCCATTCTGCAGTCCATCCCGGTGCCGGTCATGGGCGGCATCATGATGCTCCTGTTCGGTTCCATCGCCTCGGTCGGCCTGAACACCCTGATCCACGCCCAGGTTGACATGCACCGTCCGCGCAACCTGATTATCGTGTCGCTGGTGCTGGTCTTCGGCATCGGCGGGCTCAGCATCAACGTGGCCGGCCAGCACCTGCACGGCGTGAGCCTGTGCGGCATCGCTGCCATCCTCTTGAACCTCCTGCTCCCGAAAGGTGAGGCCGCCCCGATGGGTGGCGACGCCGTCGAGGAAGAACCCGAGGAGACCGTGGCGTAGCTTCTGTCCACACCTGCTGCAAAACCGTACGCCGCCCCGCGCCAGTGGGGCGGCGTTTTTGCGTCTTACACGCGCCCATCGCTTGAACTGGCCACCTCGCGTCCTCTCCTTTACGAAGGGAGACAGGGGGCCACGTGTATCTGCTGGCGGTACCACTCCCCTAAATTCTTAAACCAACCTTTGGATATATGGATGGAGCAAGATTTGCTTTTGGTTAGGAGAAGCCCGGAATTGCCAACCCCGCCGACACGGGTATAATCTATTCGTTTTAAATTAGAATAAATTAAACGGTTTAGCCGGCGCACCCTTTCGGTTGCCGGAAGCGAACCGCGCCCGCTGCCGCCGGGCGCACAAAGGAGGTTGTCCATGAAGGGTAACGAGAGGGTGATCGAGCAGTTGAACGTACGCCTGGCTGAGGAGCTGACCGCCACCAACCAGTACATGGTGCATGCGGAGATGTGCGAGAACTGGGGCTACAAGAGGCTGTACGCCGCGATCAGGGAGCGCGCCATCACTGAGATGACGCACGCGGAGAAACTGATCGAGCGGATCCTCTTCCTGGAAGGGAGGCCCATCGTGAGCAGGCTGGACCCGATTCACATCGGCGGTGAGATCCCGAAGATGCACCAGTTCGACCACGCTCTCGAGGAGAGCGCCATCAAGGGGTACAACGAGAGCATCAAGCTGGCCTTGGAACTGGGGGACAACGGGACCAAGGAACTGCTGGAATCGATCCTCAAGCAGGAGGAGGATCACATCGACGACATCGAGGCCCAGCTGGACCAGATCTCCCAGATGGGTGTGCAGAATTACCTGGTCGACCAGGTGGGGTGACGTCGCCCTGCAGCGGTACGAGGAGGGAGGGCGCCGGGAATAATCCCGGCGCCCTCTTTTTCCCCGGCGCTAAGCGCCCTGTGCCTTTTCCAGTTCGGCCAGGCGCGCCCGCAGCGTCTTTTCCTTCTGCCAGCGGGCGGTCACGTCCCGCATTACGGCCACGGTCCCGGCAACCTTCCCCTCGGCGTCCCTGATGATAGTCATGGAGAACTCGGTCGAGAGGCGCGTGCCGTCCTTTTTGAGGGCGGGGGCCGCCAGGAGTTCCTTGGCGTAGCGCGTGGTGCCGGCCTCCATAACGCGGTAGTACCCCTCCCAGTGCCGGGCGCGCTGGTTCTCGGGGATGAAGATGTCCAGCGACTGCCCCAGCGCCTCCTCGGCACTAAACCCCAGCATCTCTTCCGCCCCCTTGTTCCACAGTCTGATCAACCCGTCCCTGTCAGAGTAGATGATGGCGTCGTTGCAGTTCTGTACCAGTTGCCGGTACAGTTCCTGTTCGTTTATCTCGTTCATGGCGGCCTCCCGTGCAGTTTTGTTTCAATGATACCATCTCCGGCAGTGCTGGCTTTTGACTGAAATCAAAAGCAGGCACTACGCGTCCGGCGTGACACCCTGCAACCATTAAATATAGATAATTTTAAACGCCGTTTCTAAAGATGCAGTAAACAGTTGCCGATATTGACACCAATGACAGAGGACTCCGGGGTCCATCAGGGAGGCGTGATGTTCAAGAACAAGCTGATGCACAAGATCCTCGCGATCATCGGTGTGAACCTTTTGGTGGGCATCGCCATCGTGGGGTGCCTGGCGATCTGGCTCCAGTACAGTTCCACCATGAAGCTGCAGGAGCAGAGCAGCCGTACCATGTCGGCGGTCATCATAGACGAGATCAAGTCGTTCATGATGAAGGACGATTCCAAGTCGGTGCTCAATCTCGCCAAGACCGCGAAAGAACAAAAGTTCGGCTTCGACCTGCAGATCTACGGCAAGGACGCCAAGGATCCGGTCACCGGAGCGGTAAACAAGGACGTGACGGAAAGTTTTGCCACCGGCAAGCGCATAGAGAAGCGGGAGGTGGTCGACGGCGTCCATACCCTGCGCGCCGTGGTCCCCATGAAGAACGAGCAGCGCTGCCAGCAGTGCCACGATGCCGGCGACAAGTACCTGGGCGCCGTCCTGCTCACCTCGTCCCTGGAAGACGGCTACCAGAGCGCAGTCAGGATGATCGCGATACTGGTTGGTGCAGGGTGCATCTTCTTTATCTGCATGATGGGAGGGATGTACTTCTTCTTCAGGAAGTCGGTGATGCAGGAGATCCTCTTCTTCTCCGAGAAGCTCAAGGACATCGCGGAAGGGGAGGGGGACCTTACCAAGGAGATTCCGGTGCGCTCCGGCGACGAGATCGGCGACCTGGCGCGCCACATCAACCACCTGGTCCAGAAGCTGCGCGAGACCATAACGGTGCTCTACGATCTCGCCGAGAGTATCTCCATCTCGCTGTGCCATGTCTCCAGCCGCGCCGCCAAGACCGTGACCTCTGCTGCCGACCAGAAGCAGCGATCCGAGGCGGTAGCCGTGGCTGCGGAAGAGATGGCGGCGACCCTGAACGTCGTGGCCGGTAATACCCACCAAGCAGCAGGATTCTCCTCGGAGGTCGACGAGGCTGCTAACCGCGGCATGAGTGTCGTGGACAGCGCCTGCAACTCCATCACCATGATCAGGGAGAACGTGGCCCAGACCCTGGGGACCGTGCAACGGCTGGAGACGTCGTCGGCGCAGATCGGTGACATCATCGTCCTTATCGAGGACATCGCGGACCAGACCAAGCTCCTCGCCCTCAACGCCGCAATCGAGGCCGCGCGTGCCGGCGAGCACGGACGGGGGTTCGCCGTGGTCGCCGACGAGGTGAAGATGCTTTCCGAAAAGACCGCAACCTCGACCAAAGAAATCGCCAAGATCATCACCAACATCCAGATCGAGAGCCGGGAGGCCGCCCGCTCCATCACCGAGGAACAGGGGCGCGTGGAAGACGGGGTCGAGAAGTCGGCGGCGGCCCGGGAATGCCTGGAGCGGATCCTGGGCCTGGCGGGCGAGACGGCGCAGCTCATCAACCAGATTGCCTCCGCCACCGAGGAGCAGAGCGCCACCACCGACGAGATCGCCGAAAAGATCCACAACGTCTCCAGTTCCGCCTCAGGGGTACATGAGGACATGCAGGAAAGCGACCGGGCTTTCACCGACCTGACCCGGGTAGCAGAGCAGATCTTCTCGACTGTAGGCAAATTCAGCGTCGGCAACCGGCACGACGAGATGAAGGCCCTTGCCACCGAGCTGAGGGACAAGTTGACCGCGACCCTGGAGCAGGGGGTGGCATCGGGCAAGATCACCATGGCCGACCTCTTCGACCGCAACTACCGCCCCATTTCCGATACCTCGCCGCAGAAGTACCACACCGCGTTCGACAGCTTCTTCGACCAGTACGTCTCGCCGGTGCAGGAGGAGGTGCTGGGGCGGAAGGGGACCATCTTCTTCGCAATCTGTGTCGACGACCACGGCTACGTCCCCTGCCATAACCTGCGCTACTCCAAGCCCCTGACCGGTGACCCGGAGACCGACAAGGTGAACAACAGGACCAAGCGGATCTTCAACGACAAGACCGGACTCAAGGCGGCCCAGAATATGGAGCCGTACCTGCTGCAAACCTACATGAGGGACACCGGTGAAATCATGAACGACATTTCCACCCCAATCATGATCAACAACCGGCACTGGGGCGCCGTCCGGCTGGGATACCTCGCCAAGTAGCTTCGCCCAACAAACACTGAAAGGGGCCGCTTTGAAGCGGCCCCGCCTCGTACCGGTCCGCTACCTTGCCCAACGGCCCCATCCCTTTTTGTTTTATTTTGGTGTAGGACGCTCTGCCGGCAGCCGTCGCTGCGTCAGCGCCCGCCAAGGCCGTAGATCGAATTCCCCGGCCGCCCCCACAGCCGCCTGCCTGTCCCGCGCCACCACGGCGCCGTCCCATAGACGGGCAGAATAGAAAAGAAAAATTCTATCAGTGCTCAACGCCGTCCCCTTTATGAAAATACCCAATTTAACAGAATAAACGTCTGTGGTTGTCGCCCGCCGGGGGCTGCGAAGACACGAAACAACTTTTTATTCTTGACGTGAACGGCAAGTTCAGATTAGATTGCATACTGTATACATTGCCGTGCTGCCCGCTCGACCCCCTACAATAGGGGCTGAAGCGCGGCGGCAGAGCCCATCGGTAGCCAAAGGGGGTTTTTAGTTGACTCCAAGGCCGCCCTTAAGTAGAATCCGGTTCTAATTTTTCCCAAAATCCCGGTAAATCCGCATTGGATAAGACGTTTGGCCGGTCCGGGGCCGCGGTAAAACTCATGTAATTTGTCAGCTTTACGCTGATTTGGTCGTAAACATCAAAACAAAACAGGAGGCAGATATGTCCGAGTACGGCACACTTCAAGACCGGGTACAATGCAAACAACTTTTGAACAAGGTCATGGCTCCCGAGCAGACCATCGAGTTCTTTAAGAACGGGATGAACCTTGGTTGGTCCGGTTTTACCCCGGCCGGTTATCCGAAAGTGGTGCCCATCGCCCTGGCTGACCACGTCGAGAAGAACAACCTGCAGGGCAAGCTCAAGTTCAACCTCTTCATCGGCGCTTCCGTCGGTGCCGAGACCGAAGACCGCTGGGCGACTCTGGACATGATCGACCGCCGCTGGCCGTACCAGACCGGCAAGAACATCGCAGCGGGCATCAACGCCGGCCGCATCCGCATGGGTGACAAGCACCTCTCCCTGTTCGCACAGGACCTGGGCTACGGCTTCTACACCAAGGACTCCGAGAGCGGCAAGCTCGACCTCGCCATCATCGAAGTTTCCGCCATCAAAGAAGACGGCTCCCTGGTGCCGACCTCTTCCTGCGGCGTCATCCCGGAAATCCTGATGATCTGCGACAAGATCATCCTCGAGGTGAACACCGGACAGCCTTCCTTCGAAGGTATCCATGACCTGCTGACCCCGCTCACCCCGCCGAACCGCCAGATCTTCGGCATCACCCACGCCGGCGAGAGGATCGGTTCCACCTCGATCCCCTGCGATCCGAGCAAGGTCGTGGCCGTGGTCGAGTCCAAGCTGCGCGACCAGGGTCGTGCCTTCGCCGAGCAGGATGACACCTCCGAGGCGATTGCGAACCACATCATCGACTTCTTCACCGCCGAGGTGAAAGCCGGCCGTCTGCCGAAGAACCTGCTCCCGATCCAGTCGGGCGTCGGCTCCATCGCCAACGCCGTTATCGGCGGCCTGGCCAAAGGCCCCTTCACCAACCTGACCGTCTACACCGAGGTACTCCAGGACACCATGCTCGACCTGTTCGACTCCGGCAAGCTCGACGCGGCGTCCTCCTGCTCCCTGTCCCTCTCCGCTAGCCCGGGCTTCCCGCGCTTCTTCGAGAACATGGACAAGTACTTCGACAAGATCACCCTGCGTCCGCTCTCCATCTCCAACGCACCGGAGCCGATCCGCCGTCTGGGTTGCATCGCTATGAACACCCCGGTCGAGATCGACATCTTCGCGCACGCCAACTCCACCCTGGTCGGCGGTACCCGCATGATCAACGGCCTCGGCGGTTCTGGCGACTTCCTCAGGAACGGCTTCCTGAAGATGATGCACACCCCGTCTTCCCGTCCGAGCAAGACCGACCCGACCGGTATCTCCTGCGTCGTGCCGCACTGCTCGCACATCGACCACACCGAGCACGACCTCGACTGCGTCATCACCGAGCAGGGTCTCGCCGACCTGCGTGGTCTGGCTCCGAAGGATCGCGCCAGGAAGATCATCGAGAAGTGCGCCCACCCGGATTACAAAGCACAGCTCACCGAGTACCTCAACATCGCAGAGAAAGACTGCCTGGCGAGGAAGGTCGGCCACGAGCCGCAGCTGTGGGATCGCGCATTCAAGATGCACCTCAACCTTGAGAAGAACGGCACCATGAAGCTCAAGAACTGGGATGTGAAGATCGACCTCTGCGAAGACTAATCGAGCGCAGCAAAGCAGTAAAAAGGCCCCGCCGGCAATGGCGGGGCCTTTTTTTGTTGGGCCGGCGTGGCCGGAAGAGTGGGAAGACGGCAGGCTGAGTGGGAGAACTGCTGGCTGAGTGGGAGAACTGCTGGCTGAGTTGGGATGGCTGGGAAGGGTGGCTGGGAAGGGTGGCTGGGAAGGGTGGCTGGGAAGGGTGGCTGGGAAGGGTGGCTGGGAAGGGTGGCTGGGATGCCGGGCGGCGGGCTAGCCGCGGGCCTTGGGGTGGGCTTTGTCGTAGACCTCCATCAGCTTGTCGATGCTGACGTGGGTGTACTTCTGGGTAGTGGAGAGCGAGGCGTGCCCCAGAAGCTCCTGGATTGCCCTCAAGTCGGCGCCCCCTTCCAACAGGTGGGTGGCAAAGGTGTGGCGCAACGTGTGCGGGGAAACCTTGCGCATGGCGGCGATGAGCAGCATGTGGTTGTCCACGATGCGCGTGACGCTGCGCCGGTTGATCCTTTTGCCTCGGCTGTTCAAGATGAGCGGCTCGGACGGCGCGGACTCGCCGCGCTCGGCGAGGTAGGCGGCGAGGGCCTGCCGGGCGAAGGAGCCCACCGGCACGATGCGCTCCTTGCCCCCCTTGCCCATGACCCGCGCCACCCCGTCGGTGAGATCGAGGTCCCCCACGTTCATCCCCGTCAACTCGCTCACCCTGATGCCGCAGGAATAGAGCGTTTCCAGTACCGCCCGGTCCCGAAGCGGCAGGCTCGACCCGGCCGGCGCCTGCACCAGCGCGCTCACTTGGTCGATGTTCAGGTGGAAGGGGAGGCGCTTCTCTTTCTTGGGCGTGCTGACCAACTCGGCGGGGTTTTTCTCCAGGCGTCCTTCCCGGAGCAGGAAGCGAAACAGTGCCCGGATCGCCGAGAGCTTGCGGCCGATGGAACTCTTGGCGTGTCCCTTGTGCAACTGCGCCAGGTGCTGCCTGATGGCCAGGTGATCGACGGCCTCAGGGCGTGGCTCACTGCGCCCTTCCAGGAAGGAGGCGAATTGCTCCAGGTCGCTTTTGTAGGCGGCGAGCGTGTGGGGGGAGACGTTGCGCTCGGTCTCCAGGTAAGCGCAGAATTGCTCGATGGCGCGTTTCATGGTATGTGAATCTACCTCAGGGCGATGCCCCTTTACAACAGCTTTTGAAGCGGAGGATGTGATGTACCAGGTAGCGCTGGAGCGGGTTTCGGATTACGGGCGCGAACAGATGAGGGAAGGGGTGGCCCGGCTCCTGGAACCGTTGGGCGGGATGGAGCGCTACGTCAAGCCGGGCGAACGGGTGCTGATCAAACCCAATCTCCTTTCGGCGAAGCCACCCGAGGCGGCGGTGACGACACATCCGGAGCTGCTGCGCGCGGTGATCCTGGAGGTGCGCCGAGTCGGTGGGGTGCCGCTGGTAGGGGACTCGCCGGGGGTGGGGAGCGGCCGTCGAGTCGCCGAGCGTTCGGGCATGATGGCTGTCGTCGAGGAGACCGGGGCCGAGTTCGTTCCCTTCACCGCATCGATTCCTGTCGCCGGTGCGGGCACCTTCAAAGAGTTCCAGCTGGCGCGCCCGTACCTCGAGGCGGACCGGCTGATCAATCTCCCCAAGTTGAAAACCCACGAAATGATGACCATGACTTGTTGTGTGAAGAACCTGTTCGGGGCCGTGGTGGGGACCGCCAAGGCGGCTTGGCATCTCAAGGCCGGGGCCGACAAGGAACTCTTTGCCAACATGCTCATCGAACTGTACCGGCTGCGCGAACCGGACCTTAACATCGTCGACGCCGTCGTGGCCATGGAAGGTGACGGTCCCGGTAGCGGCGACCCCTGCCAGGTCGGCGTGCTCTTGGCCGGAGACAACGCGGTCGCCGTGGACCAGGTCGCCGCAAGGGTGGCAGGCATCCCGCGGCAACTGCTCTACCTGGAAAACGCCGCCCGGCGCATGGGGCTCCCCGGCTCCAACCCCGAGGAGGTCGCGGTGCTGGGGCCGGACCCCGACCAGGTGCTGGAGCGCCCGCTGCGGCTCCCCCATCTTTCCGACGTCCAGTTCGGGCTCCCGGGCTTCTTGAAGAACCGGCTCCGAAACCAGTTCACCTCTCGCCCCGAGGTCGCGCTGGACAAATGCGAGCTCTGCAGCGTTTGCGTCAAGGCGTGTCCACCGGCTGCAATACGGGTTAAGGGGGGGAGGCTCCGCTTCGACTACCAGCGCTGCATCCGCTGCTTCTGCTGCCGTGAACTCTGTCCGCACGCGGCGCTGACTCTCAAGGACGGCTGGCTGCTTTGGCTGATGAAGAAAACCGGCCGCTCTTTGTAGCTGTGGGGTCGGTTGACAATGGCAGGGGGGGCAATTATATTTTCACCCATCCTCCGGGAACCACACAGCGAGGGATGCAAATCCAACCAGGGAAAAGGAGATCGCACCATGTGGACTAACTTCTTTATGATCCGTCCGGTAACCCACTGCAAGGAAGGTTGCCCTAGTTGGCCCGTCGCCTGACCGTGGCGGGCTCTCCATGAAAAAAGCCCCCCGTTGACCACGGGGGGCTTTTTCGTTTTAACCACGGAAATCTTGGTCAGCTAAAGTTCGCCCCCGCATCGCCCGATGCGCCCGGTAGGGACGTGGGGCAGCCCCGCAACAGCTCTCGCCCCTGCGTCTACATTTCTTCAAAACCCGTTTGAATTGACAACTGTGCTAAATTCCGCTATTCTGCGCACCTGTGCGTACGCGTGCCGTCACCCCAAAATAGGTATTGAATGCTTAAAGTTACCCTCGTCATACTTGCTCTTCTGACTCCCTGCTTCGCCCTTGCCGCGCCCGGAGACCCTACCCTGGATTTCGGACGCAAGGAGCATCAGACCCAGCAACTCGCCTCGGCTGACCTCGCCCTTTCCAAGGGCCTCGGCCTTACCTCCGCCGATTTTCCCGGCAACGAAGACCTTGCCGCTGCCGACCCCGATGACTTCGAACTGAAACTGCCGGAGATGGATCTGCCGGATTCCGACATCCCCCTTACCTTCAACTCCAAGGTCGAATACTTCACCCGCTACTTCCAGGGCTCCGGCCGCGGCTTTTTCGCCAAGTGGCTCTCCAGGAGCGAGCGCTACATCCCGATGATGAAGACGGTGCTCAAGAAGGAAGGACTCCCCGAGGACTTGGTCTACCTGGCCATGATCGAGAGCGGGTTCATCCCCCATGCCGTTTCCGTGGCGAGCGCCGTCGGCCCCTGGCAGTTCATGCCGGCGACCGGCAAGCGCTACGCACTCAGGATCAACCCCTGGATCGACGAGCGGCGCGATCCGCTCAAAGCCACCGTCGCTGCCGCGCTCTATCTTAAGGAACTCTACGCGCTGTTCAACAACGACTGGTACCTGGCCGCGGCGGGGTACAACGCCGGTGAGAACAAGATCCTGCGCGCCATCAACATGTACAACACCCGCGACTTCTGGGAGATCTCCAAGGGGAGCTACCTGGCCCGCGAGACCAAGGACTACGTCCCCAAGCTGCTTGCCGCCGCCATCATCGCCAAGGAACCCGCCAAGTTCGGCTTCGCCGACGTCGCCTACCTCCCGCCGATCGAGTTCGACCAGGTGCCGATCCCGTCCCGCACCGACCTGGACGTGATGGCCAAGGCCTGCGGCGTTCCCCTGCAGAACATCAAGGAGCTGAACCCGGAACTGCGCCGCGCCACCACGCCGCCGGACTACCCGGGATACCAACTCAAGGTCCCCAAGGGCGCCGGTGCCACCTGTCTCACCGAGTACGCCAAGATCCCCGAGTCGGAGCGCTACGTCGAACGGGTCAGGAACGTGCAGTACCGGGCCAAGAAGCGCGACACCCTGGCCTCCATCGCCCGGCGCTTCAACACCAGCCAGCAGACCATCGCCGAATTGAACAACCTGGGCAAGAAGAAGGTGAAGCTTGCCGGTCGTGTCCTGACCATCCCGGTACAGGTAGCTTCGGCGCGTGCCGAAACGCACCCGGTGGCAGCTGAAGCGAAGGTGGAAGCCAAGGCCGAGGCGAAGGTCGAGACCCCGACCCACGTGGCCAAGGCCGAGGCGGAGCCCAAGGAGTTACACAAGTACTACACCGTCAAAAAGGGCGATACCCTCGCCTCGCTCGCCAAGAGGTTCAACGTAACGGCGAGGCTTCTCTCCGCATGGAACAACCTGAAGACCCGGGTGGCCCTGAAGCCCGGCAAGCGCATCATCGTCGCAAAGTACCAGGAGAAGAAAGGCACCAAGGACGAAGGCTAGCCCCGTCAATCGCTCCGCCTCTTTACAGCATCAGCGTATCGACACAAATCACGTGACCCGCACCACGAAAGGATAAATCAACCGATGTACAACCTTCTCATTTCCGCAGGCGCAGCAATCGCAGTTTTCCTCGTCGTCATTCTCGCCGCCGGTACCTCGTACTGGTGGGCGGCGCTCCTGGGCGCCATGATCGTCTTCATGGCGAGCTTTTTGATCATCTCCCGCATCATCACCAAGAAGCTCGAAGCCATCATGGAACCGGCCATGAAGGATATCCAGGCCCAGCGCTTCGAGAAGGGGATCCGCGACCTGAAGGCGGCGCTGCCTTACGGCAAGTGGCAGATCTACGTGGAGAGCCAGATCAACTCCGCCATCGGCATGGTCTACTTCGTGCGGCGCGAGTTCGCCACCGCGTTCCCGTACCTGGAGAAGGGCTTCTTCAAGAACTGGGTCACCATGGGGATGCTCGGTGTCACCTACATGAAGAAGAACAAGCACGACAAGATGAAGGAAACCTTCGACAAGGCGCTCATGGCGAGCCCGAAAGAGTCGCTCCTATACGCCCTCTACGGCTACTGCCTCAACGAGATCGGCGAGAACGTCAAGGCCTGCGAGATCGTGGCCAAGGGCGTAGCGAAGCTCCCCGGGGATGAGAACCTGAAGCAGAACCTCGAGCTTTTGCGCGAAGGGAAGAAGATGAAGATGAAGGGGTACGGAGAGATGTGGCTGCAGTTCCACCTGGAAAGCATGGCGACCATCCAGAAGCAGCAGATGGCGGCCATGGGCGGAAAGCGCCGAATTATCAGAAAATAGCTTGTAAAGATATCTCAAAAATGCCATATTGGGCTGTTTTTTAAGACGGGCTTCTCTGCTCGTCTTTTTATTTGAGCCGAGCCAAGAAAAGGAGCAGTAAAGCATGCAGGAGAAGATCAGAAACATCGCCATTATCGCCCACGTCGACCACGGTAAAACCACCCTGGTCGATGCCATGTTGAAGCAGTCTGGTGTTTTCAGGGAAAACGAGGCGATCACCGAGCGCGTGATGGATTCCAACGACCTGGAGAAGGAGCGCGGCATCACCATCCTCGCCAAGAACCTCTCCATCCACCACGGCGACTACAAGATCAACATCGTTGACACCCCGGGACACGCCGACTTCGGCGGCGAAGTTGAGCGCGTGCTCAAGATGGTCGATTCCGTGCTGCTGCTCGTCGACGCACTCGACGGCCCCATGCCGCAGACCCGCTTCGTGCTCAAGAAGTCGCTCGACCTGGGCCTGAAGCCCATCGTGGTCATCAACAAGGTGGACCGCCCCGGCGCCCGCCCCTCCGAAGTCGTCGACATGGTCTTCGACCTGTTCTGCGAACTGCAGGCCTCCGACGCCCAGCTCGACTTCGCCATCTGCTACACCAGCGCCAAGATGGGCTACGCGATGCGCGAGATGGACCACCCCAGCGAGAACATGGAGCCCCTGTTCGAACTGATCAAGGACAACGTGCATCCCCCCGAGGGGAACCCGGACGCGCCGTTCCAGCTCCTGGTCACCAACATCGACTACAACGACTACATCGGCCGCATCGCCACCGGCAAGATCTTCAACGGCAAGGTGAGCGCCGGGGAGACCGTGGCCCTCATTAAGCGCGACGGCACCATCTCCAAGGGGCGCGTCACCAAGCTCCTTGGTTACGAGGGGCTGAAGCAGGTCGAGATCCCGGAAGCCTTCACCGGCGACATCGTCACCATCGCGGGCTTCACCGAGGTGGGCATCGGCGAAACCCTGGCCGCGGCCGACAACCCGATGCCGCTGCCTTACGTCGCCATCGACGAGCCGACCCTGTCCATGAACTTCATCGTCAACTCCTCCCCCTTCGCCGGGCGCGAGGGTAAGCTGGTCACCTCGAGGAACATCCGCGAGCGCCTGGACCGCGAACTGCGCACCAACGTGTCGCTCAGGGTCGCCAACACCGCCAACGCCGACACCTTCCAGGTTTCCGGCCGCGGCGAACTGCACCTTTCCATCCTGATCGAGAACATGCGCCGCGAAGGTTTCGAGATGGCCGTCTCGAAGCCGGAGGTCATCATGCGCATGGTCGAGGGCGTGCGCCACGAGCCGATGGAGTACCTGGTGGTGGACGTCCCCGCCGAGTACCAGGGGGCCATCATCGAGCGCATGGGACCCCGTAAAGGGGAGATGGTCGCCATGAATCCGATGGGCGAGACCGTGCGCCTTGAGTTCATCGTCCCGGCCCGTGGCCTGATCGGTATCAGGGGCGAGTTCCTGACCGAGACCCGCGGCACCGCGGTGATCACCCACACCTTCCACGACTACGCTCCGTACAAGGGCGAGATCCCGGGGAGAAAGAACGGCGTCCTGATCGCCATGGAGCAGGGTGAGACCACCGCCTATTCTCTGGACGCGCTGCAGCCGCGCGGCATCCTCTTCCTCGGCGCCGGCGTCGAGGTGTACGGCGGCATGATCATCGGCCAGCACGCCAAGGACAACGACCTCGAGGTCAACCCCTGCAAGGGGAAGAAGCTCACCAACGTGCGCGCCTCGGGCAGCGACGACGCCATCAAGCTCACCCCGCCGCGCGTTCTTACCCTGGAGCAGGCGCTCGAGTTCATCGACGAGGACGAACTGGTCGAGGTGACGCCGGTTTCCATCCGTCTGCGCAAGAAGGAGCTCGACCCCACCAAGCGCAAGCGCGCCGGCCGGGCCTGATACCATCAGCCCCCGCAGCCGTGACATCGTCGGCTGCGGGGGCTTTTTATGAACTCACCGCATCTCAAGGAGGCATCCATGCACTCTCGAACCCTGCGTTTCCTGGGCCTTTGCTCCCTGCTAACCCTCCTGGGCGCCTGCGCTTCGGCCCCTGCCCCGGTGAAGAGCGCCGAGACATACTTCAAGGAAGGTGAGGCCGCCTACGCTTCCAAGCACTACGAGGATGCCATCGCCCAGTTCAAGAAGGTGAAAGAAAGCTACAGCAACCTGGAGTTGAGCGCGCAGGCCGAGTTGAAGATAGCTGATGCCCACTTCGACAACGGCGCCTTCATCGAGGCGGCCGCCGCCTACGAGGATTTCCGCAAGCTCCACCCCACCAACGAAAAGGCGCCCTACGCGCTGTACCGCCTGGGGCTGGCCAATTACAACCAGATCACCGGCATCGATACCGACCAGACCGCAGTGAAGAACGCGGTGCACTACCTGGAGATGTTCTTGGCCCAGTACCCCGGCTCGGAGTACGCGGCCGACGCCAAGGCCAAGCTGGCCGACTGCCGCGACAAGCAGCTCGCCTATGAGAATTACGTCGGCCACTTCTACCTGCGCACCAAGAAATACCCCTCGGCGATCAAGCGCCTGAACGAGGCGCTGCAGCGCTTCCCCGGACAGCCTAGGCTGGCCGACACCCTGTTCTACCTCGAGCAGGCCTATCGTAAGTCGGGCGATACCGCCCATGCTGAGGAAGTGCAGAAGAGGCTCGATGCAGAATATCCGGTGCAGGTGCGTCGTGCGCGGGGGGAGGAATCGAGGCCATCCGTGGGTAAGGACGAGCTTCCCATGATCATCTTTAAGGACGCCGATAAATAAAAAAGGCGCGCGCCCCGATGTCGGGACGCGCGCCTTTACTGCTGTCCGCCGGCTCTAGGCCACCAACTGGTGCTGTCTGCTGCCGGCGTTGCTGTTTTTGCGCCCTTTCTTTTGGCGGTACATGCGCTGGTCCGCCAGGCGCCAAGAGGCCATCAGCTCCTCACCGTCGTGGGCGGTGGCGGCCCCAATGGAGAGGCTCAAGTGGAGTGCGGGGTGCTCGTGATTGCTCTGTGCCAGCTGGGCCTGGAGCCGCTCCATCGCCTCGTGCAGGGTGGACTCGTCGGTGTTGGGCAGGAGGGCGGCAAACTCGTCACCGCCCACGCGCGCAACCACGTCCTCGCGCCGGAAGGCGTTTTTGAGCACTTCGGCCGCATGCCTGAGCAAGTCGTCGCCGGCTGCGTGCCCTTGCTGGTCGTTGACCTCCTTCAGCCGGTCCACGTCGACCATGACGATGCTGACCGGGAACTTGCGCCCCTTGCTGAGCCGCTCGAGCTCCTCGTCGAAGTAGGCCCGGTTGTAGATGCCGGTCAGGATGTCGTGGCTACTCAGGTAGCGCAGCTTCAACTCGGCCTGCTTGCGTTCTGAGATGTCCAGCAGCGCCCCCACCACCCCTCCGGAACTGCTCCCGGAGTTCTTGAAGGTGGCGCTGTAAAAGATCATGTCCCTGCGCTCGCCGTCGGCGCAGGTGATGGTCCCCTCGAAGCTGCGCGGGCCGACCCCGTTCTCCGCCGTCTCCTCGCCGCGGTTGTAGAGGGCGGCCAGGTCCGGGGGGAGGATCTCGTAGATGCTCTTGTTGACATGGTCGCCGGGCTTGACGCCGATCTGCTCCTCGAAGGCCTTGTTGCAACCCAGGTAGAGGCCGTTGGGGTCGTTGTAGAAGATCGGGGTGGGCAGAGTATCGATGAGCACCTGGATGAATTCCAGCTTCTCCTTGAGCTCCTGTTCGTGGCGGCGGCTTTGCTGGCGCAGGGCGGCCTCGGCAATGGAACGCTGCACCGCCGGCACAAGCCTGGTCAGGTTCCCCTTGAGGACGAAATCGTCGGCCCCGGCACGAATGGCGGCCGCGGCGGCCTCCTCGCCGACCTTTCCCGATATCATCAGGAAGGGGATGTCACAGCCGTGTTCCTTGAGTATCTGCAGAGCTTTCAGTCCGCTGAAGCCGGGCATCACGTAGTCGCAGATGATGACGTCCCACGGGGACACAGCAAGTGCCTCGGTCAGGCCCTGAGCGCTATCCACCCGCTGGAAATGGACGTCGAATCCCCCCTGCTCAAGCTGGATCACGATCAGCTGGGCATCGTCAGGGGCATCCTCGACGATCAGGACTCTTAACAGTCTCTTCATGTGCTATTTTCTCCGATAAAACAGGGGGTTGTGGCACCGGACACCGGAACATTGTAATCCACGCCGACGCGAAGGCAAGCCGCGTGCCGGGGCGGGAAAAGGCCGCCGCGGCGGCAGCCCGGCCGCAAACGCAGGCCAGCGTCGCGTTCATGAAAACATGTATCGGCAGGTGGCTCCGGCAACTGAAGAAATTAATTTTTTATCATTATCTTCTAATCAGTGCAATGGGTGATCAATATTAATTTGTGCTTTGCCGTTGCGGTGCCGCAGCCGCAGCGTGTATAGTCCTCATGAAGGTGAGTGGCAAAGGCACGGCCCCCGCGAAGGGGGCGGCGCGGCACCTCTCATGACAGGGTGCGCCGTCGGCTTTTTTAAGGAGAGAGGATGAAGCAGTTTTTTTTCGCGACCACCGCCAAAGGGGTGGAAGAGGCGCTGGCGGCCGAGTTGGTGCGGTTGGGCATTCCGGAGGTAAGCGCCGAGAGCGGCGGCGCCCGCTTTGGCGGGGGGATGGAGGCTGCCTATCGGGCCAACCTCTGGCTGCGCACGGCAAGCCGCGTGCTGATGACACTGGCCGAGTTCCCCTGTGAGAGCCCGGAACAGCTGTACAACGGTGTGCGGGGCATCTCCTGGGAGCGCTTCCTGACCCCGGCGCTCACCCTCGCGGTTGACTGCAACCTGAGGGACTCCGCGCTGACCCATTCCGGCTTCGTGGCGCTGAAGACCAAGGACGCCATCGTCGATGCGCTGCGCGACCACTACGGCAGCCGCCCCAGCGTGGACACCAAGGACCCGGACCTGCGCGTCAACGTGCGCCTGTTCAAGAACCGCTGCACCCTGAGCCTCGACCTCTCCGGGGAACCGCTGGACCGGCGCGGCTATCGCCTGGACCGGCACGAGGCGCCGCTCAAGGAGAACCTGGCCGCGGCGCTGGTGGAATTCTCCGGTTGGGACGGCAGCACCCCGCTGGTCGACCCCATGTGCGGCACCGGGACCATTGCCATCGAGGCGGCGCTCAAGGCCCTGCGCATCCCGCCGGGGTTGAATCGCGGTTTCGGGTTCCAGCGCTGGCAGGGGTTCGACCGGGCGCTCTGGGACCGCATCACCGCCGAGGCGCGTGCGGGCATGCTGGACCGGCTCCCCGCGCCGGTGCAAGGGACCGATCTGTCACACTCCGCGGTGGGCATGGCGGCTCAAAACGCGAAGCGCGCCGGTGTTCTGGAGCACCTGGTGCTGGGCCGGCTCCCCATGGCCGAGCTGACACCTCCTCCCGGGCCGGGGGTGCTGATCCTCAACCCTCCCTACGGCAAGAGGCTCGGCGAGCAGGAGGCGCTGCGCCCGCTCTACAAGGAGATCGGCGACACCCTGAAACAGCGCTGCAAGGGGTACACCGCCTACCTCTTCACCGGCAACCTGGAGCTGGCCAAGTCGGTTGGCCTGAAGGCCACCCGCAGGATAGTGCTCTACAACGGCCCCATCGAGTGCCGCCTGCTCAAGTACGAGATGTATTAGGAACCGCAGCTTCTGTCATTAAAATAGAAGCTTGACACGCTAATCCTTTTACTATATGTTTTAATTTCGCTTTTCGGGCCTATAGCTCAGTTGGTTAGAGCTACCGGCTCATAACCGGTCGGTCCCAGGTTCGAGTCCTGGTGGGCCCACCACCTTACAAATTAGGATGATGTGGGGATGCCCTTAAAGCACCTGGTCAGACGAAAAAATACACTTTTTGTGGGGAGAGAGAGTGCACACCAAGCGGTTGCACTCTTTTTCTTTTGAGCGTGATGATAACTCCGAGACTTTCAGATCTAGTTGGAATAACTGGGAAAATTGCCCCAATTCACTTCGCTGAATCCTGGGACAACGTGGGGCTGCAGCTTGGCGACCCAGTCGTCCCGGTTTCCCGGATCATGGTAGCGCTCGATCCCGGCCGCCCCGCCGTCGAGGCCGCCATCGAGGCCCGCTGCCAGCTGCTGGTCACGCATCACCCGTTCATCTTCTCCCCGCTCAAAAAGATCACCGCCGCCGACGAAACCGGCCGTCTTGCCATCCTCGCCCTCAAGCACGACCTCGCTATCATCTCCCTGCACACCAACCTCGATATCGCCCAAGGGGGCGTCAACGACCTTCTGGCTGGCCGCCTGGGGCTCCAAGGCGCGCAGCCTTTGAAGATCACCGGTGGCGAGGAGTACGTCAAGATGGTGCTGTTCGCGCCGCGCGGATTCGAGGAGAAGCTTCTCTCCGCGCTCTCCCCCTTCATGCCCCTGATCGGCAACTACCGCGACTGTTCCTACCAGATTGAAGGGACCGGGCGCTTTACCCCGCTGGCCGGCGCCAAGCCGTTCGTGGGCGAGGTGGGGGCGGGGCACGTGGAGCCGGAGAGCAGGCTCGAGTTCCTGGTCCTGAAAGAGCGCATCGGCGCCGCCGTGACCGCCTTGAAAGGGGCGCACCCCTACGAAGAGCCCGCCTACGACCTGTACCCGGTACTGAACCAGGGCCCGCCGCGCGGGCTGGGACGCATCGGTACGCTG
Organism: Geomonas agri; assembly: GCF_020179605.1. Lineage (NCBI taxonomy): Bacteria > Pseudomonadati > Thermodesulfobacteriota > Desulfuromonadia > Geobacterales > Geobacteraceae > Geomonas > Geomonas agri. The sequence continues at coordinate 1,393,483 of NZ_JAINZO010000002.1, forward strand.
GCCGCCCCGGTGGCGGCGGCAGACTTCGCAACGGAGGTCCGGGAGCGTCTGGGTGCGGCAGGTGTGCGGCTGGTGGGCGATCCGGAGCGCCAGGTGAAGAAAGTGGCGGTCTGCGGTGGATCCGGCGTATCGCTGTTGCACGATGCCGCGCGCAAGGGCGCCGATATCCTGGTTACCGGGGACGTGAAATACCACGAGGCGCGCGAGGCCGAGGCCCTCGGGGTGGCACTGCTCGACGCCGGGCATTTCGCCACCGAGCGGCTCATGGTAGAGGGGCTCGGCGCGCAGTTGAAACAAGTCCTCGCGGCACGCCGCTTCGAGGCGGAAGTAGTTGAATACCAAGGGGAGCAGGAGCCTTTCAGCTTCTGGTAAGACCTCTGCTCTTTAGAACATAAAAAGGTAGTTGGGGAGGCGGATTTTGCGTAACAAACTGAAGGCGTTATACGAATTGCAGGAGATCGATCTCAGGATCGACGGGCTGGACGGCGAGAAGGCGCAGCTGGTGAGCGAGTCCCAGGCGCTGGATGCGAAGCTTGCGGAAGCGCGTGAGAAGATCGCGGCGCGACGCGAGGAGGTGAGCGCACTCGAGGAGGAGAAGGGAGCCCTTGAGGCCAATCTCGCTTCCGAGAACGACAACATCAACCGTTCCGAGTCGCATCTCAAGGAGATCAAGACCCAGAAGGAGTACCAAGCCGTCTCCAAGGAGATTTCCGGCGCGAAGAAGCTGATCGCCGAACTGGAGGAGCAGATCCTGCAGAAGATCAACGCCATCGAGGAGATCAACGCCGACATCGCCCAGCGCGAAGCTGACCTCGTCGAGCTGGAAGGCAACGTTGCCGCGCAGCAGGCCGAGGTGCAGCAGAAGGTGGAGGCGCTGGAAGGGGGGATCGCCAAAGATGCCGCCACTCGTGAGGAGACGGTGAAGATCATCCCGGCCTCCGTGATGAAGCGTTACAGCCGGCTGCGCGACCAGCGCAGGGGGGTTGCCGTGGTAGAGGCCAAGGAAGGGAACTGCATGGGGTGCAACATGCACCTGCCGCCGCAGCTCTACAACACCTTGTTCCGCGCCGACGACGTGCTCACCTGCCCGCACTGCCAGCGTATCCTGATCATGAAGCAGGAAGTCGAGTAGCGATAGGTTAAGGTTGAGGTTTTTCTCAACCTTAATCTGGTGTTTAAGGTTTGGCCGGAGCAGACCAGATGGTCGCCGTTCACCTCGTCTTTGACGAAGGTGGAGGGAGGAAAGTCCGGGCTCCACAGGGCATGGTGCTGGATAACGTCCAGCGGGGGCAACCCTAGGGATAGTGCCACAGAGAGAAGTCCGCCTTTCGGACCCGTAGCTAAAGGGGCTTGCCCCCCGAAGCCTCGGCGAAGGGGGGTAAGGGTGAAAGGGTGAGGTAAGAGCTCACCGGGTTCGGCGGTGACGTCGGATGCCAGGTAAACCCCACCAGGAGCAAGACCAAATAGGGAAGCGCCAAGGACGGCCCGTCCGTGCTTCCGGGTTGGTTGCTTGAGGGTGTCGGCAACGGCACTCCTAGATGAATGACTATCACCCGCCTCCGGGTAACCGGTTGCGGGGACAGAACCCGGCTTACGGTCTGCTTCGGCCAATTAACACCACAAAAGTTAGAGAACGTATTTGAACGCAGCGCCGCCAAGCCGCAAAGGAAAGCGGGAACTTTGACGGCTACAAGTCTAGCTGTTCCTCGTTTTTGCATAGTCTCTGCGTCTTTGCGTCTTTGCGTTACAAAACGGTTTTTAGACCCGCCTTCCGGTCGCTCCGGACGGCGTTTTTTTATTGCACGAGGTTGGTGTGGCTGGTTGGGATCATGTATGGCAGGAGGCGGTGAGCAGGGTGACGGCTGCGTTTCAGCAGCTCCCCGTTCCCGTCCGGCGGGACTTGGAGGCGCTGGCCACCGCAATGGTGGCGCACAAGCAGGCGATGCAGCGGCTAGTCTCGCAGGCGGACGCCGCCAGCCATTGCGCCGCCTGCGGCGGCGCCTGCTGCGCCAAAGGTAAGTACCACTTCAGCGCAGTCGATCTCCTGGTCTACCTCGCCACTGCCAAGCCGCTCTTTGCGCCGCGCTTCGACAACGGACTCTGCCCATTCCTGGGGGAGCCGGAGTGCCTGATCCCGGCCGGCTACCGTCCCTTCAACTGCATCACCTTCAACTGCGACCTCATCGAAGATCAGCTGCCGCGGGACGAAGTCGCCCGCTTTTACCAAATGGAGCAGGAGCTTTCCGCCCGCTACACCGAAATTCGCGCCCTGTTTCCGGCGGGGAGCATGGCCGGGTCCCTGCTTTGACCCCACAGGAGAAGTGACCATGACGACAACCATCAACGACATCGTGCTGACGCACATCGACAACAAGCCCAGCTTCTACGCAAGGATTGAGGACATCGCCCCGGACATGAAGCCCGGCTGGTGGCAGGTGAAACTCCTGGTGCTCACCGTGCCGCTCCAGGTTTACCACTGGATCCTAGACGAGAGCCAGGTGAACGGCGCCCCCTTCACCATGTCGGGGACACCGGTCATGCTCGAGAAGGTGGTGTCGCCGGAGCCGCCCCAGAAGCCGGTGGCACCGGTGGATAACGAGGGGGCCCAGAAGAAGGGGAACGTGGTTTCCCTCTTTGACAGGAAAAAGAATTAATAATGTTGCATCGTTCCGGGCGGGGTCTCCAAGACCCCGCCCGCCGCGTTTTCACCTCCTCGCTTCGCTGAACATTTTAATTTACCCCAGTTCACTCCTGGCTTTTACCACTTCTTGCCACCGGCTCGCGTCCCCCCGCTTAACCCACTGGAAAACCTCCCAAAAATTCCCTATTTGCCGCTAATTTTGCCTTGACATCAAAGGTGGCCTCCCGTATAGTTCGTGCACGAAAGTGGTATGTAGTGGTATAAAGTGGCAACGAGTGCCGAGGGAATCATGTTCAGAGGGAAGTTCGACACGACCATCGACGCCAAGGGGCGCACCAGCATTCCCGCGAAATTCCGCGAGGTTCTGGTCGACAGCTTCGGCGACGAGCGCTTCTTCCTCACCAAGAGCATTCCGATGCGATTGGGGGGGGAGCAGATGAGCTATGGTCTCGTCATCTATCCCCACAGCGAATTCCTCGCCCTCGAGGAGCGGCTCAAGGACGGGGGCGACTACGGCTTCTCCGTCGACCAGCTCGCCGCGCTGCGCCGCATCGTGCTGGTCCCCGCCGTCGAGTGCACCGCGGACAAGCTGGGCCGCATCCTGGTACCCCCCGACCTCAGAAAGACCGCGCAGCTGGAGCGCGAGCTCCACTTCGTGGGCATGCAGAAAAAGATCGATATCTACAGCCAGGCGGTCTGGGCCAAGGTTTGTGCCCAGGACGAACAGAATTTCCCGCTCGACGCACCGGGCCTCACGGCGCTGGGCCTGTAGATGGCGGACTTCCATCACATATCGGTACTCCCGAACGAGGTCCTCGAACTCGTCGCCCCCAAGGCTGGCGGCATCTACGTGGACGGCACCCTGGGGGGCGCCGGCCACGCCGGCCTGGTCCTCACCGCGAGCGCGCCGGACGGCATCCTGATCGGCTTCGATCGCGATGCGGAGGCGATCGCAGTGGCCCGTGAACGGCTCGCCCCTTTCGGCGACCGGGTCAGGATCTTCCAGAGAAACTTCTCCTCGATAGCGGCCACCTTGGTCGAGATCGGGGTCGACGCCATCGACGGTTTCGTACTCGACCTTGGGGTTTCTAGCCACCAGCTGGACAAGGACGAACGGGGCTTCAGCTTCCAGGCCGACGCACCGCTGGACATGCGCATGGATCGCAGCTCCGGCGCGAGCGCCGCGGACTTGGTCAACACCCTCTCCGAGGCGGAACTGTTCCGCATCATCGCCGAGTACGGGGAGGAGCGCTGGGCCAAGCGGATCGCCTCCTTCATCGTCAAGGCGAGGGTAGAGGCCCCCATCGAAACCACCATGCAGCTGGTGGACATCATCAAAGGGGCGATTCCCAAGGCCAAGTGGGAGGAGCGGCTGCACCCGGCAACCCGGACCTTCCAGGGACTCAGGATCGCCGTCAACGAGGAGTTGAAGAGCCTGGAGGACGGGCTCGCCGACCTGTTGAAGCTCTTGAAGCCTGGTGGGCGCGGCGCGGTGATCTCCTTCCACTCGCTGGAGGACCGCATCGTCAAGGAAGCCTTTCGCGACGCCGCCGCCGGCTGCACCTGTCCCAAGGAACTCCCGATCTGCGTCTGTAACCGTGTGCCGCAGTACAAGGTACTGACCAAGAAGGCGGTGAAGGCGGGGGATGAAGAGCTGAATGTGAATCCGCGCTCCCGCAGCGCACGCCTTAGAGGCATTGAGAAGATTTAACAAGAGGTAGCACTATGGCACAGAGCAAAGTTGCCTACGGCAAGGTCGCCGCACCGGTACGCACCGGCGCTGTGGTAAGGGAAAACTGGATCAGCTTCAGGTATCTGACCGGTGTCATGGTCCTGCTGACGCTGGTCTCCATCTTCCACGTCTGGTCCCGGGTCGAGGTGATCAACCTGAACCTGAAGATCGGCGAGGCCAACAAGCAGTTCCGGGACCAGCAGCAGGAGAACAAACGCCTCAAGGTCGAGGTGGCGTCCCTGAAGGCGCCGGCCCGCATCGAGGCACTGGCCAAGGGTGAGCTTGGTATGGCGCTCCCCACCGACCAGCAGGTGGTCCTCGTCAAGTGATAGACAAGTGGGAGAAATGGGCCAGGGTCCGCATGCGCTTCGTGGCTCTGCTCTTCGTGGGATTCTTCATAGCGGCAACCGGGCGTGCCTTCTACCTGCAGGTCGTGGACAACGACAAGCTGGTGAAGATCGCCGAGAAGCAGCACCAGAAGAGTATCCTGCTCACGCCAAGCCGTGGCGGTATCTACGACCGCAACAACGCCCCCTTCGCGGTCTCCATCGAGATGGACTCCTGCTACGCGGAGACCAGGAACATGGAGAGCATTCCTGAGGCGGCGACGCAGTTGGCGCCGGCCCTGGGGTGTTCCCGGGAGGAGCTCGAGGCCAAGCTGAAAGCGGCGAAGAACTTCGTCTGGCTGGCACGGAGAATGCCCCCCGAGCAGGCCACCAAGGTGAAGGCGCTGGAACTGGAGGGTGTCGGCTTCGTCAAGGAAAGCCGCCGCTTCTACCCCAACTCACAGGTCGCCGCCCATGTAATAGGCTTCACCGGCCTGGACCCCAGTGGACTGGAAGGGGTCGAGAAGAAGTACGACAACATCATCCTCGGCAACACGGGCTACTTGGTAACCGAACGTGACGCCCTGGGGCGCGACATCGCCCTGAAGAAAGGAAGCGAGGGTAAGGCAGGTTCCAAGGGTAGCAACGTCGTCCTCACCCTGGACAAGAACATCCAGTACATAGCCGAGAAAGAGCTCACCAAGACCATCGAGAAAAACGGCGCCAAGGCCGGCATCGCGATCGTCATGGAGCCCGACACCGGGCGGGTGCTGGCCATGGCCAACTACCCCTCCTTCAACCCTAACAACGCGAAGGAACTTACCCCCGGGGCGATCAGGAACCGGGCCATAGCCGACAGCTTCGAACCCGGCTCCACCTTCAAGATCTTCCTGGTGGCGGCGGCCCTGGAAGCGGGGGTGATTCGCCCGGGTGACAGCTTCAACTGCGAGAACGGTTCCTGCAACATGTACGGCAGGACCATCCACGACACCCACAAGTACGGCGCGCTGACCGTGCCGCAGGTCCTCAAGTACTCGAGTAACATCGGCGCCGCCAAGATCGGCCAGAGGCTCGGCTCGCAGCGCCTGTTCACCGCGCTCACCGGATTCGGGTTCGGCGAAAGGAGCAGCATCGACCTCCCCGGCGAAGTGTCCGGGATGCTCCGCCCGCAAGAAAAGTGGTACGGCATCGACCTCGCCACCATCTCCTTCGGCCAGGGAGTAACCGCCACCGCCCTGCAACTCACCGCTGCTGTCTGTGCGGTTGCCAACGGCGGCAACCTGATGAAGCCCTACTTGGTGGACCGGATCGTGGATGACGAAGGGGTCGTGCTGCAGCAGTTCGGACCGCAAATGAAGAGAAGGGTCATCTCGCCCGAAACCGCCAAGACCGTCGCCCACATGCTCGAAGGGGTCGTGGCCGAGGGGGGGACCGGCACCGGTGCCGCGGTTGACGGTTACCGGGTGGCGGGCAAGACCGGCACCGCCCAGAAGGTCGAGGGGCGCAGCTACTCGGCCAGCAAGCGCATCGGCTCCTTCATCGGGTTCGTGCCGGTAGAGAAACCGAGGCTGGCCATCATGGTGATGGTGGACGAGCCGACCGCCAACGTCTACGGCGGTGTGGTCGCGGCTCCGGCCTTCAGCGCCATCGCACAGCAGACCCTGTGCTACCTGAACGTCCCGCCGGACAAGAGCATCAAAAAGAAGCCGTCCCCGGCACCCGAGAAGGTCACCCCGCAGACGGAGCAGGCGGTGGTCGAGGGGGTGACGGTCGAAGGGGCGGATGCGGGGGCCATGCCCAACTTCCGCGGCATGAGCATGAGGCAGGTGCTGAGGGTCATGGAACAGCGCGGCCTCAACGTTAAATTGCAGGGCAGCGGTCGGGCGGTGGAGCAGAACCCGCCACCGGGAGCCCGCATCACCACGCAGGACCAGGTCTGGGTACGCTTCGTGCCGTCGGCCTGACCATGGGGGAAGTATGGAACTGAGACAGCTTTTGGCTTGTGTCCCGGGCGCCAAGGTGACCGGGGACGACGCCATCGAGATAAAGTCGCTCTGCTACGACTCGCGGCAGGTGACGCCAGGCGCGCTCTTCTTCGCCCTGCGCGGGGTGAAGAGCGACGGAACAGAATTCGTGGCATCCGCTGTAAAGGGGGGGGCGGTCGCAATTATTGCGGACCGCCCCTGCGCCGTTGCCGGGGTTACCTGCGTCGAGGTTCCGGACGCGCGCCGCGCCATGAGCCTCATGGCCGCCGTCTTCTACGGCACCCCGACCGGCGGCATCCCGCTGGTGGGTATCACCGGCACCAACGGCAAGACCACCACCACCTACCTGGTCGAGGGGATCATGGAGCGCGCCGGTATTCCAGCGGCGGTGCTCGGCACCATCAGCTACCGCTTCGGTGACACCAACATCCCGGCCCCCAACACAACGCCGGAATCGGTGGACCTGCAGCGCATCCTGAGGGAACTGGTAGACCAGGGGGCGAAGGGCGCGGTAATGGAAGTCTCCTCCCACTCGCTGGAGCAGCGCCGGGCCGACGGCTGCGTCTTCGACGTGGCCATCTTCACCAACCTGACCCGCGACCACCTCGACTATCACGTGGACATGGAGTCTTACTACCAGAGTAAGCTCCGGCTCTTCACCGACCTGCTGACGCCCAACGTGCACAAGCCGCTGCGGCGTGCCGTGGTGAACCTGGATGACCCGTACGGGGCGCGCATAGCGGCCGACTCCGCGGCACCGGTCTTGACCTACGCCGTGAACGGCCCGGCTGACCTGAGCGTCGCGGAGGCGAACTTCTCGGTGCACGGCATTCGCTGCCGCCTGAAGTCGCCGGTGGGCGAGATCAACATCAACTCCGACCTGCTGGGCCGCTTCAACCTCTACAACATGCTGGGTGCCGTGGGGGCAGGACTTGCCCTGGGCATCTCCAAGGAAGCGATCGTGGCCGGCATCGAGGGGCACAAGAAGGTGCCGGGCCGCCTGGAGCGGGTGCCCAACGACCAGGGGATCATCGTGCTGGTCGACTACGCCCACACCGGCGACGCCCTGGAGAACGTCCTCTCCACCATAGCCGAATTGAAGACGGACCGGATCATCACCCTCTTCGGGTGCGGCGGCGACCGCGACAAAGGTAAGCGCCCGGTGATGGGCGAGATCGCGGCCCGCTACAGCGACCTCGCCATCGTCACCTCGGATAACCCGCGTACCGAGGATCCGCAGGCGATCTTGGCGGACGTCCGGGCCGGCATCCCGGCGGGGATGAAAGAATACAGCCTGGAGGAGTTGGAGGGGGGCTTGCGCGAGAAGGGCTTCGCCACCATCGAATCGCGGCGCACCGCGGTGCGCACCGCCATCCTGGCCGCACGCCCGGGCGACATTGTGCTCCTGGCGGGGAAAGGCCACGAGGATTACCAGATCGTGGGCACCGAGAAGTTCCACTTCGACGACCGGGAAGAGGCGGCCGCCGCCCTGAAGCTGAGGGTGTAAAAAAAGGTTTCCTTTTCCCTTGTTTTGCGGCACATTACTTGTTTTGCTTCGTGTCTGACAAAGGCGAAAATAAGGGCGTTGGAATACGCCCGGCAGCATAAAGGAAACAGAGACTTAGATGGCGATGTTCACGCTGAAAGAAATAGCCGAGGCGACCGGGGGCAGGATGATCGGGGAGGCGCAGACCGTGGTGTCGGGCGTATCCACCGACTCGCGCCAGGTTGCCCCGGGAGAGCTGTTCGTTCCGCTCGTGGGAGAGCGTTTCGACGGCCACGACTTCATCGCCGCAGCGGCGGGGCGCGGGGTGACCGCGTTCCTCATGGCCGAAAGCTGGCACGCCGGGCACGGCCTCCCCGCTGGCGCCTGTGCCGTTCTTGTTAAAGACACCCTGCACGCTTTGGGTGACCTGGCAGGCTGGCACCGCCGCCGCTTCGACCTCAAGGTGGTCGCGGTGACCGGCAGCAACGGCAAGACCACCACCAAGGAGATGCTGGCTCGCATCCTGGCCCAGACCGGCCCCGGCTTGAAGACCGAGGGGAACCTGAACAACCTGATTGGCCTGCCGCTCACCCTGTTCCGCTTGACGGGCCGCGAGCGCTGGGCCGTGGTCGAGATCGGCATGAGTGAGTTCGGTGAGATCGACCGCCTGGCCGAGATTGCCGAGCCGCAGGTGGGCATCATCACCAACGCCTTCCCCGCTCACCTGGAGACCCTGGGGAGCGTCGAGGGCGTGGCGCGCGCCAAGGGGGAGCTCTTCCTCCGTTTGAAGGAGGGTGCGGTGGCGGTCTACAACGTGGATGATCCCCTCGTATCCGCCTGCCCGACCCACCTGAACGTCACCCGGCTCACCTTCGGCCTGCGCGGCGCCGAGGTCTCCTCCGCATCCATCAAGAGCCTGGGCAAAGAGGGGGAGAGCTTCACGCTGCGGCTTCCCGACGGCGAGGAGCAGGTGGCCCTGAAGGCCTACGGCCGGCACAACATCTACAATGCCCTGGCCGCGGCTGCCGCGGCGCACGCCCTTGGCGTGCCCGGCCCGGTGATCCGCCAGGGGCTCGAGGAATTCACCCCCTACGACAAGCGCTTCCAGCTTGAGGACGTGGCCGGCGTGACCCTCATCGACGACAGCTACAACGCCAACCCCGCATCCATGGCGGCCGCCCTCACCACCTTGAAGGATGTGGCCGGTGGTGCGAGAACCGCTGCGGTTCTGGGCGACATGCTGGAACTGGGTCTCGGCACCGAGGAGGCGCACCGGGAGCTCGGCCGCAAGGCGGCGGCGACCGTCGAGCGGCTCTACCTTTTGGGGGAACTGGCAAGGGAAGTCGCAACGGGCGCGCTGGAGGCGGGGTTCCCCGCCGAGCGGATCCTCCACGCGGCGAGCCACGAGGAACTTTCCGCCGCACTCACCGCTTGGCTCGAGCCCGGCGACTGCGTCCTCTTCAAGGGATCGCGCGGCATGAAGATGGACAAGGTGGCAACGGCGGTAAAAGAGGCGCTGGCACCCACGAGACAAGGGGGGCATGACTGATGCTGTACCATCTGCTATATCCGCTCGCCTCGGACTACAAGCTTTTCAACGTCTTCAAATACCTGACCTTCCGCACCATCTACGCCATGATCACGGCGCTGGTACTCTCCTTTATCGTGGGGCCCTGGGTGGTCAGGAAGCTGGAGGGGCTGCAGGCGCGCCAGGTAATCCGCACCGACGGTCCCGAGTCGCACCTGAAGAAGCAGGGGACCCCCACCATGGGCGGGGTGCTGATCCTGGTCTGTATCATCGTGCCTACCCTGTTGTGGGCCGACCTGAAAAACGTCTTCATCTGGCTCACCCTGCTCATCATCGCCGGTTACGGCGTGCTCGGCTTCGTGGACGACTACAAGAAGGTGGTCGAGAAGAACCCCAAGGGGCTCTCTCCGCGCCAGAAGATGTTCTGGCAGGTGATCCTGGCCGGCGGCGTCGGCATCTTCCTCTACAACCTCCCCGGCTTCTCCACCGAACTGTACTTCCCTTTCTTCAAGAGGCTGCACCCGGAACTGGGCATCCTCTTCATCCCGTTCGTGACCCTGGTCATCGTAGGTGCCAGCAACGCGGTCAACCTGACCGACGGCCTGGACGGCCTGGCCATCGGCCCGGTGGCCATCAACGCGGCCACGTACATGCTGTTCTGCTACATCGCCGGTAACGCACGGCTCTCCGGCTACCTGCAGATCCCCTACGTCCCGGGGGGCGGGGAACTGGCCGTCCTGTGCGGCGCAATGGTGGGCGCGGGTCTTGGTTTCCTCTGGTACAACAGTTACCCGGCCGAGGTCTTCATGGGCGACGTCGGCTCGCTGTCGCTGGGGGGCGGGCTGGGAACCCTGGCGGTGCTCACCAAGCAGGAGATCCTGCTGGTCATAGTCGGCGGCGTGTTCGTCGTCGAGGCGCTGTCGGTAATTTTCCAGGTGGGATCCTACAAGTATCGCGGCAAGCGGATCTTCCGCATGGCGCCCATCCATCATCATTTTGAATTGAAGGGGGTGGCCGAGCCGAAGATCATCGTCCGGTTCTGGATCATCACCATCATCCTGGCGCTGGTCGCCATCTCGACCCTGAAGATGCGCTAGAGATAAAGAAGGTCACATGGAATTAAAGGATAAGAAAATACTGGTAGTGGGCCTGGCGAAGACCGGCGTCGCCGTGACCCGCTTCCTGGCGGAGCGCGGGGCCCTGGTGACCGTGACCGACATGCGCGACGACGAGGCCCTGCAGGACGTCCTGGCGGAACTCTCCGGCCTTGACCTGTGCCTGGAACTCGGGCGCCACGTCCCCTACAGCTTCCTGATGGCTGACCTGATCGTGGTCTCCCCCGGCGTCCCCATGGACATCAAGCCGCTGGAGATGGCCCGCGCCCAGAAACGCCGCGTGGTAAGCGAGGTGGAACTCGCCTCCTGGTTCATCGAGGCACCTATGGTCGCCATCACCGGTACCAACGGTAAGACCACCACGACCACCCTCACCGGCGAGATCTTCAAGGGATGCGGCTTCGACACCTTCGTCGGCGGCAACATCGGCAACCCACTCATCGAGCTCGCCATGAGTGGTGAGCGGGTCGAGCGCGTCGTGGTCGAGCTTTCCTCCTTCCAACTCGAGGGGATCGAGAGTTTCCGCCCGCACGTCGCGGTGCTTTTGAACCTGACCGAGGACCACCTGGACCGCTACCACAGCTTCCAGGAGTACATCGACGCCAAGCTGCGCATCTTCGAAAACCAGGGGCCGGACGACTTCGCCGTGCTGAACATCGACGACCCGCTGGTCGCCGCCTGCGCCTCGAAGCTCAAGGCGCGGCTCTTCCCCATGAGCCGCTTCCACGAGCTCGAGGAAGGGATCAGCTACCGCGACGGCTTCATCACCTTCGCCCACGACGGCAAGGTGCTCCGCTTCGGCACCGACGGCTTCAGGCTCAAAGGCGTGCACAACTTGGACAACATCATGGCCAGCATGGCGTCCACCCTGCTCATGCGTTGCGACGGCGACTGCGCCTACGGGACCGTGAAGAATTTCAAAGGGCTGCCGCATCGCATGGAGTTCGTCGAGGAAGTGAACGGCGTCGCCTACTACGAGGACAGCAAGGGGACCAACGTCGGCAGCGTGGTCAAGTCCCTGGAGAGCTTCGATTCCGGCATCACCCTGATCGCCGGCGGCAAGGACAAGGGCGGCTCTTATGAACCGCTGGCCCAGCTGGTATCGCAGCGGGTCAGCCACCTGGTCCTCATCGGCGAGGCGCGCGAGCGCATGCACCAGGCGCTGGGCAATCTCACCGACACCCATTTCGCGGACACCCTGGAAGGGGCGGTTGAGACCGCCCGTAAGCTCACCCAGCCCGGCGGCGTGGTCCTCTTCTCGCCGGCCTGTTCCAGCTTCGACATGTTCAAGAACTACGAGGAGCGCGCCGAGCGCTTCAAGGCGGCGGTACGCGTGGCCAAGGAGGCGGAAGGGAAGTGAAGCGGCTGGAGGGGTACGACATGATCGTGCTGATGATGGCGGTGATCCTCACCTGTTTCGGTGTGGTCATGGTCTACTCCGCGTCCTCCGTGATGGCCGCCAAGAAATTCCACGACGGTTTCTTCTTCCTGAAACGGCAGTCCCTGTACGCCCTGATCGGCTTCATCGGTATGGGGCTCGCCATGCACATCGACTACCACGTCTGGAAGAAGTGGGCCGTGCCGCTCTTTTTGGGCACCTTCTTCCTGCTCATTTTGGTGTTCGTACCGGGCATCGGCGGGACCGCCAAGGGCGCCTCGCGCTGGATCAGGCTCCCCGGCTTCAACTTCCAGCCCTCCGAACTCGCCAAGGTGGCGCTGATCATGTACATGGCCTACTCGCTGGAGAAGCGCCAGGAAAAGTTGAAACAGTTCATGTCCGGCTTCTTCCCGTACATGCTGATCCTCGGGGTCTTCATCGCCATCCTGCTGGCGCAGCACGACATGGGGGCGGCGCTCACCATGCTGGTGGTGGCCATCGTCATGCTCTTCGCGGCCGGCACCAAGGTGCAGTACATCCTGGGGATGGGGCTCGTGGCGCTGCCCGGCATCTGCTACCTGGTCTTCACCAAGGCCTACCGCATGCGGCGCATCACCGCTTTCCTTGATCCCTGGCAGGATCCCACTGACGCCGGGTTCCAGATCATCCAGTCCTGGCTGGCCCTTGGCACCGGGGGCTTCTTCGGGCAGGGGCTCGGCGAAGGAAAGCAGAAACTGTTCTACCTCCCGGAAGCGCATACCGACTTCATCCTTTCCGTGCTCGGCGAGGAGATGGGGTTCATCGGGGTGATCGTGATCGCCTCGATGTTCCTGTTGCTGGTGCAGAGAAGCATCCGGGTCGCCATCGCCGCCGAGGACAGCTTCGGACGTTTCCTTGCCTTCGGCATCGCCACGCTGCTCGGCCTGGAGGCCTTCATTAACATGTCCGTCGTCACGGGACTGCTCCCCACCAAGGGGATCGCGCTCCCGTTTCTTAGCTACGGTGGCAGTTCGTTGATCATTTCGCTGTGCGCGGTAGGCGTGCTTCTCAACGTCTCCACCAGGATGAGGGGGACGCCATGAGGCTGATTATCGCGGGAGGCGGCACCGGGGGGCATCTCTTCCCGGGCATAGCGGTGGCCGAGGAATTCCTGGCCCGCGGCCCGGAGAACGAGGTTCTTTTCGTGGGGACCGAGCGCGGCATAGAGGCGCGCCTGCTCCCCAAGCTTGGCTACAAGCTGGAACTGATCTCCGCCAGCGGCATGAAGGGGATGGGTACCGTCAAGAAACTGCTGAGCGCCGGGCGGCTGCTCTACGGCTACTCGCAGTCGAGGAAGATCCTGAAGACCTTCAAGCCCGACCTGGTGCTCGGAGTCGGCGGCTACGCCTCGGCCCCGATGCTCCTCGCCGCGCGCGGCATGGGGGTCAGAACCTTCATCCACGAGCAGAACGCCGCCCCCGGTCTCACCAACAAGGTGCTGAGCCGGGTGGTCGACGGGATCTTCATCTCCATGGAGGAGGCGGCCGGCTTCTTCCCGGGCCGGATCACCCAGATGACCGGCAACCCGATTCGCAAGGAGATCCTCTGGAGCTTCCAGGAGCAGCACGCCAAGACCACGGGCGACATCTTCAGCCTCTTGGTCTTCGGCGGCAGTGCCGGTGCCCAGCGCATCAACAGCGCCATGCTCGAGGCGCTCCCGCACCTGGAGCAGGTGAAGCCGAAGCTGCGCATCACGCACCAGACCGGGGAAAAGGACGTGGCGCGGGTGCGCGAGGGATACCAGGCCCAGGGCGTCCAGGCGCAGGTGCTCTCCTTTATCGACAACATGTCCGCGGCCTACGGCGCCGCCGACCTGGTGATCTGCCGGGCCGGAGCGACCACCATCGCCGAGGTGACCGCCTGCGGCAAGGGTTGCATCTTCATCCCGTATCCGTTTGCGGCCGACGACCACCAGAGGAAGAACGCTGAGTCGCTGGTGAATCGCGATGCGGGGCGGATGATCCTGGAAGAGGACTTGACCGGGATGCACCTGGCCGCCGAGATCCTCAACCTGATGAATCACCCGGAGCAGGTGGCTGAACTGGAGAAAAACGCCAGGTCCCTGGCCCAGCTCGATGCCGCCCAGGCCATCGTCGCGGCCATGGTTATGAAGCAAGCAGATTGAAGTTAAGGCCAAGGTTGAGAACAACCTGAAATGAATAAATCGGTGGCGGGTCAAAGTGTGGGGATGTTCTTCTTAACCTCAACCTTAACCTGCTCCCGAAGGGAGCAACAGTGTACGGAAAGATAGAGCGGATACATTTTGTCGGCATTGGCGGCATCGGTATGAGCGGGATTGCGGAGGTGCTGCTGAACCTTGGCTACAAGGTCTCGGGCTCCGACCTGCGCAGCTCGGATACCACGCAGCGCCTTGAAACCCTCGGGGGCGAGATCTTCATCGGCCACGCCGCCGAAAACGTGGCCCAGGCTGACGTAGTGGTCATCTCCAGCGCCGTGCACGAGGACAACCCCGAGGTGGTCGAGGCACACCTGAAGCTGATTCCGGTGATCCCGCGTGCGGAGATGCTCGCCGAACTGATGCGCATGAAGTATGGCGTGGCGGTGGCCGGCACCCACGGCAAGACCACTACCACTTCCATGGTGGCGACGCTCCTGGCCAAGGGGGGCATCGACCCGACCATGGTGATCGGCGGCAGGCTCAACTCGCTCGGGACCAACGCCCGCCTCGGGCAGGGGCAGTTCCTGGTGGCCGAGGCGGACGAGTCCGACGGCTCCTTCCTGCTCCTCTCTCCGACCATCGCCGTGGTGACCAACATCGACGCCGACCACCTCGACTTCTACAGCGGCATCGAGGAGATCAAGGACACCTTCGTCGAGTTCATCAACAAGGTGCCTTTCTACGGCCTGGCCGTACTCTGCCTGGATAACGGCAACATCGCCGACATCCTGCCGCGCGTGAAGAAGCGCTTCACCAGCTACGGCCTGTCGGCCCAGGCGGATTTCCGCGCCACCGACGTGCGCCTCTCCGGCTTCTCCACCAGCTTCGTGGCCCACCACAAGGGGGTCCGGCTGGGCGAGATCACCTTCTCCATGCCCGGGGCGCACAACGTACTCAACGCCCTGGCCTCCATTGCGGTGGCCATGGAGCTGGACATTCCGTTCGAGACCATCCAGGAAGGCTTCAAGGCCTTCGGCGGCGTCGGGCGCCGCTTCTCCCTGAAAGGGGAGGTGAACGGCATCATGGTGGTCGACGATTACGGTCACCACCCGACCGAGATCAAGGCGACCCTGGCCGCGGCCAAGGCCGGCTTCGCGGAGAACCGCCTGGTGGTCGTGTTCCAGCCGCACCGCTACTCGCGCACCAAGGAGCTCTTCGAGGATTTCGTCAAGGCGTTCCACGATGCCGACGTGCTGATCCTCACCGACATCTACGCGGCCGGCGAGGCCCCCATCGAGGGGATCACCGCCGAGTCGCTCGCGGCGCGGGTCAGAAGGCACGGCCAGAAGGACGTCACCTGGATCCCGGAGCGCGACAAGCTCTGCGAACACCTGGAGCGGGTGCTCGCCCCGGGCGACATCCTGCTCACCCTCGGCGCCGGCAACGTCTGGCAGGTGGGTGAGAGCATGCTGGAGCGTCTGAAGGCGGCGGGGGAGAAGTGACCTGGTCCCGGGCCGATCTGGAGCAGGTAGCGCAAGGGACGAGGGGGACCGTCCTGTGGGACGAGCCCATGTCCCGGCACACCTCGCTCAGGGTTGGCGGCCCGGTGGATCTCTACCTGGAGCCGGCGGACCTCGATGACCTGGAGCGGGCCCTGGGGCAGATCCGGTCGGCAGGGATACCCTTCCTGGTCATCGGAGGCGGCTACAACCTCCTGGTTCGCGACGGCGGCATCCGGGGGTGCGCGGTCTCGGTGAAAGGGTTCAACACCATGGAGCCGCAGCCGGGGGCGCGACTCGAAGTTGGCGCCGGGGTAACCAACCAAGCCCTCACCCGCTATGCCGCGCAACAGTGCCTGGGAGGGATCGAGTTTCTGAGCGCGATCCCCGGAAGCTTTGGCGGCGCGCTTACCATGAACGCCGGTGCCCACGGCGGTGAGAGCATGCAGCGGGTCGAGTTGCTGACCACGCTGCGGGAGACTGGGGTGCTGGTGCGGAAACGGGACGAACTGGAATACGGCTATCGGTTCCTGAAACTGGAGCCGGGCGAGATCGTGCTGGGGGCGCGGCTGAGACTGGAGCCTGTCGAGCGCCGCCTGATCGAGGAGAGCATCCAGGAGTACATCACCAAGCGCGGCGGCCAGCGAGTCGGTTTCCCCAACGCTGGTTCCTTCTTCAAGAACCCCGCCGGCGCGAGCGCCTGGAAGCTGATCGACGCAGCAGGGTTGCGCGGCTGGATGATCGGGGGAGCCCAGGTCTCCGAGGTGCACACCAACTTCCTGGTGAACAAGGGTGGCGCCACTGCCGCCGACTTCCTGGCTCTGGCGGAGTTGATCAAGCTCCGGGTGAAGGAGAGCGCAGGGGTCGAGCTGGAAGAAGAAGTAAGAATAGTCGGCGAGGGATAGCCGTAAAAGAAAGAGGATGTAACGCGATGACCGCAGCGGAACTGAAAACCAAGAAGATCGCCGTGCTGATGGGGGGCCTTTCCGCCGAACGCGAGGTGTCCCTTAACTCCGGCAAGGCCGTACTCGCCTCGCTCACGCGCCAGGGCTTCAACGCCGTCGGCATCGATGTCGGGCGCGACCTGGCCCAGCGCCTCGCGGAAGAGAAGGTGGAGCTTGCCTTCATCGCCCTGCACGGCCGCTTCGGCGAAGACGGTTCGGTCCAGGGACTCCTGGAACTGATGGCGATTCCCTATACCGGTTCCGGCGTGCTCGCCTCGGCCCTCGCAATCGACAAGGTTGCCGCCAAGGTGATGTTTGCCGCCGCCGGGTTGAAGCTCGCCCCCTACCAGGTGCTGCGCCGTGGCGAGAACCTGAAACTCGCCAATCCGCTCCCGGTGGTGGTGAAGCCTTCCAAGGAAGGCTCCTCGGTCGGCGTCAGCATCGTGAAAGAGCCGGGACAGATGGACAAGGCACTGGCGGAAGCGTTCCGCTACGACTCCGAGATCCTGGTCGAAGCTTTCATCAGCGGCAAGGAAGTCCAGGTCGGCATCCTCGACGGCTGCGCCATGGGCGCCATCGAGATCGTCCCGAAGAACGAGTTCTACGACTACGAGGCCAAGTACACCGACGGCGGTGCGGAGCACATCCTCCCGGCCCGCCTGCCGGAGAACGTGTACCAGGCGGTCCTGAAGGAAGGCGAGAAGGCCCACGCCGCTCTCGGGTGCGACTGCTACAGCCGCGTCGACTTCCTGGTCAACGAAGCCGGTGAGTGCTACCTCCTCGAGGTGAACACCCTGCCGGGCATGACCGACCTGAGCCTGCTGCCGGAGATCGCACGCGGCTCGGATATCGATTTCGATCAATTGGTGGTGCGCATTCTCCAGGCGGCATCGCTCAAGATCTGATGCTTTGAAGTCCCGATTCACCCTGTAGTCTTAGTCTGGTTCTTAGCCGGATGCTATTTTTTGCATTGAAATTCAATCGAGACGGTAACTGCCATGCGCGATCTACACGCCAAAAAACAGAGAGTGCCCCACAACAGGGTCAAGAAGCCGCCCAAGGAGCGTAAGCCCATCAACTGGGGCCCCATCCTCAAGTGGCTCTCCCGGGGGATCGGCGTCTCCGCCGTCTGCGCCATCGCCGGATTCGGTGGCTGGAAGGGGTACCACCTTGTCTCGCGCACCACGCTGCTCCGCCTGGAAACGATCGAGGTGTCGCCGCTCAAGAAGGTGTCCCGCGAGGAGATCGTCACGCTGGCCGGGGTCCGGCCCGGAGACTCCATGATCGGGCTCGACCTGAAGACCATCATGGCAAGGCTCTCCAAGGACCCGTGGCTGGAGCAGGTACAGGTGCGGCGCTACTTCCCGCACACGCTGTCCATCACCGCTTCGGAAAGGACCCCGCAGGCCGTGGCCAACGTCGGCTGCCTCTACTACCTGGATGATAAGGGCGTGCTGTTCAAGTCCCTCTCCGAGGGGGACCGGCTCGACTACCCGCTCATCACCGGCATAACCGAGGAGGACCTGTCCCAGGACCCGAAGGGGAGCCAGGATGCACTGAAGAGCGCGCTGCAACTGATCGGCACCCTGAAGTCCGGCAGTGTGTTCAGCCTGGCGGATATCTCGGAGATTCATTACAGCAAGGGGTACGGCTTCACCCTGTTCACCATGCAGGGGGGCGTTCCGGTGAAACTGGGCAATGGCGACTTCAGCGAGAAGCTCGCGCGCCTATCCAACATCTACCGCGATCTCAAACCGCAGATGCATGCATTGGATTACATAGACCTCGATTACATCGACAAAATCATAGTTAAAAAAGTGTAGGAAAAGGGGGGAGCATGTCCGCAACCAGAAGGGATAACCTGATCGTCGGCCTTGATATAGGCACAACCAAGATCTGCGCCATCGTCGGCAACGTCACCGAGGACGGTATCGACATCGTCGGTATCGGCACCAGCCCGTCCAAGGGGCTCAGAAAAGGTGTCGTGATCAACATCGAGAGCACCGTCTCCGCGATCAAGAAGGCGATCGAGGAGGCCGAGCTGATGGCCGGCTGCGAGATCAAGTCGGTCTACGCCGGTATCGCGGGTGGCCACATCAAGGGCTTCAACTCCCAGGGTGTCATCGCCATCAAGAACCGCGAGGTGTCCCCCGAGGACGTGAAGCGCGTGATCGAGGCCGCCAAGGCCATCGCCATCCCGATGGACCGCGAAGTGATCCACATCCTCCCCCAGGAATTCATCATCGACGACCAGGACGGCATCCGCGAGCCGCTGGGGATGAGCGGCGTCAGGCTGGAGGCCAAGGTGCACATCGTCACCGGCGCCGTCGCCAGTGCCCAGAACATCGTCAAGTCTTGCAACCGCGCCGGGCTTGAGGTCGCCGACATCGTCCTCGAACAGCTCTCCTCCTCCGAGGCCGTCCTCTCCGCCGACGAGAAGGAACTGGGCGTCGCGCTGGTGGACATCGGCGGCGGCACCACCGACATCGCCATCTTCGTGGACGGCGCCATCAAGCACACCTCCGTGCTCTCCCTGGGCGGCAACCACCTCACCAACGACATCGCCGTCGGCCTCAGGACCCCCATGGCCGAAGCCGAGCGTATCAAGCAGAAGTACGGCTGCTGCCTCTCCTCGTTGGTCGGCAAGGACGAGACCATCGAGGTCCCCAGCGTGGGCGGTCGCAAGCCGCGCATCCTCTCCCGCCAGCTCCTCTGCGAAATCCTCGAGCCGCGCGTCGAGGAGATCTTCACCCTGGTGAACCGCGAGATCGTGAAGAGCGGCCTCGAGGACATGATCGCCTCGGGCGTCGTCATCACCGGCGGCTCCACCATCTTGGAAGGGATGCCGGAACTGGCCGAGCAGATCTTCAATCTCCCGGTGCGTCGCGGCCTGCCGCAGCGCATTGGCGGCCTCACCGACGTCGTGAATTCACCGGTTTACGCCACCGGCGTGGGCCTGGTGGTCTACGGCTCCAAGAATGTCGGTGTGCACGAGTTCCCGACCCAGCAAAGTGACGAGACGGTGTTCCGCCGGGTGAGCCGCAGGATGAAGGAGTGGTTTGGCGAGTTCTTCTAAAAAAACACAACATATAGTGTTTTAGGGCTTCCATTATCGGGGCAAACGTAGTATAAAACCGGCTAATATTTTTGCCGCCGCCGGGGGGCGCGATAATAAGGGGGGTAGTTCATGTTTCATTTCGATGAAAGTATCGACCAGACTGCGAAGATAAAAGTAATAGGCGTTGGTGGTTCCGGCGGGAACGCAGTCAACACCATGATGACTGTGGGCATCGCAGGGGTCGATTTCATCGTTGCCAATACTGATGCACAGGCGCTCAGGATGTCCAAGGCGCCGGTCAAGATACAGATCGGAACCCAGCTCACCAAGGGTCTCGGTGCTGGCGCGAACCCCAACGTCGGCCGCGACGCCGCACTTGAGGACAAGGACAAGGTCACCGAGGCACTGAACGGTGCCGACATGATCTTCGTAGCCGCCGGCATGGGCGGTGGCACCGGCACCGGCGCCGCCCCGATCATCGCGGAAATCGCCCGCGAGCAGGGCGCGCTCACCGTGGGCGTGGTCACCAAGCCGTTCACCCGCGAAGGGCGCCAGCGCCTGGCCAAGGGTGAGGACGGCATCAAGGAACTCAAGAAGCACGTCGACTCGCTGATCGTCATCCCCAACGACAGGCTCCTCGGTCTGGCCGGCAAGTCCATGTCCATCCTGGACGCCTTCAAGCCTTCCGACGACGTGCTGCGCCAGGCGGTGCAGGGCATCTCCGACCTGATCACCCAGTCCGGCCTGATCAACGTCGACTTCGCCGACGTCAAGTCGATCATGAGCGAGCGCGGCATGGCCATGATGGGTATCGGCCTGGGCAACGGTGAGAACCGCGCCGTTGACGCCGCTCTGAAAGCCATTTCCAGCCCGCTGCTGGAAGACATCGACATCTCGGGAGCCAAGGGCGTCCTGGTCAACATCTCCGGGTCCTCCTCCATGACCATGGACGAGTTCGACGCGGCCAGCAAGGTGATCCACGAGAAGGTGCACGAGGACGCCAACATCATCGTCGGTCTGGTCATCGACGAAAACCTCGGTGAGACCATCAAGGTCACCGCCATCGCCACCGGCTTCGGCGACCGCTTCGACCTCGAGAAAGGTCGTCACGAGATCAAGAACGTGAGCACCCTGGTCAAGCCGCAGCCCGAAGTGAACCGCGAGATCCCGACCTACATCCGCGCCAAGCAGGAGCGTGAAGCCACCAGGCAACAGCGCAGCTTCCTGATGGACGACGAGGACCAGTACGATATCCCGACCTTCCTCAGGAAGTCGGTCGACTAGGACCACTACAGAGACGAAACGAGAAGGCCCGGCCCCGCAAGGGAGCCGGGCCTTTTTCTTTATAAAGCCCCCCCCCTGCTGCCCCATCCAAATCCCAACCAATCCCTAAAGCATCCCCAGATTTATCCGATAGATGCACAATGGCCATGTAAGTATTGAGGCCTCCTTTGTCGCACCTAAAGTCGGAGCCACCCTTGTCCATCGACGACCAACCACTCTACAACAGCAAGATCATCAGTATCTTCGTCAGCCTGCTGCAGAAGAAGTATCCGCACGTCGACGTGCCGGAACTGCTGCGTTACGCGGAAATAACCCCGTACGAAGTGAGCGACGAGGGACACTGGCTTACCCAGCGCCAGGTGGACCGCTTCCACGCCCGGATGACCCAGATGGTGGGGGCCGACATCTCCAGGGAGGGGGGGCGCTACGCCGCGTCGTCCGCCGCCCACGGCATGATGATGAAGTACACCCTGGGGCTGATCGGCCCGGCCAATACACTTCTTGCCATCGGTAAGTGTTCCTGCAATTTCAGTAGGTCCGGGAACTACACCGCAGCGAAACTGGCCGACAACAAAGTGGAGATCACCTTCGTGCCCCACGAGGGTGTCGAGGAACAGCCTTTCCAGTGCGAGAACCGCATCGGCATGTTCGAGGCGGTGGTGATGCTGTTCAACTATCACCCCCCCGAGATCGAGCACAACGAGTGCATCTTCCAGGGGGGGGAGTGCTGCCGTTACATCGTCTCCTGGAAAAAAACGTTGTACGCCAAAGTGCGCAGTTTCAGGAATCGGCTGATCCCTCTCGCCTTGATCGTCTACGCGTTGTTGCTGCACTTCGGACTGGTGGGCCATCCGGTGCAGTTTCTTGCCGCCCTTGCCTTCCTCGCCCTCGGTAGTTCTTACGTGGCCCAGCTGATGGAAACGCGGGAAATCGTCACCGCGCTGGACCAGGTGAAGGAATCGACCGAGCAGATAGTCGCGCAGATGGGCGTCAACTACAACAACGCCCGCATGGTCAACGAGGTCGGCCAGGCACTCAGCACGCAGGCGGGGATCAAGGACGTGCTGGAAAACGTGATCAAGGTGATCGAGAAGCGGCTCAACTACGACCGCTGCATCATCATGCTCGCCGACGCCAGGAAGTCGCGCCTGACCTTCAGCACCGGCTACGGTTATACCGACGCACAACGGGAAGTGCTCCTCGAAACATCCTTTGACCTGACTGCGCCGGACACCCAGGGCGTCTTCGTCACCTGCTTCCGTGAAAACCAGAGCCGGTTCGTGAGCGACTTTGCGGAGGTGGCATACCTGCACACGCGGCGCAGCGTCGTGTTGTCGCAGGAACTGGAGGCGCGCTCCTTCATCTGTTGTCCCATCGCCTGGGATGGCGAGGTGCTGGGAGTCCTGGCGGTGGACAACAAGAAGTCGCAGCGCCCTCTGATGCAGAGCGATCTGAGCCTGTTGACCGGCATCGCCCCGGTGATCGGTATGAGTCTGCGCAACGCCATCCACCTCGAGCGTGAGCGGCGCATGTCCGAGCAGATCCGGCAATCCCAGAAGATGGAATCGGTCGGGGTCCTCGCGGGTGGCATCGCCCACGACTTCAACAACCTGCTCACCGGCATGATGGGATTCGTAGCGTTAGCTCAGATGAAGTTGAAGAGGGACGACCCGGCCCAGGAGTACCTGGAGCAGGTGCTGAATGCGGCCGAGCGGGCCGCCTCGCTGACCCAAGGGCTGCTCGCCTTCAGCCGCAAGCAGGTCAACCATCCCGAGCCGGTCAACCTGAACCAGGTGGTCGCCAACCTGCGCAAGATCGTGAGCCGGTTGGTGACGTCGAAGATCACGCTGCGCATCGAACTTTCGCCAGAGAAACTGGCAGTCGTGGCGGACTCCAGCCAAATGGACCAGGTGATCACCAACCTGGTCAACAACGCACGCGACGCCATGCCTGACGGGGGCACACTAACTATCTGTACCAGCTCAATGGAGATGAACGAGGAGTGGGTCGACCAGCGCGGGTATGGGAGACCGGGGCGCTACGCCGTGATTTCGGTCACGGACACCGGTACCGGGATCGACGAGGCGACCAAGGCGCACGTGCTGGAACCATTCTTCACCACCAAGGAAGTAGGCAAGGGGAGCGGCCTTGGCCTCGCCATCGTCTACGGCATTGTCAAGCAGCACGAGGGGTATGTCGAAATCGACAGTACCCCCGGCGTGGGGACCACCCTCAACGTTTATGTTCCACTGCTGACCGGGACTGCCGCGGCAGGCGTTGCCGAACTGCAGGATCCCGACGCGCCGGCCCCGGCGGTCATCGTATTCAGCCGTCCAGAAAGCCGACCCACTTCACCCTGAGCGTCGCCACGCCGAACTCCTCCTCGACTACCCCCTTCAACAGGTAGGGGCGGCGCTGCGAGAGCTTACGGCAAAAGCGTGCGTAGACGTCCGGGAAAAAGGTTGCGTCAAAGATTGCCGTCACATCCTCGAAGGAAACAAACTCCATCGGGCGGCCGTGCTTGTCCTCTACCGCCTTGGTGGTGATCCACCACCCCACCATGGTCACCCACTTCCCCGAATGCTTGATCAGTTCCGATGCCTTGATGGGCCGGTGCCGCTGCCACTGGGCCTTGTACAGGGCGAGCGGGTGCCGCGAGGCGAGGAAGCCGAGCGCCTCCACCTCCTGCCTTAACACCGTGTCGGCGTCGTAGGGGGGCGGCGTGGGGAGCTCGGTCTTCTGTTCGAAAAGGAGTGCCGTCGCCTCCTGCTGGAAATGGAGCAGTTCCCACAACAGTGCCGGCCGCCTCTGTTCACCCTCCTGAACGTCGAAACAACCGGCCTTCACCAACCGCTCTGCGTCCGCCCGCTGCACGTTGGCCCGGTGCAGGAAGTCCCGGAACGACGTGAACGCTCCCCGTTCGCGGCGCTCCTTGAGCAGGCGCTGTGCCCCCTCCCGGGTCAGCCCGTCGATCTGCATCAGCCCGATCCGCAGCGATTTCTCGAAGCCGATGTAGTGATAGTCGCTCTCGTTGATGTCCGGCGGCAGGATGGTGAGCCCCAGCCGGCGCCCCTCCGAGATATAGGCGAAGGGCGAGTAATAGCCACCCTGGTTAGAGATGACCGCCGCAATGAATTGTGCCGGGTGGTTGGCCTTCATGTACGCCGCCTTGGCACTCAACAGGGCGTAACTCGCCGAATGCGGTTTGCAGAAGGAGTAACCGGCGAAAGAGAGGATCTGGTCCCAGATCGCGTCCAGCACCGGCACGGTGACGCCGCGCTCTTCCCCCCCCGCCATGAACTTGGCCCGGAAATCCTCCAGCCGCTTGCCCCGGTGCTTCTTGGTGATCACCTTCCTGAGCTGGTCCCCCTCGCTGGCCGAGAAACCCGAGAGCTCCATGGCGATCTGGGTGATCTGCTCCTGGTAGATGGCGATGCCCAGCGTCTCGCCCAGGACGGGCTTCAGGAGCGGGTGCAGGTGCGCCCACTTCTTTCCCTGCATGCGGGCCACGTATTCCTGGATGAAGCTGTTTGCCGCCGGCCGTATGATGGAGGAGGCCTGCACCAGCACCTCGAACAGATCGATATCGAACGTTTCCCGAGGCGCAGTCGAACTCCAGATTTTTCGCAACAGCAGTCGTACCGATGGGGACTCGAGGTAAAAGCAGCCGATGGTGAGACCGCGGCGCATAAGGCTTTGCGTCCTCTCGTCCTCCAGCGGGCGCCAGCTTGCGTAGTCGATCTCGATTCCCTTTTGTGCCTTAACCGCCGCCATTGCATCTCGGATCACCGCCAGTGACCGGTTGCCCAATATGTCGATCTTCACCAGCCCGGCGTCTTCCGCCTGGTCTTTCTCCCACTGGATCAGCGGCAGTCCCTTATGCGAAATCTCCACCGGCACGTACCTGCGGATCTCGTCCGGCACGATAACCAGGCCGCCGCAATGCAGCGAGAGGTGGCGCAACTGGCCGTTCAGGTGGCGCGCCGTGGCGACGATCTCCTGCCAGTCCTGGGAGAGCGCTTCCCCCTGGAACAGCGGGTGCCCTGCCATTGCCGCCGCGCTTTGCTCCGCACGCCAGAATCCCGAAATGCGCTCCGTCATCTCCTTGATCTCGAAATCCGGCAGCCCGTAGACCTTGGCCACCTCGCGCACGGCTGATCTCCCCTTGAAGCCCACCTGGTTCGCGACCATCGCCGCGCGTTTCGCGCCGTAGCGGGCGAAGGCGAAGTCGAGGATGGCGTCGCGTTCGTCCCAGGGGAAGTCCACGTCGATGTCGGGCGGGTCGCTGCGCCCTTCGTTCAGGAAGCGTTCGAAGAAGAGGTTGTGGCGGATGGGGTCGACGTGGGTGATGCCGAGGCAGTAGGCGACCAAAGAAGCCGCCGCGCTGCCCCGGCCGCAGGTGCGTTGTGACTGCCGGGTGATCTCCTCCACCACCAGGAAGTAGTGGGCGAACCCCTTGTCGCGGATGATGGCCAGCTCCTTCTGCAGGCGCGCCTCCACGTTGGGCGCGATGGAGCCGTAGCGCCAGAGCGCCCCCTCGCGCGCGCGACGGTTGAGCGTCGTAAAGGCGTCGTCGTTGCCCAGCCCGCGAAATGCCGGGAAGATGGTGCGGGAGAAGTCCCACTCCCTGCGGCACATGTCAGCGATGCGCCGCGAGTTTTGGAGCGCCTCCGGGCAGTGCGGGAAGAACTCCGCCATCTGAAATGCGTCGTAGAGCGCATCCGACTCCGAACACGTCTGCTCCCGCGTCAGCCGGGACAGTTTCGTATTGAGGTCGATCGCCCGTAGCACCCGGTGCAGGTGGAAGTCGCTGACATCCCCCCTGGACCGTGATGACTGTCCCACGTTCCCATTCCCCCTCTCCCCCCGGGATAGGGGCGGGGTGAGGGCGTCGTCAGCGAATGAATTCTCACCATCCCTTGGATGCGGGAGAGCAGTACGCAGGAGCGCTCGCGACGTCGCCACTGCCGGCAGCTTCAGTTCCCGTGCTATCGCGAGTGCCCGGTGCATATCGTGCCCCGGCGACAACTCCACGAAAAGCCCCTCCGCCGAGACCCGCTTCAACTCAGACAGCAGGCGCCGGTCGTCACTGAGTACGACAATCCCGTGCCGGTAGCGGGTGAGTGCGTGGCAGAGGTCGAACGACTTGTCGCAGTGCAGGTCCGAGAGGAGCCGCGAGATGTTGGCGTAGCCGTCCTGGTCGGCCGCCAGGAGCACCGCGCGGTGCTGCTCAGTCACCGCTTCGGTGCCGATGATAGGGGCGATGCCCGCCTCGCGCGCGGCATCGAGGAATCGTGGCACCGCGTAGAGCCCGTTGCGGTCGGTTAGGGCGAGCGTGTCGAATCCCAGCCGCGCCGCCTCCGCGCACAGCGCCTCTGGCGACAGCACCCCCCAGTTGGGGGAGAGGGAAGAATGTACGTGGAGATGGACGAACATCAGGAGACCCGATTAACAGGGATAAAGGGGACACGAGGGATGAATGCATGTTCCCGCCCCCGGAGGGGGAGGGCCAGGGAGGGGGAAGTTTTGGAACCGGCCGTTAGATGTTAACCAGAAGCCTGGTTTTTGCCGTTATCCCTTTTATCCCCTTTATCCCTGTTCATGCCTTAGTTTTTAGTAACCGTCATGAACTTGTTCTGCTCCGGATCCCACTCCGGCGGCGTTTCGCTGGCGAGTGTTACTTCCCGGCGCACCGCCAGCCCCTTGCCCCAGCGCACCACGTTCTTGCCGTGTTTTTCCCTGAGCAGATCTAGCGTCTCCTGGAGGTCGTTCTCCTTCCTCGATACTTCAGCCGGCGCGGCCGCGAACAGATCCATCTGCCCGGCATCCTCCGCTACCTGATCACAGCTGAGCCGCAAGCCCTTGACCCGCTGACGCCTCTTGCAGGTAGCGAAAAAGAGCTCCTCCACGGCCGCCAGCAGCGGTAGGTCCAGCGACGTCGGCACCGGCAGTATCTTCTTTCCCTGTTGCGTGACCCCATCGGCATACATCACCGAGAGCGTGATCTTGCGCGCCCCTTTGCGCAGGCGCCGCAGCCTCAGCCCGCACCCCTCCACCAGCCGCAACAGCTCCGAAAGCAAGATGGCGTCATCGTTCTCTTCCTGCTCCAAGAGCCCTTCCTCGACGATCTCCGTCGACATGCGCGGCGGCTGCACCGGTGATCGGTCGATGCCGCAGGCCCGGTCGTGCAAGAGTGGCGCGAAGGGACCCACGGCCAGCCGCAGTTGCGGCACCGAGAGCGCCGCGACCTCTTGGACCAGTTTCAGGTTGAGATCCTGGAAGAGAAGAGTCTGCCGCGACTCCCCCACGCCCGGCAGAACCGACACCGGGAAGGGAGCCAGAAAGTGCCGTTCCGCGCCATGAAATACGTCGTACACCCCGGGCTCCTGCATCACGTCCGCCGCCACGCGCGAGACCAGTTTGTTCCCCCCCGCACCGGCCATGGCTTCCAAGCCGAGTTCTCCGGCTATCGATTTTTCCAGCCGTGCCGCAACGTCGCGCGCCGGGCCGAACAGCCTGCGTGACGCAGTCACATCCAGAAAGACCCGTCCCGCTGCTGGCTCTACCATCGGGGTGAACTCCGCCGAGAGCTCCGTGAGCGCTTGGCTTCCCTTGGCCATCAGGTGCGGATCCGGCGCGATCACGACGAGCGAAGGGCAGGACCTGCGCGCGTGATAGATCGGCGTCCCCACGTGCACCCCCTCGGCGGCAGCCTCCGACGAAACCGACTGTAACAGCGCGCGTTCCGAGTTAAGCGGAGCCACCGCCACCGGGCGCCCGCGCAGGTGTGAGTGCACCACCCGCGCCAGTGCGATGGGAAAAGCCGGCACCGTTATGTGGAGGATTTCCCGTTCCACTTGCGATAAAACCTCATGGAGCCCACCAGCACTCCCCTGATGTGAAACTCGTCCTCTTCGGTAACCGTGATGGGGCTCATCGCCGAGTTGGCCGGCAGCAGCTGGATCGTGTTCCCTTTGCGCAGGTACTTCTTGATGGTGATCGAGCCGTTCACCTCCGCGATCACCGTTTGGCCGTTCTCCGCTACCGACTGGGGGTGTACCGCCACGTAGTCGCCGTCCATGATTCCCATCTCCACCATGGAATCCCCCCGCACCTCGTAGACCACGTTACCCGGTCCGGCCATGGCGGAAGGGACCTCGATGGCGTCCGCCAATTCATAGGCGTGCACCGGTTTCCCTGCCGCCACTATCCCCACCAACGGCAGTTCCAGGAAGCTTACATTCCCACCCTGTGCAAACGTCCCCGCCGGGACCGATTCTCTCGTTGCGAGGGTGAGCCCCGTCCCACCCTCAGCAAGGCTGTTGGCCGCAAGCATATCCCCCTCTGCAAAGGCGGAAGCGAGACCTGTCACTCCTTTAGCGGTTGAATGGTCGGCACGCGTCCCCCCCTTTGCAAAAGGGGGACAGGGGGGATTTGCCGTCAACTGCAGCCCCCTCTTTGCATTAGCCTGTCTCGCCAGGTACCCATGCCGCTCCAGCGACCGAAGGTAATGCTGAACCGTCCCGAGCGACTCAAACCCGCACCCCTGCGCGATCTCCATCTGCGAAGGCTGGTACCCATGCTCGTTCACGAACACCAGTATGAAATCAAGCACCCTCTTCTGTTTAGGTGTCATGCCCACCTCCAGACCCTCGTCCCTTACTCACTATCGGTAGCGTCGCTTCTGCTGATGCTCGCCTGATCAGGAAAGCGAGAATACTCGTAAGTTTTTCGTAAGTCAAGCGCGGGCGAATGTGAAGCCCGAGATTGGATGTGGGTAAGAGGCATAAGTGGATCGTTGAGGATACAAGTGGATCGAAATGGCAACGCTGGATGCTCTTAGATCAGACACTATTGGGGCGCAGGTGAACGGGTGCTTTAGTCCTACCATTAGAATGATAGGGACAAAATGTTTACTTTCATCAGAGATAAGGGCCGCTAGATCAACCTGTTCCCGATTCATAGGAGAGCGCACTATA
Source organism: Geomonas agri (assembly GCF_020179605.1). Taxonomy (NCBI): domain Bacteria; kingdom Pseudomonadati; phylum Thermodesulfobacteriota; class Desulfuromonadia; order Geobacterales; family Geobacteraceae; genus Geomonas; species Geomonas agri. The sequence continues at coordinate 1,422,596 of NZ_JAINZO010000002.1, forward strand.
CGACGGAGAATAGATTCATGCTTCCCATGCTGTGACCCGAGTTTTACAGTAGGCCCAGCCATTTTCGGATCGGTCCCTCTGCAGTCCGAACGCTACCGCCTACGATGGAAAGTCCCCTCAACACCGTTGCCGCGGGGCATAGTTCCTGGATATCTTTCTCGCTGCGCCCCATGCCACTGCCTTCGTGGGTGCAGAACGGGATGATGGTCTTCCCCGAGAAGTCGTACTCTTCCAGGAAAGTGAAGAGCGCCATGGGCATGGTCCCCCACCAGTTGGGGTACCCCAGATAGATGACGCCGTACTCCGAGATGTCCTCGAGATGCGCGGAGAGATCTGGCCGGGCATTCTGTCGCAGTTCCTTCTTGGAAACCTCCGTCGTCTCGTGATAGTCGGCGGGATACTGCTTGATGGTGTCGATTTTGAACATTGCGGCACCGGTAAGTTGCTGAATGATGCCAGCAGCAACCTCGGTGTTTCCCACCGGTAGGTTCACAATATTACCCCCGACATAGTTATTGCCGGCACGCGAGTAATAGGCTATCAAACTTTTTTCCTTGCTCATTTGGACCTTCCTTTCCGATTTCGGATAGTGCGACTAGGAGCAAGCAAACGCGGACGATGCTGCGTTGCCTGCCTCGAAAGCCGCCTTTCTGATCACACCCTTGGTGTTGGCAAATACTACCTCAGGGAAACCACCGGACGTTATCCCGATTCTGCTGTATTTTTGCCTGATTCTCCTGGAGAGGGGGAAAAGGTTGAAAGCCAATTATGGGTAGAGTAGCATGGTGTTCAGCTTAAGAGCAGTAAATGCCTAAATAAATTGGTGAAAGTGGAGGACGTTATGGAAAAGGGGATGGAGTCTTTAAACGAGGCCATTGCTCGATGGACCGAACAGGGAGAGTTGCACATTACTGCGATTCCGGATCTTGCCCTTTTCAGACGACAGGAACCAACGGAGCCGATAAGCGGGTTATACGAGCCTAGCGTCTGCCTGGTGACCCAGGGGGCGAAGGTCGTGAAATTTGGTGATGAATCCCTGGTCTATGACGCCCAGCACTTCCTAATCACGGCCATTCATATGCCCACGCTGGTTCAGGTAACCGAGGCGAGCCGCGAGAAACCTTACCTGGGGCTCAGGCTGAAGCTCGACCTGCGCGAGGTTTCCCAACTGATGCTCGACTCAAACCTCCCCAAGCCGCGCACCCAGCATACCAGCCGGGGTATGGCAACCGGCGAGGTCACGCCGCAACTGGTAGACGCCTTCAGGCGGATGATTGCGCTGCTTGACGATCCGATGGATATACCCATTATGGCGCCCGTCATCCAGAGGGAGATCATCTACCGCCTCCTGACGGGGGACCAGGGAGAGCGGCTGCGCCAGATAGCGTCTACAGGCAGCCAGGGCAGTCAGATCGCCCGTGCGATCGATTGGTTGAAGGGTAATTTCAGCCACCCCCTGCGGATCGAAGATTTGGCGACCAAAGTCAACATGAGCACCTCGACATTCCACCATCATTTTCGAACCCTGACCGCCATGAGCCCGCTGCAGTACCAGAAAATGCTGCGCCTGAACGAGGCGCGGCGCCTAATGCTGGCTGAGCGCGTCGATGCAACAACGGCAGCGTTCAACGTGGGTTATGAGAGCGCGTCGCAGTTTTGCCGGGAGTACGGCCGTTTGTTCGGTGCCCCTCCCTTGAGAGACATCAACAGACTGCGGCAGACTTCTGTCGCCGCCTAAACTTGACAAGATCATCAGAATCGCGAGAAGGGGCTGGACACCCGCACGTGCCCAGCCCCTTTTTTTTGCTTAGGAAAGAACTTTCATCGACGCGGAGATGTTCCGGCCACCCCGTCAACCGCGGCCCCTGCCTCTCGGGCCAATGGGCAAGCCTGTACCTCGCGTATGAGATCCGACGTCTATTCGAGCTCTACGTTGTCTCTGCCATTTATCTATTCTGTGCACAACACCCCGCCAACCTTGCTTTCGCATCACGCGCCGCCTGTAGAATCTCTTTTTTGAAGCTGCCGGACGATCAGGCAAAAATCAGACAGGATCAAACTACCTCCTTTGCTTGAACGGGTGTTACGATCTCACCATAACGAGATCGCAGCGAAACCCGAACGGAGGACAGCATGAAAAAACGCAAACTGGGCAACAGTGGCCTTGAAGTTTCCGCCATCGGCATGGGTTGCATGAACCTGAGCTTCGGTACCGGCAAAGCAGTAGGCGTCAGCGAAGGCGTCAAGGTGATCCGCGCCGGATACGAAAAAGGCATTACCTTCTTTGACACCGCAGAGGCGTACGGCCCTTTCACAAACGAGGAACTGGTCGGCCATGCGCTTGAGCCGTTCCGCAAGGAGGTAATCCTTGCCACGAAATTCGGCATGATTTCCGAGGAAGACGGCCTCAACAGCCGTCCGGAACATATCAAAAAGGTCGCGGATGCTTCGCTGAAGCGGCTAAAGACGGACTACATAGATCTGTTCTACCAACACCGGGTCGACCCGAACGTGCCGATCGAGGATGTGGCCGGGGCAGTAAAGGAGCTGATCCGCGAAGGGAAAGTCAGGCACTTCGGTCTTTCCGAGGCAGGAGCCGAGACCATTCGCCGCGCTCACGCTGTGCAGCCGGTGGCCGCAGTGCAGAATCAGTATTCCATCTGGACCCGCGAGCCGGAAGCCGAGGTCCTGCCGGTATGCGAGGAGTTGGGGATTGGCTTCGTCCCCTGGGGCCCTCTCGGCACTGGCTTTCTGACCGGTGCCATCACCCCCGACACCGAGTTCGACAGTGCTACCGACTTGCGGGCCACCTTCCCCCGTTTCACACGGGAAGCGATGAAAGCCAACATGCCCCTGGTGGAGATGCTAAACGAAATTGCCCGCGGCAAAGGGGTCTCTACGGTGCAGATCGCGCTGGCGTGGCTGCTGGCCCAAAAGCCGTTTATCATACCCATTCCTGGTATGGATAAACTCGAATACATCGAGGACAACATCAAATCCGCAGACCTGGAGCTGACGCCGACCGACCTGCAGGAGATCGAAAGGCGGCTTGCTGGCATCGCCGTCCAGGGAGACCGTCTCTCCAAAGAACTGCTCTCTCTTTCGGAGCAATAGCAGAGGCGTCCTGCCAAAGGACTTGGTTAAGAAAGGAGCCACTTATGAAGAACGTAATCGTTGTAATCGGTGCCGGATCGATTGGCCAGGCGATAGCGCGACGGGTCAGCGTCGGCAAGCACGTCCTGCTGGCCGATCTGCGCCAGGATAATGTCGAGGCTGCTGCGAAGGTCCTCGGCGATGCCGGATACGACGTGAGCACCGCAATCGTCGACGTATCCTCGCGTCACTCGGTTCACACCCTGGTCGAGACGGCCACCGCGATCGGGCCGGTTTCAGGTGTCATTCATGCAGCTGGTGTTTCCCCCTCTCAAGCCGCACCGTCTACCATCCTCAAGGTCGATCTGTACGGCACGGCGCTGGTGCTAGAGGAATTCGGCAACGTGATCGAGCCTGGCGGTGCAGGGGTGGTAATCGCTTCCCAATCTGGACACCGCCTCCCGGCTCTGACGCCTGAGCAGAACAAGGCGTTGGCGACAACCCCTACCGAGGAGCTGCTCGCTCTGCCGATGCTCCAACCGGACCAGGTGACTGACCCGCTCCACGCCTACCAGATCTCCAAACGTGGCAACTCGCTGCGGGTCATGGCTGAGGCCGTGCGGTGGGGCAAGCGTGGCGCACGGGTCAACACGATAAGCCCGGGCATCATTATCACTCCTCTTGCTAATGACGAACTCACCGGTCCGCGTGGCGAGGGCTACCGCAGGATGATCGAACTCTCTCCCGCCGGGCGTGCCGGAACCCCGGATGAGGTGGGGGCGGTCGGTGCGCTGCTGATGGGTCCGGATGGTACCTTCATCACCGGCAGCGATTTCCTGATGGACGGCGGGGTCACAGCCTCTTACTGGTACGGCGACCTCGCGCCGAAGTGAGCGCAGGGTGCGCAGCCCATCACAAACAGGCGACTCTTCATTTCCGAATTTACGTAACCTTTTAGGAGAACGAACGTGAAAAATTTCATTTTCAGCATTCCCACCACCGCTTACTTCGGCAAAGGGCAAATCGAGATCCTCGGCGAGACCATTAAGGCCCATGGGGGCTCAAAGGCGCTGTTGGCGTATGGCGGCGGGAGCATCAAGCAAAACGGCATCTACGAAGTAATCCTCGAGCAGTTTCGCAAAGCCGGTCTCGCCCATGCGGAGTTGAGCGGGATTCAGCCGAACCCGCGGATCGAAAGCGTGGAAGAAGGGATCGAAGTCTATCGAGCAAACGGTTGCGATTTCATCCTGGCCGTGGGAGGCGGATCGACCCTGGACGCCTGCAAGGCAATTGCCGCCGGCGTGAAATACGATGGTCCGGTGACGGATCTCTTTGTCGACGAATCAGGCATCTCGTCCAAGATCGCTGCCGTAGCTCCTCTGGCGACCATTCTGACGATGGCAGGAACCGGCTCGGAACTGGATATGGGTGGTGTCATCACCGTTGGCGACGATCACAAGAAAAAGGTCGTCCTGCACCCTCTGCTCAACCCCAAGTTCTCCATCCTCGACCCCGAGTACACCTACACCGTCCCGGAGTATCATTCCATGGCCGGCGTCGCGGACATCCTCTGTCACCTGATGGAACAATACTTTACCCCGGAGGTCGGAGCCAAGGTTCAGGACCGTATGAACGAGGGGGTCATGAAGGCGGTGCTGGAGGAGGCCCCGAAGATTCTGGCTAATCCCAACGACTATGACGCGCGTGCAAACATCATGTGGGCCAGTTCCATGGCCTTGGCCGGATTCCAGTTTGTGCTCGGCAAGCCGGGATTCCCCTTCCCGCTGCACGGCATGGGGCACGAGCTTTCCAGCATGTACGACATGACCCATGGCGTCACCCTGGCGCTGTTGACGCCTGCCTGGATGCGTCACACCATGAGTACCACTCCTGAGCACCTGCCGGTCTTCGCGAAATTCGCCCGTAATGTCATGGAGGTCCGTGAGGACGACGATGCCAAAGCGGCAGAAGAAGGCGTCAAAAAGCTGGAAGCTTTTTACTCGGCCATCAAGATGCCGGCAAACCTGCGCGAGGCAGGCGTCAAGGAAGACGACCTTGAAGCGATGGCAGAGAAGGCTGTGGAAAACGGGAAACTCGGCATCCTGAGCACTATTGGTAAGGACGAGGCACTTAATATCATGCGGATGGCATTCTGAACAACAAGTCAAAGGACAGCGAAATGAAAGCAATTGCAATAAACGGCAGCCCAAGACCGGGCGGCAATACGGAAATCCTGCTCAAGAAAACCCTTGAACCTCTGAAGGCTGCCGGCTGGGATACGGAGTATCTGCGGATCGGCGGGAAACCGCTGCGGGGCTGCGTAGCCTGCATGCAGTGCGTCGAACGGAAAAACGGCAAGTGCGCCATCGAGAACGACGCCATGAACCAGTACATCGAGAAGATGCTCACCGCCGACGCGATCATCCTCGGCTCGCCGACCTACTTCGCAGATGTCACCTCCGAGCTGAAGGCTCTCATCGACCGGGCCGGCTTTGTTGCCCTGGCAAACGGCGGCGCCTTTAGCGGGAAGATCGGCGCCGCGGTGGTGGCGGTGCGCCGCGGTGGTGGGACACACGTTTTCGACACCATTAACCACATGTACCTCACCTCCTCAATGATCGTCCCCGGTTCCCTGTACTGGAACCTGGGCGTAGGGTGTCTTCCGGAGGAGGTCAGAGGCGATGAGGAGGCTCTACACAACATGGAGCATCTTGGCCAGACCATCGCCTGGCTCGGCAGGGCCTTGGCGGCGGCCGGCCCCTTTCCCAAGGTTGCCGTGGCACTGCATTAAGTTGGCCATTAGCTCAGGAGTTGTAAATGTCGGACGTGAACCAATTGGAGCTGTGTGTAGATGGCGAAACTTCAGCATTGGCGGATCCCAGGCCAGGGTGGTATGTGCTCGGTGTAC